>JAZOAS010000076.1:0-35410 GCA_045595605.1 Eubacteriales bacterium
GGAAGCTCTTGCAGAGGATATGCGCTCTCTTTCAGATTCTGAGCTTTCAGCAAAAACGGCAGAATTTAAGTCCCGCCTCAATAACGGCGAGACTCTTGACGATATTCTTCCCGAGGCTTTTGCTACCGTCCGCGAGGCGGCTTTCCGCGTTCTTGGGCTGTATGCTTTCCGCGTTCAGCTCATCGGCGGTATTGTCCTTCATCAGGGCAGAATCGCCGAGATGAAGACGGGTGAAGGTAAAACCCTCGTCGCCATCTTCCCCGCCTACCTCAACGCGCTCACCGGTGAGGGCGTTCACATCGTTACGGTCAACGACTACCTCGCAAAATATCAGGGTGAGCTTATGGGGCGCGTTTTCCGTTTTCTCGGGCTTACTGTCGGTATAATCGTCCACGGTCTCACTCACGAGGAGAGAAGAGCTGCTCACCACTCAGACATCACCTACGGCACGAACAACGAGCTCGGCTTTGACTACCTCCGTGACAACATGGCTCTTTACAAGGAACAGATGGTCGGAAGGTCCAACCACGCTTTCGCTATCGTTGACGAGGTTGACTCCATCCTTATAGACGAAGCGAGAACTCCACTTATCATCTCGGGTCAGGGAGAGAAACCGACATATATTTACCGCGAGGCTGACCGTTTTGCGGCATCTCTTAAAAAGATTGTTTTTGCATCCGTTGACGAGAAAGAAGAGCAGGACAACCTCGACGGCGACTATATCATTGACGAAAAGCACAGGACCGCAACTCTCACCGCGTCGGGAATTGCAAAGGCGGAAAAAACCTTCGGAATCGAAAACCTTTCAGACCCTGAACACGCCGAGCTTTTCCACCATATCAACCAGGCTATCCGCGCCCGCGGAATCATGAAGCGCGACATTGACTATGTCGTCCGCGACAATGAGATTATAATTGTTGACGAGTTTACAGGCCGTCTCATGATAGGCAGAAGATACTCCGAGGGGCTTCATCAGGCGATTGAGGCAAAGGAAGGCGTTGAGGTTCAGAACGAAAGCAAAACGCTTGCGACAATCACCTTCCAGAATTACTTCAGAATGTACGATAAGCTCTCGGGCATGACAGGTACAGCACTTACGGAAGAGGTTGAGTTCGAGTCAATCTACAACCTTGATGTAATCGAAATTCCGACAAACCGCCCGATGATAAGACACGACCTTACAGACGCTGTATATAAGACCGAGGCGGGAAAATTCCGTGCAGTCATCAAGCAGATTCGCGAATGTAACGAAAAGGGTCAGCCTGTTCTCGTCGGTACTGTTTCGATTGAGAAGAGTGAGCTCGTCTCGGCACTTCTCAAGAAAGAGAAAATCGCGCATACCGTCCTCAACGCAAAGCACCACGAAAAGGAAGCTGAAATCGTTGCTCAGGCGGGTAAGGTTGGCGCTGTCACGATTGCTACCAACATGGCAGGCCGAGGCACAGATATTATGCTCGGCGGTAACGCTGACTTCCTTGCAAAGAGCGATTTGAGAAAACAGGGCATGGACGAGGTTACTCTCGTCGATGCAGGCGGCTCTGCCCCGACAAATGACCCTGAAATTCTTACCGCCCGCGCAAGGTATAAGGAATTATATTCAAAGTATAAGGAAATCTGCGATGCAGAGGCTGAGCGCGTACGCGAGGCAGGCGGTCTTTTCATCATCGGTACCGAGCGCCACGAATCACGAAGAATCGACAACCAGCTCCGCGGTCGAAGCGGCCGTCAGGGTGACCCCGGCGCATCCCGCTTCTTCCTCTCACTTGAAGACGATATCATGCGTCTCTTCGGCTCTGAGCGAATTATGGGAATGATGAACGCCCTCGGAATTGATGAGGACACTCCCATTGACCAGAAGATTCTCACAACAGCACTTGAAAATGCCCAGAAGAATGTCGAATCGCGAAACTTTGCAGCCAGAAAAAGTGTTCTCCAGTTTGACGATGTCATAAACCAGCAGAGAACGATTATATACGACCAGCGCCAGTCCGTCATCGACGGTAAGGATATAAGAGATGTCATAAAGAATATGATTTCCGAAACGATTTCCTCTACCGTGAACGAAATTCTCGGCGAGGAAAGATTTGTCCAGACTGAGCACCTCGACCTTGTCCGCGCGAGATTCCGCGGAATCTTCCTCTCGGACGGTGACCTCAACTTAAGCCGTGATGACCTTGATCGCGTTGACTATAACGCCGAAGACTTAAAAAGCGACCTTTTTGAGCTTGCCGAAAAGGTCTATGCAAAGCGTGAAGAGGAATTTACCTCCGAGCGCATGCGCGAGCTTGAGCGCGTTATCCTTCTCAGGAATGTTGACGAAAACTGGATGGAGCACATCGACGCAATGAGCGACCTCCGCCGCGGAATCGGCCTTCGCGCTTATGCTCAGCACGACCCCATTATCGTCTATAAAAACGAAGGCTTTGAGATGTTCGAGGAGATGATAAACGCTATCCGTGAAAACACGGTGAGAATGATTTTCACCTTCAGGCTCAGAACCGAGGATGCACCCGAGAGACGCGCAGTTGCAAAAATAACAGGCGCCTTCGGCGGGGACGCCTCTGAGGTCAAGAAAACTCCGCGCCGTGTTGAGAAAAAAGTCGGCAGAAATGACCCTTGCCCTTGCGGTAGCGGCAAGAAATATAAAAAGTGTTGCGGAATGAACGAATAGATAAACTGAGGATAAAGAAATGAAAAGAATAAAGAACCTTTCAAAAAGCCTTGTGGCTTTTGCTCTCTGCACCTGCCTTGTACTGCAGGCTTCGGCGTTTTCGTACGCTGATATGTCGGAGGCTTTCGGAATTACAAATTATAAAATAACAACCGTCGCGCCCGGCGCAAACCACATTTCGCTCGTTGCGACGGATAATGGCGGTGCTCAGAACATCAACGCGGTTGAGTTTGACCCTCAAAACCCCTACACCTCTCTCCGCGCAGGAAAGAGCGCAGGCTTTGTTTACAGCACCCAGACGGTAAATACTATTGCGAACAATATGAGCGATACTGACGGCGGTGATGTTGCCGTTGCCGCAATAAACGGCGACTTCTTCGATTTCGGCGTCGGTGTTCCTCACGGCATTTTCATTGACGAGGGCAGAATTCTTTCTACTCCGCCGCAGTACTACGCCGCGTTTGGTCTCACCTACGATAACGAGCCGTTCATCGTCCGCCACGGAACCATTCTCGATAAGGAATTCCGCATAAACGGTATCCTTTGCGACATTACGGGAATTAACAACGCCCATGCGAGTGGCAAAGATTCGCTTATGCTCTACACTCCCGACTATGCGCGCGGAACAAAGACGGGTACGGAAGCCTACGAGCTCCGTTGCCGTATTGACAGCGGTGATATAAGACACGGCGACACGCTCGTCTTTACTGTTGAAGAAGTCTTTGACGCCGTCGGCAACACTTCTCTCGGCGATGGGTACATCGTCCTTTCTGCCCAGGGCTCAAGAATTGAAGACCTTAAAAAGCTCTCTGTCGGTGAGACCCACGAAATCAAATTCCGCTTCAACGAGTTCTGGTCAAATGTAAAATTTGCAGTCGGCGGAATCGAGCTTCTCCTCAAAGACGGCGAAGTTTACAGTAAAAAAGACACCTCAAAGCAGCCGCGAACCTCCGTCGGCATCCGAGCTGACGGTACAGTTGTCATGGCAACCTTTGACGGAAGACAAAAAGGAGCATCCGGAATGTCCTACGAGTCTGCCGCAAACGCAATGAAGGCTCTTGGCTGTGTCGAAGCGCTCAACCTCGACGGTGGTGGCAGCACGACATTTGTTCTTCGAAAACCCGGTCATATGAAAACAAGCGTTGTAAACAAGATTTCAGGCTCAAGCCCGCGTCAGGTTGCAAACGCGCTTGTTCTTATGAATACAGCACCGAGCGGAACTCCCGAAAGTCTTGCGCTCTCCCCGACAGAACGCCATGTTCTCATCGGTGGAAAATATGACTTTGATGTAATCGGTGCATACGACAGAAACTACAAACCGTTTGATGCCCCCGGTGACATCGAGTGGTACACTGACTCCTATTCAGTAATCGACACCGACGGTGTCTTCTACCCCGAAGAGGCAGGTACTTTCACAATTGAAGCTATGTCCTACGGTGCATCGGGAAGTGCATCCGTAACAGTTTATGACAGTATTGATACTATTGAAACCGACCTTGACGGCATATTTGCAAAAGGTGGCGAAACATACGAAATCAATGTCGTCGCAAAAGCAAACGGAGCTGAGCTTGAAGCAGGAAACGACCTCTTCACTTGGTATGCCCCCGAAGAGCTCGGTTACTTCTCCGCTCCCGGTGTCTTCACCGTTGCAGAAAATCCGGTTCCGGGAAACATAACCGTAAGCTACGGTAGTACATTCAAAGAAATCCCCGTTGAGGCTGAAGCTCCCGAGGTTTTGCCCGAGCCTACAATCCCCCCGCTTCCGATTACGGAATTTGAGGGCGACGAGGTTACTTTCGTCCCCGTCGGAATAAGCACGAAGGTAAAGCCAAACTGGAAATACGAAACAAGCCTTGTATATGACGGCCTCCGTTCGCTCAAGGTTTACTATAACTTCTTAAACACTGAAGGTAGCGTCGGCTCATATTATATGATTTCTCCCGATTCAAAAGATAACTCCGCATTCAAGCTTTCAAGTCTTCCGAAAAAGCTTGGGATGTTTGTTTACGGTGACGGAAGCGGCGTTGAGCTCCGCTCAATTTTAGAGGATACCGACGGCAAGCAGTACCACCTCTCCTACGGTAAAATTGAGCATACGGGTTGGAAGTATATGGATGTAGCCCTTCCCGAGGGAATCAGCTCCGAGCTCTATATAAAAGTCCCCGTTCACCTCGTTTCAAACCCCGAAAAGCTCACGCAGGGTTGCCTGTATTTTGATAAGATGCGCGCAGTTTACTCCGACATTGATGAAGATATGACGGCTCCCGTAATCTCAAAGGCATGGCCGAGTGACGGTATGCTCACTTACGGCAGAACTCCGTCTCTTGGAATAATTCTTGCAGATGAGGCTTCAAAAATCGTTCCCGAAACGGTTGAGCTTGTTGTCAACGGTTGGGACTGCCCTGACCGCACCTTTGATGAGGCGACCGGCAAAATTTCATACACAATCAAGCTTCCGCTGAAGAACGGCTTCCACACAGTTCTTGTCCGCGCGCGTGACTCATCAGGAAACCTTCTTATAAAGGAATGGAAATTTGAGGTAAGATAATGTTAAATAAAAGGATTCTCGCGCTAAGGGAAAAGCTGCGCGAAAAGAAACTTTCCGCAACTCTCATAACTTCATACGAGAACTACCGTTATTTTTCGGGTTTTTCAGGGAGCAACTGTGCTCTTATCATAACGCTTGATAAGCTTTATGCGCTTACAGACGGCAGATACGATGTTCAGATCCGCTCTCAGACAGAAGGCTTTGAGATAACCGTTATCTCGCGCCCGATGGCTGAACATATCGGTGAAATTCTATCTTCTCTCGACTCTTCTTCGGTAGGCTTTGAGGCGCAGAACATAACAGCCGCCTCTTTTGAAAAAATTAAAGATTATGTCGGCGGAAAGCTTTCTTTTGTACCGTTTGATTCTTCTCTTGAAGCTATCCGCGCAGTCAAGGACGAGGCGGAAATTGCATCTGTAAGAAAGGCTGCAAAAATTGCTGACGATGCTTTTGGAGCTATGTGCAAAGCTATTTCAAAAGGGATGACCGAGCGCGAATGTGCCGCTCTTCTCGAATACGAAATGGCGCGTCGCGGAGGTGAAAAAGCGGCATTTTCAACAATCGCCGCAAGTGGTGTGCGCGGTGCTATGCCCCACGCGAGTGCAGAAGCAACCCCGATTCCCGAAAACTGTCTTATGACCTTCGACTTCGGCGCAGTTATAAACGGTTACTGCTCTGATATAACGCGAACAGTCCACATCGGCAAACCCTCGGATGAGCTTTGCCGGATATGGGATATTGTTTTTGAGGTTCAGCAAAAATGCCTCTCTGAAGTCCGTGCAGGTATCTCATGCCGCGAGCTTGATGAGCTTGCAAGAGAGCTTTTTGCAAAAGAGGATATGGACAAATACTTCACCCATTCCCTCGGTCACGGTGTCGGACTTGCAATTCACGAGTCCCCCACGCTTTCAAGGCGGTCAGACGAAATCCTTTCTGAAAATATGATTGTTACTATCGAGCCGGGTCTTTATATTGAAGGGCTTGGCGGCGTCAGAATCGAAGACTCGGTAGTCGTTACAAAAAACGGCTGTGAGGTTCTTACTCACGCGCCGCATAAAATAAACATCAGACTTTAGAGGTTTTTATGAAAAAGAAGGTGCTTATCGGCATGAGTGGAGGGGTTGACTCTTCCGTTGCCGCCGCTCTTTTGAAAAAAGAATACGATGTCATTGGCGTCACTCTTCTTCTTCACGGAAATGACGACTCCGATGCCCGCGAGGTGTGCAAAAAGCTTGATATTCCGCATATTTCGTACAATGCAGAGATTGATTTCAAGCGGTATGTCATCGACAATTTCACGAGCGAATACCTCGCGGCGCGAACTCCGAACCCGTGTATCCTCTGTAACGAGCATATAAAATTCGGCACGATGCTCACCCTTGCAGACGAGCTCGGCGCAGATATGATAGCGACAGGTCACTATTCCCGCCTTGTTGAGCACGAGGGTGAGTTTTTTCCGACCCGTGCGACATACGGCGAAAAAGACCAGACCTATGCGCTCTACCGCCTGTCTCAGAAAAAGCTTTCGCGGTCACTTTTCCCGCTCGGTGAGCTCTCAAAGGATGAAGTCCGAGCTATTGCGCGCGACATCGGGCTTACCGTCGCAGACAAAGGCGACAGCCAGGATATCTGCTTTATTCCTGACGGCGACTACGCATCATATATTGAAGAGCGCTTCGGGAAGTCGAAGCCCGGCCGTTTCATTGGCCCTCGCGGTGAAGACCTCGGCGAGCATCGCGGTCTTATCAGATATACAATCGGTCAGCGCCGAGGACTTAACATCCCGTACTCCGAACGAATTTTCGTTTCAAAGCTTGATGCTGAAAAAAACGAGGTTGTTCTCGGTCTTGAAGGCTCACAGAGCAGAGAGCGTGTTACGGCGCGCGGAGTTTCGTGGATAAGCGAAAAGCCGATGAATGGCAACTTTTCTTGTATGGGTAAAATTCGTTACAATTCGCCTTTGTGTAAATGTGAGGTGTCTGTTTCCGACAATTTTATAGAAGCTCACTTTGAAAAACCGCAAAGAGGTGTCTCTCCCGGTCAGTCGCTTGTACTTTACGATGACGGGCGTGTTATCGGCGGAGGCTTTATAGAATAAACTTAAGCCGAAGGGAGTCGAACACCTTAAGGTTTAAAAACATAAATTTTGCGATCTGCTGCAGAAAATTCAGCAAATATACGCCAGTATTATTCACCGAATTTTCTTTGCATCTCATCGAAATTTATTGTTTTTAAACTCTTCGACCCGAGAAGCAGGAAAATTTTATATAATTTACATGCGGAGGACGAAGATAGGCTCGCGCCTTTCGAGGACGACAAATTTAAAGGATAAAAATTTAACAAGTTTAAGGCTTGAGGGATTCAACTCCCTTCGGCTTAAGGGGGATAAAATATGTTCAATAATATGAAGGCGGACCTTCGCGCTGCGCGCGAGCGCGACCCTGCGGCAAGAAGCAACCTTGAAGTTTTTCTTCTCTACTCAGGTTTCCACGCTATCTGTCGCCACCGCGTTGCACATTTTTATTACAGACACAAGCTCTTTTTTCTTGCGCGCCTTGTTTCCCAGTTCAATAAGTTCTTAACGGGCGTTGAAATTCACCCCGCCGCAAAAATCGGCCCCGGCTTCTTTATCGACCACGGTACGGGTATCGTCATCGGCGAGACAACCGAAATCGGCGCAAACTGCACGATTTATCAGGGCGCGACACTCGGCGGTACGGGTAAGGATGTCGGAAAGCGCCACCCGACACTTGGGAACAATGTTATGGTCGGTGCGGGTGCAAAAGTTCTCGGTCCGTTTACCGTCGGCGACAACTCAAAGATTGCAGCAAACGCCGTTGTCCTCGATACCGTTCCGCCCGACTCTACCGCTGTCGGTGTGCCTGCGCGTGTTGCGCGCCAGGGCGGCATAAAGCCGAAGAATTCAGAACTTGACCAGATTCATATTCCCGACCCGATTGCGCAGGAATTCTGCGCTCTGCGCGTCGAAATTTCCCGTTTGAAAAAGGAGCTTGAAGAGATCAAAAATGATTAACCTTTTTACAGAAGCTCCTGACAAAAGCGAGCATGTAAGACGAGAGTATCTCGACGGTATTCTCTCTCTTTTAAAAAGCGGGTTTGATTCCTTCCCCAAAAAGGAAAATCCCACAGAGCTTGAAGAGGCGCTCGGTGCGCCGCTTGACCGTGAGATTTCCTCCCCCTGCTCGCTATCGCAGGAGTATGTCGGGCAAGATGAGCTCTGCGAAATTTACAGACTTCGTTTTTCCCCGCTTCCGAAGTCTCCGTTTTTCGCGCTTCTTTTCATTCCGCATAAAATGAAAGCCCCTTCCCCTCTTGTCGTTGCCGCACACGGGCTTCTCGGCACGCCCGAGCTCATGTACGGAATACACGGCAAGAACGGATACTCCGATTTAATCGCGCGTCTTCTCAAAAAGGGCGTCTGCGTTCTTTCTCCTCAGTTTCTTCTGTGGAACTGCGGAAGAAGCCCCGCAAAGCCGTGTTATGCGACAAAGTATGACCGCGTGGGAATTGACAGAGCACTCAAAAAGCTTGGCGGCAGTATGACAGCACTTGAAGTTTTCTTTCTCATCCGCTCTTTTTCCGCTCTCTCAAATCTCCGCTTTCTCGATATGTCGCGTCTTGGCGTTTGCGGTATGTCATATGGCGCATTTCTTACTCTCCGCACAATGGCGATTGATAAGAGAATAAAGGCGGGGTATTTTATGTCCTGCTTCAACGGAAGCCTTGACTCACGCTGGCCCGAATGGGCGTTCCGTGAGCCTTACAGAACGCTTTCAGACTCGGAGCTTTGCTCCTTTACTGCACCGCGCCCCGTCTTCGTCGAGGTCGGCGCGCGTGACGATATCTTCCCCGTTGCCGAGGCTTCGCGCGAGGCTCAAAAGGCACAGGCACACTATGTACCGTACGGTTTTGACGGCAATTTCCGCTTCTCTGTGTGGGACGGCGGACACATAGTAAGTCCTATGGATGACGGCATAGATTTTTTACTCAGTTTTCTGCAGTAATCTATACTTTTTAACCTCTCCTTCTTGACTTTTGGTTGAAAAGTGCTATAATACATACCATATTTTATTTTTTGGAGGTTCCAATTTTATGACACCTTATATGCAAAGAGTCCTTGACTCGGTCAAGGAAAGAAACAAGGGCGAAACCTTGTTCATCCAGACAGTCGAAGAGGTTTTTGCAAGCATCGAGCCTATCGTTGCTATGCATCCTGAATATGAAAAGGTCGGTCTTCTCGAAAGACTTACCGAACCCGACCGTCAGATTTCCTTCCGCGTTACCTGGGAAGATGACGAAGGCAAGATTCACACAAACCGCGGTTTCCGCGTTCAGTTCAACGGCGCTATCGGTCCGTACAAGGGCGGTCTCCGTTTCCACCCGTCCGTTACTATTGACACTATGAAGTTCCTCGCTTTCGAGCAGACCTTCAAGAACAGCCTTACAGGTCTTCCGATAGGCGGTGCAAAGGGCGGTTCTGACTTTGACCCGCGCGGTAAGTCCGATTCAGAAATCATGCGCTTCTGCCAGAGCTTTATGACAGAGCTCTACCGCCACATCGGTCCGGATGTTGACGTTCCGGCAGGCGACATCGGCGTTGGTGCAAGAGAGGTCGGATACCTCTTCGGTCAGTACAAGAGAATCAAGGCTTGCTGGGAGAACGGCGTTCTCACCGGCAAGGGTCTTGCTTTCGGTGGCTCATACTTCCGTCCCGAGGCTACAGGCTATGGCGCTACATACTACCTTGAGGAAGTCCTCAAGCACTTCGGCGACAGCTTAAAGGGGAAAACCGTTGCAGTTTCCGGCTTCGGTAATGTTGCATGGGGCGTATGCGAAAAGGTTGCAGAGCTCGGCGGTAAGGTTGTTACAATCTCCGGTCCTGACGGCTACTGCTACGACCCCGACGGCGTTGTTACAAAGGAAAAAATTGCATACCTTCTTGAGATGCGCTCATCCGGTCGCGACCGCGCTCAGGATTATGCTGATAAGTTTGGTTGCAAGTTTGTTCCGGGCAAGAAGGTCTGGGGCGAAAAGGTTGACATCGCGATGCCGTGTGCATACCAAAACGAAATCGGTATGGAAGAGGCTCGTCAGATTGTAGAAAACGGCGTTCAGTACTACATCGAAGTCGCTAATATGCCGACCACAAACGAAGCTATTGCATACCTTAAAGAGAATGTAAAGATTGTTGCTCCGTCAAAGGCAGTTAACGCAGGTGGCGTTGCTACAAGTGCTCTCGAAATGGCTCAGAACTCCATGAGATACAACTGGGAGCCGGCTGAAGTTGATGCAAAGCTCCGCTCAATCATGAAGAACATCCACGACAACTCCGCAGCAGCTGCTGAGGAAGTCGGTCTCGGATATGACCTTATTGCAGGTGCTAACATCGCAGGCTTTAAGAAGGTCGCAGAGGCAATGCTCGCAGAAGGCATTTACTAAGAAATACAAAAAACACACCTTGCTTTTCGCAAGGTGTGTTTTTTACCAACCTTTTTCGTCTTCTCTTTCTTCTTTTTCGCGGCAATATTCGCTGTCATCCCAATTCAGGACATACTCGCCACGCGTCCAACTGAACCCGTCTTCATCTATATCCTCATATTCACCTGACTCATAATTTAAACACCATTTAGACATAATCAAACCTCCTTCAGATGTTCTTTTAAGTTCTTTATTTTAAGATATGATTCATTCAGCTCTTCTACAAGCTTCTTAAGTATCGGCGATGTCGGAGCCTTTGTCGCATGTGGTACATTGGTTACTATTATATCTAATTGCTTTTTCGTGGTCATATAGGAATCAAAGGCACGAAACACCACAATATCTCCATTCTCAAAAAACTTAAGATCACGCTCACAGACCCCAACCCACAAATCTTCACCCCACAACGCTTTTATATAATCAGCGGTGAAAGCTTCGTCGTTTTTAACAGACAGAATTGTCTCACAAAGTTTTTTATATGTTTTTTTGTTATAATTCAACGCCTTTCTCAATGCTGTTTCCGTGAATGGTGATCTTTTTGTTATCAGTTGATCAAGGAGTTTTGATATATATGGAAACATAAATGTATGCGTACGCGTACTCCCATCTTTATATTTCACCACTTCTGCGATTTCAAAAGAATCTGTGAAATAATCGAGAACCTCTTCTTTCGCATCTGCAATATGCTCGACCGTTCTTTCGTCGTAGCAACCATCAAAATCGGCATACTGCAAATTGAATAGATAGCGAATCCTAAAATATAATTGCGGGTTTTCTCTTGCCCTTAAAGCATTTAACATTTCAATATCTGCGTTATCTGCTGCAAGTGCAATGAGCTTTATGCGAAGCTCATCTTCGTTTTTAAGCTTCGCCTCCAGTCCGTAGTCAATGTGACTTACATCCCTACGCTTAATTGAAGTCCCAGCACCAAATGTTTGAACATAATCTTCGTCCCTTCTGCTATCAAACCAAATAAAGTTGTTCTCCATTAAATACTTTATGAATTTAAAATTTCCGAATTCCAATGCATAATCAAGAACTGTCTTGCCATACTCATCTGAATTAAGAATGAGTTTATCCGCACGGTTAACATATTCATCCCACTCTTCGGGATCCTGCGAACAAGCAATAGAATAGTTCGTAACTCTGCTGCAAATCGGAACAGAACATTCTCCTGCACTTAATATTTGTTCGCAAGAAACATCCAAAAGTTCTGTAAAAAAAGGTAAATCGTAAGTCTGTATCGCTTTGTTACCTTTTGTTATCTGAGTTATCCTATTTGACATATTATTAATTTTCTCATCCGTTTCCTCCTCACCATTGATACGGAGATATTCCCGGCAAAAATCTCTCCTTGAACTATACCTTTGTTTAATGAGGTCGTCAAGATATCTCCCAACTTTTTCTTTATCCATTTCAGCTTTGAACATATTTTCAACTCCTTTGATTTTTGATATAATTATACATATCCAACAAAGACGTGTATATATTAAATTTGCATATACTAAAAGCATATACTAAAATTCATTGTATATAATGTATGCTTTTAGCATACATTATATACTTGTTGTGTTTGCTTGTCAAACACAACTCATTAGTTCGATATATCAAAAGAGGTGATTTGATTGAACATAAAAGAGGCTGTAGAGAAGAGAATATTAGAGCTCTGCATCGAGCGAAATATAGCTGTAAACACACTCGCAAACATCTCAGGCGTTTCTCCTTCTACTGTTTACAGTATGCTTGGCACAAAAAGTAAAAACCCGGGTATTGTCTCAATCAAAAAGCTTTGCGACGGATTTGACATTACCGTAAGAGAGTTTTTCGACAGCGATTTATTCAATGACCTTGAGCAAGAAATAAAATAACAAGACCTCCCTCTTTCCAAAGAAAAGAGGGAGGTTTTTTCTACTTTCTTCCTTCAAAAAATGAGCGGAATGCAAACGCGTCGCGAAACTCAAAGAATCTGGCAAAGAGCTTTGAAAACAGGCTTATCATATATCCGTTGAGGAAAGCGGTGACGATTGTTCCCCACCTTACCCCTACGAAGTTACCGAAACCAAAAATCGCAAAGCTCATGATAATTCCCAAAAGACAGCTTGCAAGGTCATACCCTATCTTGAACTTATGAATATCGATTCCGAAGCGCGAGGAGGCTTCCTTTACGATAAGCTCATATGCCTGAGGCGAAATATATGTGCTGAACATCAGCGAAATGCCTGCCGTCGTGACAGTGAGACCGAGCGCAAACCACAGACATCTCTGCCAGAAAAAATCGACGGCAAGAAGACCTGCAATCGGCATAAAAGCGTCCAGCACGACGCTATATAAAACTGCAGTCACAAAGGAAAATATATACCCGAGCTTAAAACGCCTCATAACGAGTGTAGTCAGGATAATGAGAAACCCTTGAAAGCAATACTCTGCCATACCGAAGGTGAAAAAGCTCCAGTGGGGATTTAACCACTCATATAATATATACGCCGGCGCAACTACCATCGAAACACCAAAATCCGCCGTTACGGTAAGCATAACTCCGAATGCCACGGCGCAAAGCCCGATGATGTAGGCAAGCTCAGTATAGAATATCCGTTTTTTCATTCCGCAACCCCCGAGAAAAAGTTATCTATATATTACTACAAATAGAGCTAAAAAGCAACAAAAGGTGCAGCAGCCTTCAAGGTTCGAGCCCTTCCATATCTGGACGCAAAAAAGACATCCTTGCGGATGTCTTTTTTGGGAAACAACTCTAATTTTGATAAAATGCACCCCCCTTTTTTAAGGCGATATTTCAATTGTTAGTATCAGGGTTCCCCATAGCTTGATTAACTTTTTCCTTTATCAGATCCACCGAAACATCTTCATCATAATTCACATAGATCAAAGTGATTCCGTTTTCTTCGCTGAGTCTTTTCTTTACTCTCTGTCCGAGATAAGTATTGGTGTGTATAACTGACCCTTTTATTCATTTTTTGTGAATGCCCATAGAAAATTAAAAGGAGCAAGGTGTATTCCAACCTTGCTCCTATCGGTCAGTATTTATTATATCAAATAGGTGTTATCAACCCACACCCCAATCTCTTACTTCCCAACTTTTATTATCTGCTGACCTTACTAAATGCCACTGCCAATCGGTATAGGTTGCATTTGGTTCAAGACTACCATCCCCACCATTTTCGTCTGTTGTAAAGGTGGATAACAATATTATCAGTTCAAGATTTGATTCTGTGGCATATTCTGCTCTTTTATCAGCAAATCTGTTCTCAATTTCTTCATTATAGCTCAATTTGGTCAAAGTACAGCCAACAAACTGCTCTGAAAACTTCTTCTCTACCGCACTAAATGCCTCTTTGATAGAGTTTTCATCATAGATTTCAGAATGACCGATAGTATAGTTGATTTGAACATTATCCACTGGCTTCTTATTATCCTCTTGACTACAACCAACCAAACCCATCACACAGACCAATGCTAAAACTAATGCTATGTATTTTCTCATAGGGATTACCTCCTTCAAAATTATGTTTCTATTTGGATAGACGTAAAATTAGACCCAAAAGTTTCATACTACGACTATATTATAGCATATTTCTGTCTATTTGTCTCACTCCAGAGAGGAAAATTTACAAATTCCCAACATTTTCAGATTGATAATCATTTTGTCAAACAAAGAGATAATGATTTGTGTGCGGTTCTCCAAAATTCCCATAACTTCAATGCCGATTTCAGAATAATCTTCAAACTCAATGAACATATAATTGCGGAAATCATTATCATAATAATTATATTTGTACTCACAATAAATCATATTATACCTCCATGTTGTATAAAGTTAAACTTCTATAGCTTTCACATCATATTTTATATACTCTTCGATTTTAGGATATGAAATATATTCTCTTTTATCTGTTCTCAAATTGCGTAATACCATTTTTTTATCAATTGAACAGTATACGGCATAGAGTGTTTTACCGTCTATCACTTTTGAAGATTCCAACACTTTAAATATCTTTTTTAGAATATCCGAACATCCAGCAAGTGGAAATCCTTCAAAATCATAGACGATTGGAAATGGAATGAAAAATATTATATTCTCATCATTTCTTGAGTCTTCAATGTGTGATTTGAACTTTTTATATAATTGTAGATCATGGACTTTCAACTGTTGAGTTGGAGAAAAACATTTCTGAAATTCCAATGCTTCGGAGTAGATTGATTTAGCAAGGAAATTTACATCCCCATTTCTACTTCCAATCATTTTTCCTTGTTTTTTACTGATAGGGAATTTAACATCAAATTTTTCTCCACTAACAGTATCAATAAAATCACATTCCCCAGATGACTGAAATTGAGGTTTTATATGTATGTAATGGCTTGGAAATATAGTATTTGACATATTCATTAAATCGCAAACTATACTCTCGTAATTTCCGGATTTCATTAAAGTTTTGAATTCAATATTAATTTTTGATGCCATTTGAAAATATAGTCTTAGTAATTCCATATTTACTCCTACCATCACACAATATCAACTAATTGTAATAATTATATCATATAAACATTAAAAAATAAAGGTTTTTGAGAAATTATATGACTATATGAACCCTTTTTGCATCACGTGAACCCCATTTAAGCCATCTGAACCCTATTACTTTTCAAAAAAGCACTAAAAACATGAAAAACCGCTTCGAAAATAAATCGAAGCGGTTTGTTTGTTGCTATAAAAGTGCTGAAAAGCCTTATTTAAAGCCAAAAATCAATAACCCCAACTTTTTATCAAAGTTAGGGTTATTCTATGGTCGGAGTGACAGGGCTCGAACCTGCGGCCTGATGGTCCCAAACCACCCGCGCTACCAGCTGCGCCACACCCCGTTGTATTTTTCGTGCCATACTATTATAATCTATACAAACGCCTTTTGTCAACTCAAAATCGGGAGTAGCTATCGCTACTCCCGATAAATTTTATCTTTCTAAGAATTCATTTGCCGCATCTGCCGAAACTGCGCCGTTTGCAACAAGGCGCGCAAGAAGCGTCTGGTTGCTTCCCTTTACTCTTGCAGACATTGCAAGATATGAGATATGCATAACATGGTCGCGACGGAATTCATTTGAGTAAAGCTCTGATGCGGTGCTCTGCGGGATAACTCCAAGCCTTACCGCATCGTCAACCGCCGATGCATATTTGAAATCGCCCGCTTCCTCACTATATCCGAGGCTTCTCAAAATAAATGTCATATACTGTATCGACGTTGTCATTTCACTTCCGCCATAGCGAGTGTTTGAAACGCCCTTTGTATATCCCATACGGTACGCATAACCGACATAGCGTTTTGCCCATGCATCAACATCCGTAAACGGGTGATAATGCTCAGCGGCAAGAGCATTTCCCTCTTCACCAAGAAGGCGGATAAGCATCGTTATACTCTCGGCTCTGGTATTTCCGCGATAAAGCTCCATACCGTCTGCCGCACCCCTTACAAGTCCGAGCTTCTTAAGAGCATACGCCTCATCTGTATATTTCGGCTTGTATGAAGAAACAGCATAAATACCATCTATCAATACTTCGGCATTTTTCGTTATAATCTCAATACTTCCGCCATTTTCAGGGAACATATACTGCGTATAGTTTCCGATGCCACAGGGTGAGGAAACCTCAACGCCCTTGGTTATATTGATAACCTTACCTGATGTGCATCTCACAGTTCCGGATTTGACTATAAAAATCATACCCTGTCTGCCTGAAATAACATCTCCGGAAGAAAATTTCTTTGCCGTGATGCGGTCAGTTGCATAGAGATATTTACCTTTGCGCTGTAAATTTTCAAGTACTGCTTGCGCTGTACCCGCAACAAACTTATCCTCTAAAAGAGATAAATCCGATGCCTTTTCAGCCGCATTTATATATTTACTTTTAAAAGAAGATACCGCTGACGCAACCTTTGTTTTCGCATTGGAGATGACATTATCAAAAAAAGTGACATCAACAAAAGATTTTGAAACAAGCGGATCTGCGGAGGTTCCGCCCGAAGCCATCGCCGCAAACGCAAGCGCTAAAACGAGGGCAACGAGAAGAACTATTGTTTTTACTCTCCTCACCATTCTGTTTCTCCTGATATTATTTTGAAATTTCGTAGCAAAGCATCTTTAAGCTGTCTGCAAAATGAACATTTTCAACAGCAACATGAAGCTCCTCAAGAGACAGGTCGATATTCGTGAAGTTCCATATACCCGAAACGCCGAGCTCTGAAACCTTCTTCGCCATATCCTTCACATAAGCCTTCGGAAGCGTGAGCACCGCAACATCAAACGGATTCTCTTTGAAATATTCCTCAAGAGACGAAACCGAAAGAACCTCAATGTCTCCGATTCTTTCTCCTATAATCTTCTCATCCGCATCAAATGCCGCAACCAGCTCAAAACCGCTACTCTTAAAGTTAAAGTTGTGCATAAGCGCACGGCCTAAGTTTCCGACGCCGATTATCGCGGCGGTATGGCTTTTGTCAATGCCGATTATTCCCGCAATCTCCGAAAGCAGGCTCGACACATTATACCCATACCCCTGCTGACCAAACCCGCCAAAACAGCTAAAATCCTGTCTTACCTGAGACGCCGTGAACCCGAGTGCCGCCGCAAGCGTGCTTGAGGAAACTTTATCCACGCCGTTCTTTTCAAGCTCTCTTAAGCATCTATGATATTTCGGAAGTCTTCTTATTACAGAAGCTGAAATATACCGTTCCTGCATTCCGGAATTCTCCTTAAAGTTTAGAAATTACATAATCTGCAAACTCTTCGCAGGTTGCACCGTCGCTACGGCCGGTAACGCGAAGCTTCTTCTCATCATACATACATGTATCAAGAGCGTTTGCAAGCTTAGCAGAAAGCTCAACCTCGCCGATATGCTCAAGGAGCATAACCGCCGCGCGGAGCATACTGCACGGGTCTGCATACTTATCTCTGCCCTCTGCAACCATTCTCGGTGCAGAGCCGTGGATAGCTTCAAACATAGCGTAACGCTTGCCGACATTTGCGCTTCCCGCAGTACCTACGCCACCCTGGAACTCAGCAGCTTCGTCTGTGAGGATGTCGCCGTAAAGGTTCGGGAGAACCATTACCTGGAAGTCGCGGCGACGCTTTGTGTCAACGAGCTTCGCTGTCATGATATCTATGTACCAGTCGTCAAACGCGATATCCGGATACTTTGCCGCAACGCGCTTGCAAGCATCGAGGAACTTACCGTCGGTTGTCTTGATGACATTTGCCTTTGTTACTGCTGTAACGCGACTCTTGCCCATTTTCTTTGCATATGAGAAAGCAAGCTCTGCAATTCTGTCACAGCCCTGGGTTGTAGCAACGGTGAAGTCGATAGCAAGATCCGGAGTAACATTTACGCCCATGCTTCCGACAGCGTAACCGCCCTCAGTGTTCTCGCGGAAGAACATCCAGTCAATTCCCTCGCTCGGAACTTTTACCGGGCGCATATTTGCAAAAAGGTCAAGCTCTTTTCTCATCGCGACATTCGCAGACTCGATATTCGGCCACGGGTCACCTGCACGCGGAGTGGTTGTCGGGCCTTTGAGAATGACATGGCAAGCCTTGAGTTCCTCAAGAACATCGTCAGGGATTGCCTTATTTGCCGCGACACGGTTTTCAATTGTGAGGCCATCGATGACGCGGAATTCGATTTTTCCCGCATCAATTTTATCCTTAAGAAGGCTCTCGAGGACGCGGTGAGCCTGAGCCGTAATCGCAGGGCCGATACCGTCGCCGCCGCAGACGCCTATAATAATCTTCGGAAGGGTTTTATAGTCGATAAATTCGTTTTCCTTCTTCATCGCCTCAACTCTTTTAAGCTGAAGCTCAATAATCTTTTCGAACTGCTTCATTGTGTTTTCCATTTCAAATCTCTCCTTCTGCATAATTTTAATATATATCGACATCTTTGTCAACTTAAGACGACTTTTTTCGTCCTGAATACATTTTGGCAATTCAGGATTTTTGTAACATTATTACATTTTGTTATCACTCTGACAAGCAAGTTTACATTTGTCGAAATCACTCGTTTTTTGCAAAACTTTTTGTCACATTTTAAGGTCATTTTTTTAATTCCAAACTTTTCCAAAAAACCGCAAACCCTATTGAATATGCCGTTACCGTCGCTTCTGCATTTTCCCGCAAAAGGCGCATTTTTTACCCTTGTCAGTTTACGTAAATTTTTGTGATAATTTGTTTTACAAATAGTTATCCACATTTTCCACAGGTTTTTCCACAACAGTAAACCGCTTTATTTCCAACGGTTTTGAGCTCTTTTTACATTTTTAACCAACCTGTGTATCGCACTTTTCACAATGTCGGATAACGGCTATTGAGTTTACATAATACCGAGAAATTATTTTCTTAAAAATCAATCGGCAATGTTGCTTTGGCATTAAGGTCGGTTTTTGCGATATTCCCTTGTAAAAACTCATAATATGCCTGAGAAGCTATCATCGCACCATTGTCACCGCACAGTGAGAGTGGTGGGAAGAAAAGCTCAATTTCGGAACTTTTTGCCTCTTTTTGAAGCCTTGCGCGTAAAAACGAGTTTGCCGCAACGCCTCCCGCGATAGCTATTTTTTTACGGCCTGTTATCCTTGCCGCTTCCATAGTTCTGGGCACGAGTGCATCACATACAGCCTTGCAGAACGACGCCGCAAGCGACTCGCGGTCAATCTCCTCGCCCTTCTGCTCTGCCTTGTGAGCAAGGTTAATAACCGCGGTTTTTAGCCCGGAGAAGGACATGTCAAGCTCCGCGCCATCTATATGTGCGCGCGGAAGCTTGTACTTATTTTTATCTCCGTTCTTTGCAAGCTCGTCAATTTTTGCACCGCCCGGATAGCCCGCTCCAAGAACTCGTGCGCACTTGTCAAAAGCCTCGCCCGCCGCATCGTCACGCGTTGAGCCGAGAATCTTAAACTCCGTATATGAAATTACATCTACAAGCAGCGTGTGACCGCCCGATGCGACAAGACAGAGAAACGGGGGTGTAAGCTCCGGGAACGCAAGGTAATTCGCGGCAATATGACCGCGGATATGATGAACCGGTATAAGCGGTTTTCCGAGCGAGAATGCAAGCGCCTTTGCAAACCCAACGCCTACAAGAAGCGCGCCGATAAGCCCCGGTGCATATGTAACCGCAACCGCGTCAATATCCTCTTTACAAAGCCCCGCATCAGCAAACGCCTTGTCCGTAAGCGAGCTTATGCACTCAATATGCTTTCGTGACGCAATCTCAGGTACAACACCGCCATAAAGCGCGTGCATATCCGCCTGAGAAAGAATCGCATTTGAGAGTATTTTTCTGCCGTCTTCGACTATGCTTACGGCTGTTTCATCACACGAACTTTCTATTGCAAGAATCTTCACTTCTTTATCCTTTCCACATACCGACGGTTTACCTCGCCGATGCATCAATATAATATGTCATAAGCTCTGCCGCCTCTTCGGGGTTACTGTAAAACCTCGGACGGCGACCTACTTTTTCAAAACCAAGCGAATCATAGAGCGAAATCGCAGGAACATTCGACTCTCTCACCTCAAGCGTCCAGAATGAGAGGCCAAGCTCTTTTCCGAGCGCGATAAGCTCCTCTATGAGGCGCCTGCCTATACCCTGACGGCGTTCTTCCGGATCTACCGCAACATTTGTTATATACCCTTCGGGATAGCAGAAATACGACCCGATATATCCAACCGTCTTTTTATCTTTTTCTGCTACGAGAAAAAGGCTGTCTTTACTTTTCATTGTCTCAGATATCGCCTTTTCACTCCAAGGAGCTGAGAAGCACTGCTTTTCAAGACCGGCAATCGCTTCGATATCCGCCTCTTTTGCTTTTCTTATTTCAATCATTTTTTCGCCTCATACCAGGTACTTCCCACGCCCGCGTCTGCACAGAGCGGAACGAGAAGCTCACACGCCTTTTCCATTTCCTCAGAGAGAATTCTCATAGCCGCATCAGCATCCTTTTTTGATGCTTCAACAACAAGCTCGTCGTGAACCTGAAGTATGAGCCGTGCGGAAAGACCGCTTTCCGAAAGGCGTTTGGAAACTCTTATCATCGCGATTTTTATAATATCGGCGGCACTTCCCTGAATCGGCGCATTAAGCGCGACGCGCTCTCCGAAAGAGCGGATGTTAAAGTTTTTTGAGGTTATCTCGGGAATGTACCTTCTTCTGCCGAACATGGTAGTAACATATCCGTCAGCCTTCGCCTTTTCGACGATACTCTTCATATAATCGCGGACACCCGAGAATCTTTCAAGGTATGCTTCGATATATCTCTTTGCCTCAAATCGCGAAACGCCGATATCCTCGGCAAGCGAGAATTCCGAAATTCCGTAAACTATACCGAAGTTGACCGCCTTTGAAACCCTGCGCATTTCGGGGGTTACCTCTTCGGGCGAAACGCCGAACACAGAAGATGCAGTTTCGGTATGGATATCTGCACCCGCGCAAAAAGCGCGACACATTTCCTTATCCTTCGTTATGTGCGCAAGCACGCGAAGCTCTATCTGCGAATAGTCAGCATCTATAAACACGAACTCGCTTGACGTCGGAACGAACATCTTTCTTACCTCGCCGCCAAGCTCCGTACGAATCGGGATGTTCTGGAGGTTCGGGTCGGTAGAGCTGATTCTGCCCGTCGCCGTTATCATCTGCTGGTAGGTTGTATGGATTTTTCCGTCATTCTCCGAAATAAACCTGAGCAACCCGTCAGCATAGGTTGACTTGAGTTTTGTATATTTTCTATATTCGAGGATGAGCGGGATGATTTCGTGGTGTCCTGAAAGTTTTTCAAGAACCTCCGCATCAGTCGAATATCCGCTTTTTGTTTTTTTGAGCGGAGGAATCTGAAGCTTTTCAAAAAGGATTTCCGAAAGCTGCTTAGGCGAGAGGATGTTAAACTGCTCACCCGCACACTCAAAAATCGCTTTTGAGAGGCGCTCGCACTCCTCCGAAAGCTTCTCGGAAAAAGCCGAAAGCTCTTTCGCATCAACCGAAACGCCCGCCTCTTCCATATCTGTAAGCACATCGGTAAAGGGCGCTTCTATATCAAAATAAAGGCTTTCCATTCCTGTTTCCGAAAGCTTCTTTCTCATTTCAGTCTCCATAAAAGAAAGCGCCGTTACTGCATTTTCAAGGGACGCAAGACCTGCCTCACTTCCCGTAAGCGGTGAGAAATTTGACGGGTCGCAGATTTTTTCATAATCAATATCAAGGTCGCACCCGAACATATGCGAAACCGAAACAATGTCGTATCTTTTCCTTGATGGGTCAAGGACATACGACGCAAGAGCGGTGTCAAATGTAACATTTTTACACTCAATTCCCTCTTTTTTGAGAATGGTGTAAAGATTTTTCTTATCGTGAAGTGTCTTTTCAACACTTTCTGAGAATACAAACCTCAGAAAATCCGTAAAGTCATCCTCATCGCAATCGGCGCGCGAGATTTTATAAACTACGCCGTCGCACAATACCGCCATGCCCATAAACGCATCGGCGCAGACAACGATTGCTTTTTTCCCTGAGAGCGCGCTCTTTGCAGACTTAATTTCCCCACTTGTTTTAAGAGTAGTTGCGGAAAAGTTTTCCGTAACAACTGTTTTTGCAACCTCTGAGCTTTCAGGTGTTTTAAGGTCAAGACGCGAAATATAGCTCTTGAATTCAAGGCGCGAAAACAGCGCAAAGAGCTTGTCGTTATCAACTTCACGAAGCTTTGCCTTTTCTGCCGAAAAGTCAATCGGCGCATCAAGCGCGATAGTTCCGAGAAACTTTGAAAGGTACGCCGAATCTTTTCCTTCGCGAAGCTTTTTCCTTACGGAATCGCGGATGTCGGGCGAGTCAATATTCTCATAAATAGAGTCGATATCGCCAAACTTTGAGACAAGCTCCGTCGCGGTTTTCTCACCGATTCCGGGGACACCCGGAATGTTGTCGGAGGTATCTCCCATAAGACCCTTGAGGTCGCGCATTAGAGCTGGCGGAAGCCCGTACTTCATAAGAAGCTCTGCACCGTTGTAGAGCGTTGTCATCGTCTTTCCCATTTTCGATGAAACGAGAAGAACATTCGTCCCGTCGTTTTCAATGAGCTGGAAGCTGTCGCGGTCACCCGTTACAATGATACACTCATCGCCCTTTTCCGCACATATACGGCTTACGGTTCCTATAATATCGTCCGCCTCAAAGCCTTCGCACTCAATTCGCATTATGTTCATCGCGTCCAAAACCTCTTTGAGAGGCTCCATCTGCTCGGCAAGCTCTGTCGGCATCCCCTTTCGGTTAGCCTTATAGCCCTCGTATTTAAGGTGGCGGAAGGTCGGCTTTTTAAGGTCAAACGCGACGCAGACTCCGTCGGGGTTGACCTCGTCTAAAATCTTGAAATAAATAGAGAGAAAGCCATAAATCGCATTCGTATTAAGCCCCTCAGCGTTGGTAAGGGTACGAACACCGTAAAAAGCACGGTTCACTATGCTGTTTCCGTCTATTACCATTATTTTCATATATTTCGCCTCTCTCTTATACCAAAGTCGGGCGGAGATATAGTCTCCGCCCTGAACAACGCATTATGCTCTGTGCCACTTTACGCCCTGCGGTGTATCTTCAAGTATTATGCCCATTTCTTTAAGCTCATCGCGGATTCTGTCAGCTTCGGCAAAGTTCTTTTCCTTTCGTGCCGTCTGGCGTTTTTCAATCATCTCTTCAATCTCAGAATCAAGAGAAGCTTCTTCCTTTTTCTCTATGATTCCGAGGACATCGCAAAGCTCACGGACGCGTGAGAGGCACTCTTTTGCAAGTATAGCTTTTCCGTTATCCGCAAGAGCAGTGTTGACATCGCGGACAAGCTCAAATATCGCCGCAATCGCGTCTGCTGTGTTTATATCATCATCCATAGCGGAGATGAACTTTTCTCTGTATTTATCAAAGCCCGAAAGAAGCTTCTTTTCATCCTCCGTGAGAGCTTCTCCGCTTCCGTTTTTCGAAATGAATTCCATGTTGTCTTCCGAGTTGTGAAGTCTCTCAAGCGCTGCCTTTGCCTGCATAAGCGACTCTTCCGAGTAGTTTATCGGGCTGCGGTAATGAGCTGAGAGCATAAAGAAGCGAATAGCCTCATATCCGTAAACCTTTGCGGCATCACGGACGGTAAAAAAGTTACCGAGTGACTTTGACATCTTCTTGTTGTCAATATTCAAAAACGCGTTGTGGAGCCAGTAGTTTGCAAACTGGCAGCCGTTTGCAGCTTCACTCTGCGCAATTTCGTTTTCATGGTGCGGGAAGGTGAGGTCAACACCGCCGCTGTGAATATCGATAGTCTTTCCGAGGTAACGGTTCGCCATAGCACTGCACTCAATATGCCAGCCCGGGCGACCGTTGCCCCACGGAGACTCCCAGTACGGCTCACCCGGCTTTGCAGCCTTCCAGAGTGCAAAGTCGGTAGCATCCTCTTTCTTCTCACCGACAGAAATGCGAGCACCTGCTACAAGGTCCTCAAGCGGCTGCTTTGAAAGCTTGCCGTATTCCTTGAACTTGAGCGCACGGAAATATACATCGCCTTCTGATTCATAAGCAAAGCCCTTTTCGATAAGAGTTGATATAATTTCGATAATAGCATCAATATTCTCTGTTGCGCGCGGATGAACGGTTGCAGGATGAATTCCAAGCCCCTTCGCGTCAACAAAGTATTCTTCTATATATTTCTCGGAAACATCCTTATAAGTTGTTCCCTCTTCGTTTGCACGCTTTATGACCTTGTCGTCAATATCCGTAAAGTTCTGAACGAACTTTACATCATATCCGCGGTATTCCATATATCTGCGGAGAACATCAAAAACGATAAACGGACGCGCGTTTCCGATATGGAAATAGTTATATACAGTCGGTCCGCAGGAATACATCCTTACTTTTCCCTCTTCAATGGGTTTAAATTCTTCCTTTGTTCTCGTAAGCGAGTTAAAAAGCTTCATAGTTTATTTCCTCTCAATCTATTTTTTGCTGTCGGCGGAAAATTTGAGAACTCCGCCGAAGCTCTTGAAATATTCGATTCCCGATATGAGCGTGATTGCGGCAATGAGCCATACTGCGATATCTCCTGCAGAAATCGCGCCGAGCGCAATATCCTTAAGCGGAGTGAACAGGAACACAATTCCGACAATCTGCATAAATGTCTTGAGCTTTCCCGACTTCTGCGCCGCAATGACGATACCCTCGCCCATCGCAACTATGCGAAGAGAGGTAACGATAAGCTCGCGCGCAATTATGATAAATGCGGGAACACTTCCCATGTCTCCCTTTTCGATGAGGACGAGGACTGCCGCCGTGACAAGAAGCTTGTCAGCGAGCGGGTCGAGAAACTTACCGAAGGTAGTTACCTGATTGTACTTTCTTGCGATATATCCGTCCACCCAGTCCGTAACGCTTGCGAGAATGAATATCGCAAGAGCTATGTACTGACCATACGGGATTCCGAGAAGCGCAAAAGCTATGAATATCGGAATAAGACAAATTCTTACTATTGAAATTATATTTGCCGTTGTCATATTTTCATCCTCCTATTTCGCTTCACCGAGAAGGTCGCCGTCGAGCTCCTCTGTAATCTGAACTTCGATAAATTCACCCGGACGGATTCCCTTCTTTCCGTGGAAGAAAACCTTTCCGTCAACATCCGGCGAATCTGCAAAGCTTCTTCCGAAGTAACATTCGCTGTATTTGTCAAAACCTTCCGTAAGTACGGTGATGGTTTTTCCTTCCATATTTGCGTTATATTCATCCATAACGCGGGCCTGAAGCGCGCCGACAAGCTCTGCGCGGCGGAGCTTTACATCCTCGTCTATCTGGTCTTCCAGCTCGCCTGCGCGGGTGTTTTCTTCTCTTGAATATGCAAAAACGCCGGCTCTTTCGATTTTATACTCCTTCAAGAAATCGCACAGCTCTTCAAACTCCTCATCAGTCTCGCCCGGAAAACCGACTATTAGGCTTGTTCTTATTACAACACCCGGGATTCTTTCGCGAAGTTTTTTAAAGAGAGCGCGTATTTCCTCTCCCGTATCGTGGCGGTTCATCGCCTTTAATATACGATTGTTTATATGCTGAATCGGTATATCAAGATACTTTACTATCTTTTCATTATTTGCAATAACTTCAATAAGCTCATCATCTATCTTATCGGGGTAAAGATAATGAACGCGTATCCAGCTAAGCTCCTCTATTTCGCAGAGGCGTGTAAGAAGCTCAGGCAAAAGGCTCTTTCCGCCTTTATCGAGACCGTAGCTTCCCGTATCCTGCGCGACAACGATAAGCTCACGCGCTCCGCTTTCGGCAAGAGCTTTCGCCTCGTTTACAACCTCTTCCATATCACGGCTGCGAAGCTTCCCTCGAAGGCGAGGTATGACGCAGTATGAACAGCAGTTTGAGCAGCCTTCGGCAATTTTTATAAACGCAGTATATGGCGGGGTGGTAAGAACTCTTCCACATTCAAGCGGAGCTTCGTGCGGAGCTTTGAAGTTACTTACATATTCTCCGTCGAACACCTTTTTGCATACATCGCAGATGTCAAGGTAGCTTCCGCAACCGACAAGAGCATCAATCTCGGGAAATTCGTCGTGAAGCTTATCCTTCATAAGCTCGGAAAGACAACCCGTTACGATTATCTTACCGACGCTCCCCTCTTTCTTTAAGGTAACCGCCTCTTTTATGTACTCGTATGCTTCATCACGGGCATCGCCTATAAACCCGCATGTGTTTATAAGAACCGCGTCAACATCGTTAAGCTCGACCGTGAGCTCATAGCCTTCCGCATCGAGAAGCGAGAGCATATGCTCACAGTCAATCTGATTCTTTGAACATCCGAGTGACACCACGCCTATTTTTGCCATCAGTCAAGATCCTCCACAGAAAACTGCATCTCGGAAAACGCAGTTTTGATTTCGCTATATCCAAATCCCCGTCGCACAAGAAATGCGACAATCTTATTCTTTTTCTCAAAAGTAAGCTCTTCTCCGCGAAGCTTTTTCTCAATAAGAGCTTTGATTTCCTCTGTAAAATCGGGCAAAGTTTCAGAAACCTCCTCGCAGATTTCTTTTGAAATTCCGCGACGGCGAAGCTCCTCGTTTATGCGCCGCTCGCCGTATCCGCGCGAAGCGTAATACTGAACGAGCGCTTCAGCATAGGACTCGTCATCGACAAACCCGCGCTCTTCAAGCCAGTTTACAGCTTCGTCCGAATCTTCCTCCGTAAAACCTTTTTGCAAAAGCTTCTTCTTGAGCTCACCTTTTGATGCGCTTCTGTAGCCAAGCGTCCTTGCCGCACTTTTCTTTGCGAGCGTTTTTGAGTATTTCCGCTCAAGCTCTGCGGCAAACTCTTCTGTTATCTCATCGCCCACACGAAGAGTATAAGCATCGTCAACACGGGCTGAAATATACGCGCCGTCTTCCGTACGGATAACAAGCTTTTCCTTGTCACGCCTACCTACCTTTATGCTTGCTATTTTCATTCTTTAAGCTTTTATCCTTCAAAATCGTCAGCGTCAACGCTGATACCTTTTCCTGCCGCCTGAGGTGCTTTTTTCTCAGGAGCTAAGAGCGATTCGTCATACTTTGCGCGAACCTGAGCTTCTACACTCGCAGCAACATCAGGGTTATCAATGAGATACTGCTTTGCGCTGTCTCTGCCCTGACCGAGGCGAGTCTCACCCATATTGAACCATGAACCGCTTTTCTGGATAATGTCAAACTTTACCGCAAGGTCGAGAATTTCGCCGACCTTTGAGATACCCTGACCGTAGATGATATCAAATTCACCTGTTTTGAAGGGAGGTGCAACCTTATTCTTTACAACCTTTGCGCGGGTACGGTTTCCGATGAACTCAGTTCCGTTCTTGATAGTCTCTGCGCGACGGATGTCGATTCGTACGCTTGAGTAGTACTTAAGCGCGTGACCGCCTGTTGTAACCTCGGGGTTACCGTACATAACGCCGACCTTCTCACGAAGCTGGTTTATAAAGATTGCTACGCAGTTTGCCTTTGAGATTGCGCCTGCAAGCTTTCTCATGGCCTTTGACATGAGACGGGCGTGAGCGCCGACAAGAGCATCGCCCATTTCACCCTCGATTTCCGCACGCGGAACGAGAGCCGCAACAGAGTCAATAACGATGATGTCGATAGCGTTTGAACGGACAAGTGCCTCTGCAATTTCGAGAGCGTCTTCACCTGCGTCAGGCTGAGAGACGATGAGACTGTCGATATCAACGCCGAGAGCCTTTGCATATACGGGGTCAAGCGCGTGCTCAACATCGACGAATGCTGCCTCGCCGCCGAGTTTCTGAGCTTCAGCTACTGCATGAAGAGCAACCGTTGTCTTACCTGAAGATTCAGGGCCGTACATTTCGATAATTCTTCCTCTCGGAAGCCCGCCGACACCAAGTGCAAGGTCAAGCGTAAGTGAGCCTGTTGAAATACAGCTTACATTCATGCTTGTCTTATCGCCGAGGCGGACAACTGTTCCCTTTCCGAACTGTTTTTCAATCTGGGATATCGCGGTTTCCAGTGCTTTTTCTTTTTCCATATCTTAACACACTCCTGTTATTTAATACTTATTTTATGCAGGACACAACTCTGTTTGCACCTGTCGTGTCACGCGTTGTCTGAATTGATTTGAGCCCGAATGACGCGCAAATTGCTTCAAGCTCTGCACTCTGGTCTATTCCGCACTCAAACGCGAGCACGCCGCCGTCCTTGAGTACACCGAGCCAGTTTTTGCAGATTGCGCGATAGAAATCAAACCCATCCTCACCGCCACAGAGAGCACCGTACGGTTCAAACTCACGGACAGATTTGTCAAGCTCTGTCATTTCGGCGTTTGTTATATACGGCGGGTTTGAAACTATGACATCAAAGCTTCCTATATTCTGCGGCGGCTCATTTGTCATATCCGCCTGCACGCACAAAAGGCGCGAGGAAAGCTTCTGGTTATACACATTTTCCTTTGCGACTGCAAGCGCCTTGTCGGAAATATCCGCAAGCACACCGCGAGACCCCTCACGCATCGCACCTATTGCGATTCCGACACATCCGCTTCCGCAACCGAGGTCGAGAAAACGGAATGCACCGTCACATCTGCGGAGCGCACAATCGACAAGCGCCTCAGTATCCGAGCGCGGAATGAGGACATCGGGCGTGACCTTTAGTGTAAGCCCGTAAAAATCCCACTCGCCGAGAATATACGCGAGCGGCTCGCCCGAGCATCTGCGAAGCGCGATTGACGCCGCCATTGTGGCGACCTCAGCTGACGCGTGGAGATACTTATCGCGGACAAACTCCTCACGGCTCTTGCCCGTGACAAATCGGATAATCTCAAACGCTTCGAGTTCTGCCATATTCACTTTTTCTGAAACCAGCTTTCGCCTTACATCCAGATAAACATCGTTGTATGTCGTAAACACTTCTCTCAACTACTCCCCGTAATTTTACCATTTATCAGCCGTTTCGTCTTCGGGAATAACCGCAGACAGCGCAGCTATCGCGACCTCTATCATGCTGTCATCAGGCTCGAAGGTCGTAAACTTCTGGAACCATACGCCGGGCGCGCGGAAAAAGCGCGTAATCGGATTGTCATATCTTCCGAGAAGGCGGTTGACCTCATAGCTTATGCCCATAACAACCGGAAGGAGAAGGAGGCGAAGCGCCATTCTCACAAACGGGTTTGACCAACGGATAACCGAGAACACGAGAATGCTTATTATCATTACTGAGAACATAAAGCTCGTTCCGCAACGCGGGTGCTCCTTTGAAAAGCCTCTTACATTCTCAACAGTAAGCTCTTTCCCCGCTTCGTAGCAGAAAATCGTCTTATGCTCTGCACCGTGATACGAGAAAACTCTCTTCATATCCTTCATTCTTGAAACGCCGAACATATATGCAAGGAAAATACAAATTCGCAAAACGCCTTCAATTATGTTTCTTAAAAGATTTGACTTTATTATTCCGTCAAGAAATCCTGCGAGGATTGTCGGCAGGAAAACGAACAGCAAAACTGAGATTCCTACACCGAGAACCATCGCGATTCCCATTATAACTTTTTCGACTACCTTGCTTCCAAACTTCTCTTCAAGCCATTTTTCAAATTTTGACTCTTCCTCTTCTATTCCCTCCATCGCAACCGATGAAGAATACTCAAGCGCCGAAAAGCCTCTTCGTAGTGAATCAAAAAGGCTTATAACTCCGCGTACAAACGGGAGTGAGAAGAACTTGTACTTTTCCGCAAGGCGCGGTTTTTCATCTATTTTCATTTCTATCTCGCCCGACGGCTTTCTCACCGCTATTGCGCCTTTTTTCGGGCCGAGCATCATTATTCCTTCAATCAGCGCCTGACCGCCGATTGTCGTCTTTTTACAGCTTTTTATATCACTCATTCTTTATTCTCCGTTTCCTTCACGGGAAGGCTTATCGTAACTGTTGTTCCCTCTCCGAGCGTACTTGCGATATCAAGAGTTCCGCCGTGGAGGTTTACTATCTCATCACTCACGGCAAGACCGATTCCGTTGCCGCTCACTTTTGATTTTCCCTTATAGAACTTGACCTTGACATACGGCAAATCCTCTTCCGAAATTCCTTCGCCGTAGTCGCGGATTGTAAGACGCGCAAGCTTGCCTTCACGGACAAGGCTGATGTCAAGCTTTTTCGTCTCTCCGCTGTGCTTTATCGCGTTATCAATGATGTTGAAGAATACCTGCTTAAGTCGCTCGCGGTCACCGCTTATGAAGATATCGTCCTCTTCATCCTGCGAGTATCCAACCTCCACCTTTTCGCGGCGGAAGGTCTCGGCATACATAAACAGCGTTTCTTCAAACTCGGCTTTCAGGTCAACCGTATCGACATAGAGCGTGAAGCGACCGTTTTCCATTCTCGCAAAGTCAAGGAGCTCCTCAACCATTTTTGAAAGGCGACGGGTCTCCTTTAAGATTATCTCAACGCCTCTGCCCGTCTCCTCGGCATTTTCCGTACCGACGGTTGTGAGAGTTTCGCCCCAGCCGATTATCGCCGTAAGCGGGGTTCGGAGCTCGTGGGAAACTGATGAGATAAATTCATTCTTTATCTTTTCCGCGCGCGCAATCTCGGCAGACATTCCGTTTATCGCATCGACAAGCTCGCCCACTTCATCGTCGTATTTCTTTTCAATTACCGCGCCATAGCTTCCGCCTGCAATTTTGTTTGCAATGTCTATGACCTCACGGAGCGGAGATATGATTGAACGCAGGAACATCTTGTTTGAGAAAAATACTATGAGAAGCATCAGAAGACCTATAACGCCTGCAAGCGCGGTCTGGATAAGAATTCTTCTGTCAACATGGCGAAGGCTCGTTACATTACGGATAACGCCGACAACCTCGCTCTCACCCGAGATAAGCGGGCTTGAAACGCTCATTATTCTCTCGCCCGTATAAGTATCGCGCCCGACAAAGTTTGCCGTTTGTTTTTTCTCAACGGCCTCGGTGATGTCGGGGCTCTGTGGCATCATTCCCGCAGGAAGACCCGAGGTTGACATTACTATTCGGCCGTTTGCAAACAAAATCTGCTTTTCGATATTGTCACCGCGCGGGGCCGAGGCAATCTGCCTCTTTGCGTTTGAATAAAACGAATCTACACTTGAGGCAAGGTCAATGCTGAAATACTGCGCGCTCATATTTGCGCTGTTTGTAAGGCTTGTGCGGATGTTTACATAGTAGTAATTCATAACGCTTATCGAAAACACGACAACACAAACAGCAATTATAAGTGCAACATATAAAAGGTTATTTATCATCCAACGGCGGCGCAGTCCGTTCTTTCGTTGCATTTTCCTTCTCCTCTCTTTAAAGCTTCTTTATGAGTTCCACTTATACCCAAAGCCCCACACCGTCTGAATGTATCCGGGAAGCGCGGGGTCATCTTCTATCTTTATTCTCAGACGGCGGATGTTAACATCGACTATCTTGAGCTCGCCGTCATAATCATTTCCCCACACCGCCGTAAGCATATCCTCGCGGGAAATCGCGCGGTCAGGGTTTTCGAGGAAGTATCTCATTATCGTGTATTCAACCTGGGTAAGACGGATTCGCTTTCCGTTTTTGTCAAGCGTACGGTTTCTTGTGTTAAGCTCAAACGGACCGCTTGTTATCTTCGCACTGTCCTCACCGATTACGCCGTCAAGACGGCGGTAGAGCGCATCTATTCTCGCGATAAGCTCTGTCGGTGAAAACGGCTTTGTGACATAGTCGTCAGCCCCCGTCATCAGACCGGTAACGCGGTCAACCTCCTGAGTTCTTGCGGTAAGCATGATTATTCCTATTTTCGAGCCTTTTGCACGGATTCGTTTGCACACCTCAAACCCGTCAATTCCCGGGAGCATAAGGTCCAGAAGCGCAACACCGATTCCCGATTCCTTCTCGAGAACCGAAAGAGCCTCCTCTCCAGAGCCCGCCTCGCAGACCTCATAGCCTGCACGGCTTAAATTTATTACTATAAAGCTTCTTATGCTGTCTTCGTCTTCAACAACAAGTATTTTTTTCGTACTCACTAAAAGTCCCTCCTAAGCAAAGAGTATTTCAGATGCCCAGTCACTCTTTCTGTTTTTGAACGCTTCTTTGAAAAAGTCTGCATCTATAACTTCACCGAGGTATTCCGTGCTTATTATCTCTCCGGCAAAAGTCATATCCTCGCGTTCCGCAATTATGACCTTGCTCTCGTCTGTACCGAACGCGCCCTTACTGCTATCCTTCAGCACATATATATTGAACAGCGGCGCTTCTACATAAGACTCCTCGTCCTCGTTGATTCTTTCACGGGTAAAGAAGCTTATCTTTACTCTTTGCGTTCCTATCGGAAGGCTCCTTGCAAAGACCGTTTTGCTCCAGGAGACCGGCATTGAAAAATACCAGTTGTCTGAGAACGAGTGATAGGTAAACGCCCGCTGAATAAGCCCTCCGTTTTTTTGAGCGCTTCGCCACGAGTATGTTCTGTCGGTAGAGAGTTTGTTATCCTCCTCCGTCTCCTTAGGAAGCTCGATTATCCCGTCGTCATTGACATCCGTACAAAGCGCGCGGACAGTGCATATGTCACCGCCGGGGAGAAGGTTCACATACTTCCCTTCTTCGCAGATTACAACATCCGTTATTATTCCGTCGTCCGATTCGCGCTCAATAAACGCGCCGTTCACTTCGCCGAAAACCTTTCCGCAGAGGATTCTTATTACCTTCCCTTCGTTTTCGGAAAGCTCGACAGATGAGGCCTTTTCAATTTCGCCGGAGTTTTCAGAGTATATATCCGCAAAAACTTTTCCGTCGCGCCTTATGACAGCGAGAAGCTCGTTTTTGCCGTCGCCGCTTATGTCGCTTACAGAAAACTGCTTCGCCGTTATATCAAGGGTCTTCTCCATTCCATCGTTTGTGAGAGTGTATGCGGTGATGTCGTGGCTTCCGTTATCATCTGCGCCCCACTTGACTATAAGTTCATAGCCTTCGCCGTCAAGCATCTTGGAATACGAAACTGTATATATTTCGTTTTCATTTCCCTCTATGACATCAAACAGAGTAAAGACCGACTGTGACTGTTCGAAAATGTAAATGTATGTCTTATAAGAATCGACAACATTGCGAAGGAAGACTATACCCTCATCCTCACCGTCGCCGTCAAGGTCAACAAGCTGCACGGGATAGCGGTTAAAGCCCGAGCGCGGCTCTGCATATTCAAAGCCTTCAAGACGCACCTCGTCAACGGTTTCCAAAAGCGCGCCCTGCGTTTCCGGCATCATAGGCAGAGCGAAGATATCCGACTGTGCATTTTCGCTGCAACCTGCAAATATAAGAACAAAAAGAAGTGCTATGACAAAGACCTTTTTCATGATGTCGAATCCCCGCTCCTTTCTCCGATTTTGAATATAATCTACCAACAATAATTATATTATAAAACCAAGAAAAACACAATATAAATAATTGAAAATTTCCGCTTTTTTAACACAAAAAAACCGCAGATTTCACTCTGCGGTTTCAATTCCCTTTTTATCTTTTTTGCAATTCCTTAAAAATCGTCTTTTTCGCACTTTTCACAAGCGCAGAAATTGCCTCGTGCATCAGCTTTTTCGTCTCGTCATCAAGCCCACGGAAACTATTTATAACAGAAATCGCATTCGAGAACCAGTTTCCCGAAAGCTCGCTTATTGTTTCTGCATTCGTTCCTGCAATCAGCTCATAAAGCGTGTCAACAAGTATCTCGCGCGTATCAGGTGGCAGATTCCGTATCCATTCCTTAAGCGTTATATCGAGAAAACGGCTTGCATCCGTGACTTTTTCAAGATACTTGAATTTATCGCGAAGTACCACCCACGAATATGTATCGTGTTGCAGAAGCCCTGAGTATGTGCTGTCAACAATCGTGTACTCCTCTTCGTGAGAGAGCAGAAGCCCGACAACAGACGACTTTGGAACATAGGTGTTTATCCTCTCGCGCACGGCAAGATACCCTTCCATACCGAGAACGCGCTCGTCAAACCCCGGGCCGTCAAAATTCTCGACCCTTACAATTCTTGACTGAACTCTGGGTTTTGAAAAAGCCGCTGCATAAACCGCGAGATTTCCGCCCTTTGAATGTCCGCCGATTATAAGCTTTCCGCGTACCTTCTTTGCGATTTTCTCAACATACTCCACCGCAAGCTTCTGCGCAGGTACGGGGAAAGTGAAGCTCATGTTGAAATCTTCCTTCCACCCGACGAGAGTATCGTCAGTTCCGCGGAACGCTATATAGTAGAGCATCGGTGAAAGCTTCATCGTTATTGCCGAAAACTGCGTTTCGCTTACTAAGTCAATCTTGTCCTCATACCCGAAAACATAGCAGTCGGAAAAACGCGAAGACTCTTCAAACGCCTCTATGACAGACTTGTCATCCTTATGTACAAGATGTGCCTCAAGCTCATCATTCCCGAGCATGTTCCGGCACGCATCAGACACTTTCTGCGGAAAATTTCCTCCCGCAAGCTCAAACGGCGCATATGCAAAACGGGAGATGAGCATACCGTCAACCTCGTTTAACTCTGACGAAGAAAACGGAACATCCCCTCTCCACTCGAGATAATCAAAACAGTTCGCCATATCGCGCACCCCCTCGGCTTAATTCTATGACCGAGAATCCTTTTTATATACCACTATTCCAAACTCCGCACGGCAGAAAAGCTCAGAAATTCCGGAAAGCTTTGAAAGGTCACGCTCGCTTGTGCGGTAAAAATAGGGAGTCATTACAAAAAGATTTCTGATGTCCTCATTTAAAAGCTTCATACCAAAGCAGACCTCATGACGCCCGACAACAGAAAAGCCTTCTTCCACCATATCGGTTTCCGGGTTTTCGTAAGGAGTATCATACACAAGTGCTTTAAGCTCCCATAGATGCCGAGCAAGCGGAAAAACTCTTATTATAATCCCGTTATCACGAAGCACTCGCGAAAACTCAGCGCCGAAAAACGGAGCAAAAATGTTGACAATCACATCTGTACTCTTCTCATGAATCGGAAGATCGGCACTTGACGCAACAACGAAAGTACAGCTCTTATCGCGTCCCGCGGCGAGATTCACCGCGTCCTTTGAGATGTCAACGCCGATTACACTTCCCCCGCGCACCGTGAGCTTTTTTGCAATATCCGA
>JAZOAS010000077.1:0-7998 GCA_045595605.1 Eubacteriales bacterium
ACTTTCGCCGCAGACAGCTACTTCCTTCTCCCGAAGCTTCAGGAGGAGCTCGGCATGCGTACATTTATGCCTGAGGTCGGCTGGCAGATTGCCCAGATGCGAATCGCAGTTGCCCTCGCCCGCGGTATAATGGAAGGCGCAGGCAAGCTCTGGGGTCTTTACTACGAGCCGTGGATTGCTCACCAGCAGTCGTTCTATTCACTTCCGAAGTATAATAAAGATGAATACGAAACAGAGTGGTTCCACACAAAAGATATATATCTTGACTGCCTCAAGCAAGCAACTCCGAACAGTGGTAGCTCCAGACTTCTTCAGAGAAGAATCTACTACTACGCTCTTATGTCAGGTTCTGACTACTTCAGCGAGGAATGGGGTCTCAATTCAAGCTACTCGAACAAGAAGACCTTTGAACTCTCCCCCTACGGTCTCGTGAAGAAGGAATTTATAGATTTTGCGCGCAACTACAAGACAATAAAGGCAAATATTCCGTTCGCAATCGTTCTTCCGCTCAACTACAAGTGTGTTCAGCTTCCTGAATTCTTTGACCCGTACCACATCGGCGAACACAGAGAAGATTATATGGCTTGTGACATAAGCGCAGAGCGCAGAGCGTACATCGGCCACATTGAAGATGTCCTTAAACTCTTCTTTGAGAGATTCGGAAATGAGTATGGCAACGAAGGCCATGTTATGACAAACTCGCGCTTCGGCGATTTCTTTGATATAATATATGAAGATGCAAGCGATGAGGTTTTAGGTAAGTACGAAGCTCTCATTGATGCAACACCTGATGGCGCATTCGCCGCAAAGAAAGGTGATGCATTCAGAGTTCTCGAAAGCAGAGACTTTGAAAAACTTGCGATTGAAGTCACAAACCTCTCAGAAGAAGTTATGGACTGTTGTGTTGACTCCCTCCATTGGCTTCTTTCAAAGGACAAGGACGGTAAGAGATATGTATCAATCTTCAACAACGAAGGCAACCGTCGCAGCATAGAGGAAGGCGACACCCTCATAAAAGAGGCAGACGCACGCGTCAAGATTTCATTCAAGACTGCAACAAAGCTTGAAGCAATAAAGCTTTCATCAGATGCTGTAAAAATTGAAAAAGCTGACGATACGACTTACTTCGCAACTATTCCTGCAGCAGGTTTTGCTATTTTTGAATACTAAAGAGCCGAAAGGCTTTGGGAGGCAAGAGAATGTTTCTTAATTACGAGCCTGAAAAAATAAGAGATTTAATCCGCGACTTTTTCGTGGCAACCGGCGTTGTACTTGGAGTGTGTGACGAGAATTTCAAACTTCTCACTTATGAGCGACAGAAGAACAATAAGTTCTGTGAGTTGATGCACACAAAAAATGACGGCAGGCTTGCTTGCAGATGCTCAGACCGTGAACTGCTTGAAAGGTGTAAGGCTGAAAACCGAGCGGTGATGCATGTTTGTCATGCTGGGCTTGTGGACCTTGCGCTTCCGATTATGTATGAAAAAAAGATAATCGCATATCTTCTTCTCGGGCAGATAAGAACTGAAAAAAGTTTTCCCGTGCTTGAGAAAAAAGCTCTTTTTTCAAATGAAGAGATTTCGGAGTTACAGGTGTTCTATGATGAGCTTTCAATATTTGACCAGGCGAAAATAGAGAGCATATCAAATGTCGCAATGATGATGGTGAAGTATATTCTGTTTGAAAAGATGTTGACGCCGAAATATGATCCTGCGTTTGAAAGGGCGCTTGCTTTCATAAACGAGAACTATGAAAGGAACTTGACGATATCGGAAATATCAAGGTCAAGCTTCGTTCCGAAAAGTTCGTTATATAAGATGTTCCATTCGCATCTCGGATGTACGGTAAGTGAGTATATAAATTCAAGAAAAATTGATAAGGCAACAAGTCTTCTCCTCAACAGCGAGCTTTCCATTGAAGAGATTTCTGAAAGACTCGGTTTCTCGACACAGCAGTATTTCAGCAAGATTTTCAAAAAAAACAAGGGCATTTCACCTGCCAAATTCAGGAAAAGCAATCATTGATACGGGGTGGAATATGAAATACGAAGTAAAAAAACATCCGCGATTCGGAGAAAGTCTTTATGCGGATAACGGAACGATTGAAATTATAATACCGCTTGAATATGGCATACGAATCGGCCATTTTTCGTTCTGCGGAGGAGAAAATGTGTTTTTTGAACAGCCTGAAGATATGGCAGACCTGACAACGCCTGACGGCTGGAGAGTACACTGCGGTCACCGTCTTTGGTTGGCGCCTGAAGGAGAGCATGACTATCACCCGGACAATGAACCGATTTCATTTGAGATAATTGAGAATGATAAAATTCTCCTGACACAGAAAAAAGACCCGCGCCTTTCTGTAAGAAAGCGTATGCTTATCTCTTTTGGCAGTGAGGAAAACGGCGATGAAGCTCGCCTTACCGTAATGCACAGGGTTGAAAATGTTGGTGAGGATGAAATCAACATGGCGCTTTGGGCGATTTCCGCTATGGCGGCGGGTGGCATCGAGCATATCCCGATGAAGAAATATTCTGACGGTTTCTTTCCTCGTCATCAATTCTCAACATGGCATTATACGAATCTCGGCGACGAGCGCGCGAAGTATTCCAACGAAGAGATTACGCTCACTCATTTGCCGATAGAGCAAAAATATAAAATCGGCATAGGTCATCCGTACGGCAAGGTTTGGTATGAAAACCGCGGTGTAACCTTCTCTCTTGATTTTCTCATTGAGGAGGACGAAACATATCCCGATGGCGGAGTTTCATATGAGACATTTTTATGTCAGCATATGGTAGAAATGGAAAGTCTTTCACCGCTCCTTGGAATTTCTCCCGGAGAAAGTGCCGAGCACTGCGAAATCTGGGAATTGAATAAGGTTTAAAATAATAATCCACCCGCTATGCGGGTGGATTATTATTCTTTGGTGAAATACCGAAATGCTTTTTATACGCCCTATAAAAACTCGAATAGTCGCCAAACCCGCATTTTGAATATGTCTCGGTCGGAGTGTATCCGGCTTCGAGCAGCTTCTTGGCAAGAGTAAGGCGTTTGAGAGTTATGAAGCTCCATACGGTAACGCCCATTGTTTTCTTGAAGAGGGTGCAGAGCTGAGATTTGCAGATGTAGAACTCGTCACAAATATCGTCAAGGCTTATATCGTTTTCGATGTTTGAAAGGATGTAATTGATTATGCGGTTTACGAGAGTTTTCTTTGCGGTAGATTCAAACGCCATATTTTTGAGATATGCCTTTTTGAGCTCGCTGAGAAGCGCTATAAAATTGGTAAGGGTTCGCGTATCGTCAGTTTCTATGCTTTTCTGAATATTGTTTATGAGGCTGAGATAGAGGTTTGTATCAAAGCTTTCTTTTGTAACAAGATTGTTTTCACCGGGGTCGCGGTCTTCAAAAAAAGTGAGTAAATCGTTTTTTAGATCGATTCTCTTGATGAAATTCTTGTCGAAATGGATGGCAAGGCGCTCGTATGGATGATTCGGGTCAATTTCGATATAATGAGATTCGGTGTTATTCATTATAAGAATGTTTCCGGGTTTTAAAGGGTAGTCTGTTCCTTCAATATGGAAAACACCTTTGCCTGATATGAAGTAGTAAAACTCACACTTCTGATGCGTATGAAGCGAAAAAGAAGCGGGGTCAGGCTTCTCTGTCAAAGAGTGTGCAACCTCGAAAAAATCTGTTCTGTATGAAGTTCCTTTGTCCATAACGCTCACCTCGTGTGTATCATAGCATATCTTTAAAATATTTGCAATGTATTTTGAAAATATTAACATAGAAATTGCAGTTAATTTATGATAAAATTTGTTTAACATCCTATGATACAGAGGAGAGATTAAGATGAAAATGACATTTCGTTGGTACGGGGAAGACGATCCCGTAACCTTGGAAAAGATTTCACAGATACCCACGATGACGGGTGTCGTGTCGGCGGTGTACGATGTAAAGCCCGGTGGCGTATGGAGCGAAGAAAGTATTTTGAAAATAAAAGAAAGCGCTGCGGCTCACGGCCTTGAGTTTGAGGTTGTAGAGAGCGTTCCTGTTCCCGAGGATATAAAGCTTGGCAGGGAAAATGCGCCTCAGCTTATTGAAAACTACTGCGAGAATATAAGGCGACTTGCAAAGCATGGTGTAAAGTGCATTTGCTATAACTTTATGCCCGTTTTTGACTGGCTTCGAAGCGAGCTTGAGCATCAGCATAAAGACGGCTCAAATGCTCTTGCCTATGATGAAAAAACAGTTCTTTCGATGAATCCGTTAAACGGCGATCTCTCGCTTCCCGGCTGGGATGCAAGCTATGAGTCAAACGAGCTTCGCGAACTTCTCAAAGAGTACGAAATGCTCGGGGAGGAAGGGCTTTGGAAGAATGTTGAAACTTTCCTCAAAGCGGTAATCCCTGTTGCGGTTGAGTGCGATGTCAATATGGCAATCCACCCGGACGATCCACCATGGGGTATTTTCGGCCTTCCGAGAATCATAACAACAAAAGAAAACTTAGAGAGATTCTTCAATATTATGCCGGTGAAGAATAACGGACTTACGCTCTGCACAGGCTCGCTCGGCGCAAATCCCGATAACGACCTTATCGATATGGCAAAGTCTTATGCCGATAGAATTCACTTCTTGCATCTCAGAAATATAAAGTACACGGGTATCCGCAAGTTTGAGGAGGTAGGGCATCCTACTGACTGTGGCTCAATTGATATGTTCGGGGTTGCAAAGGCTCTTATTGATAACGGCTTTGACGGTTATGTCCGTCCTGACCACGGCAGAATGATCTGGGGTGAGCGAGGAAGATACGGATACGGTCTCTTTGACCGCGCTCTCGGCGCTACATATATTTCAGGCTTGTTTGAAGCAATAGAGAAAATGAAGAAGTAATAGCGGGGTGTTTTTAATGAAAAATATCGTAATAACCGGAGCCGGTGGTGTGCTCTGTTCATACTTTGCAGAGGTTCTTGCCGAGAAGGGGAATAAGGTAGCTCTTCTTGACCTCAACGAAGAGGCGGCAAAAGCCGTTGCAGAAAAAATATGCAACAAAGGCGGAGTTGCGAAGGCGTATAAGTGCAATGTGCTCTCAAGGGAAAATATTGAAGCTGTTCACGATGAAATCCTGCGGGATTTCGGAAAATGCGATATTCTCATCAATGGCGCAGGCGGGAACAACCCGAAGTGTACAACAAAGAATGAAGAATATCAGAAGGGTGACGAGAACGCTGAGGATTTTCTCACTTTCTTCAATATCGACGAAGCGGGATTTAACTTTGTGTTTGACTTAAACCTCAAGGGAGTTCTTCTTCCGAGTCAGGTGTTTATGAAGGATATGCTCGGCAGAAACGGCTGTTCAGTTCTCAATATCTCTTCGATGAACGCATACCGTCCGCTTACAAAGATTCCGGCGTATTCAGCGGCGAAATCTGCGGTGTCAAACTTTACCCAGTGGCTTGCTGTTCACTTTGCGAAGGAGAATATCCGCGTAAACGCAATCGCACCGGGATTCTTTGTCACAAATCAAAACAGAGGACTTCTGTTCAATGAGGACGGCACACCGACGGCAAGAACAGATAAAATTCTCCGTTCAACCCCAATGGGAAGATTCGGCGAGGCAAGTGAGCTTATCGGCGCTGTTGAGTGGCTCATTGATGAGGAAAAAGCAGGCTTTGTTACGGGAATAACCGTTCCGATTGACGGTGGCTTCTCTGCATATTCAGGAGTATAAAATGAAAGATATAAAGATTTTTGCCTTTGCTGACGAGGCGAGTTCAAGTATAGACGGTCAGATTTCTGCGATGAAGCGAAATTCCCTTGACGGCCTTGAAATCCGCGGCGTTGACGGCGAAAACATCGCTGATATAACAAAAGAGAAAACCTTTGAGGTAAAGAAAAAGCTTGATGACGCAGGTCTTGTCACATGGTCAATCGGTTCGCCGATAGGCAAGATTGATATAAAGGATGACTTTTCTCCTCATCTTGAAAAGTTCAAGAGACTTCTTGAGATTACGGAAATCCTTGATGCGAAAAATATTCGCCTTTTCTCTTTCTTTATGCCTGACGGCGAGAATGCCGATGTATATGAAGGCGAAGTCCTTGAGAGGATAGGAAAGCTCATTGATGTCGCAAAAGGAACGGGAATCGCACTCTGCCACGAAAACGAAAAGGGCATTTTCGGAGATGTTCCCGAGCGCTGTATCAGACTTCACAAAGCGCTTCCTGAACTCTTCGCGGTGTTTGACCCTGCAAACTTCGTTCAGTGCGGAGTTGATACAATTTCAGCGTGGGAGAGCTTAAAACCCTATGTCCGCTATGTCCATATAAAAGATGCGCTCTGTGAAGGGGACATCGTTCCTGCAGGAAAAGGCGACGGAAATATTCCGCATATCGCGTCTGAATTTTTAAAAGCAGGTGGCAGGTTTTTTACGATGGAGCCTCACCTTGCTGTGTTTGACGGTCTTGCAGGTCTTGAAAAAGACGGCAAGACGAGCGAGGTAGGAAAGAAGTACGAATTCAAGAGTAATGACGAAGCGTTTGATGCTGCGTGTGTTGCTTTCAAAGAAATTATTGAGGTGTGTTAATTATGAAAATAGGTGCACAGTTTTATACAGTAAGAGAGTTCTGCAAAACTCCCGATGACCTTGCAGAGAGCCTTAAAAAGGTTGCCGATATCGGCTATACAACAGTCCAGATTTCAGGAGTTTGTCCGTATGACCCGGAATGGCTTCGTGCAGAGCTTGACAAGAACGGGCTCACTTGCCCGCTTACGCATATTGCGCCCGATGAACTTCTCGGAGATATGCAGGCTCTTATCAAAAAACACGATACTATCGGCTGTAAGAATGTAGGTCTTGGTTACATCGACTTTGAAGACGGGAAGGAAAAGGAAATTATCAAAAAAATGATTTCTGACTATAAGCCTGTTGCGAAGGGCCTTTCTGACGGCGGAAAGTACTTTATGTATCATAACCATGATAAGGAATTCAAGAAGGTTGACGGAAAAGTAATTCTCGAGCATCTTGCCGAAGCTTTTACAAAAGAAGAGCTCGGTTTTACGGTTGATACATACTGGGTGCAGGTCGGCGGCGGAGATCCCGCAGAGTGGATTGAGAAACTGTCCGGTCGTGTTCCGTGTATTCACCTTAAGGATTGCGCGTACGGTCGCAAAATGGCAGTTGTCGGCGAGGGTAACATCAACTTCAACCGCGTTTTTAAGGCTGCCGAAGCGGCAGGCTGTGAGTATATGCTCGTTGAACAGGACGATTGCTACGGTGAGAATCCGTTTGATTGCCTGAAAAGAAGCTACGAAAACTTGCGAAGCTACGGCTTCAGATAATGGAGGAGAGAAAAAATGGCTAAGATAAAACTCGGTATAATCGGTTTTGGCAATATGGGCACAAACCACGGCTTAAGTATCAGAGATGGAAGCTGTCCGGACTTTGAGCTCGTTGCAATAGCAGATAAGAAAGAGGTAAGACGCGAATTTGCAAAGCAGAAGTTCCCGGGGGTAGTATGCTTTGAGACAGCAGAAGAGATGCTCGACAGCGGTCTTATAAATGCGTGCCTCGTTGCTGTACCGCACTTTGACCATGCAAAGTATGCAATGGAGTGCATGAAACGCGGAATTCATGTCATGGTTGAAAAGCCTGCGGGCGTTTATACAAAGCAGGTAAGAGAAATGAACGAGGAAGCAAAGAAGCATCCCGAAGTTGTATTCGGAATGATGTTCAACCAGCGTACTAACCATGTTTACCGTAAGATGCGTGAGCTTGTAAAGTCGGGCAAATATGGAGAAATCAGAAGAACAAACTGGATGATAACAAACTGGTACCGCCCAAGAGCATACTATGACTCAGGCGATTGGCGTGCAACCTGGGCAGGCGAGGGTGGCGGTGTCCTTCTTAATCAGTGCCCACATCAGCTTGACTTGTGGCAGTGGATTTGCGGACTTCCGAAGTCTGTTGAGTCACATCTCCACTACGGAAAGTGG
>JAZOAS010000078.1:0-2948 GCA_045595605.1 Eubacteriales bacterium
GGCGCTGCAACCGCTGAGAAGTTTGCAAAGGAAGGCGCAAAGGTCGTTATTACCGCGCGCCGTGAGGCTCAGCTTGAGGAGGTTGCCGCAAAGATTCGTGCTGAGGGCGGTGAGGTTCTCCCCATCCCGAGTGATATTTCAAAGGATGCAGACAGAATCGTAGCAGAGACTCTTGCAAAGTACGGTAAGGTTGATATTCTTATCAACAATGCAGGCGTTCTTGATAACGGGCTCAAAGCTGTTGACAGCTTTACGGACGACGATATGAACCGCGTTATTGACATCAACACAAAGGGCACTATGGCAATGACCCGCGCTGCAACCGCAGAAATGGCAAAGACAGGCTACGGTGCAATCGTCAATGTCGCATCAGTCGCAGGTGTTATGGGTTGCGGCGGTGCTGCTTATGTTGCTTCAAAGGCAGCTGTAATCGGTCTTACAAGACACACGGCTCTTCGCTTTGCAGGAACAAATGTCCGCTGTAACGCAATCTGCCCGGGAACAATCGTTACTCCAAAGGAAGCAGGTATGGCTCCCGAGAATATGGATATGAACATCTTCGGCCAGATGATGAAGCATAATGACCTCAAGGTTTCTCCGTGTATGCCTGAGGATGTTGCAAACATGCTCCTCTTCTTCGCATCAGACGAGTCACGCGCAATCACAGGTCAGACAATCGTAACCGACTTCGGTTCAACTCTTTAAGAAGAATTTTAAAAGGACTGCCGCACGGCAGTCCTTTTTGTTATGCGAAATATTCTTTTAAATATTCAATGTTTACGACCTTTTCAGCAAGGCTGTATTTGTTGAAGAAATAGTGATTTGACGCCTCATAGCCGATTGCAGAGTTGCGGCACACTATATCATACATCTTTACGGTAAGCTCTTCCTCTTCGGAAAGGATTGCAAGAACCGCATCCTTCACCCCCGCCTCTCCATCGTTAAATCTATCTCGAAGAAGATTATACTTTGTCTGCAGATATGCGCTTCTGTAAATGCAGTATGTAGCGAGCGCAACATCGACAAACTCGCGGGTATTTTCACTATCAATATCAATCTCCGAAAGGAGATTTGTGAGTCCATCTTTCCAGATTTCAGTAAGCTTTCGGAGCGCATCCTCATAGACCTCAACAGGAAAAACTCCGCACCAAGACTTTACATCGTCATACGGGAAGCCTGTCATTGTCGCAGAGAGATTTGACTTCTTCTCGAACAGAAGATTTGCGCATCCCATCTGGAACGGTCCGAGATATGCCGTGTGAACATGGAAAGGAAGTTCACGGAATGCTCGGCTGAATTCTGCGGTTGCTCTTCTGCAGATGTCGGCATTCTTACCGAACATTTCCTCATAAACATCGCCGTCATTTTCTTCTCCGAAGAAGTATTTACTCATCGCGTTAAGGTTCATTGACGGATATCCACCAAGAGACCAACTGAGCATAAGACCGTCAACATCATATTTGCAAATTCCGTCCATATGCTCCTTTACGAGGTCAAGCACCGGTATATAGGGAACTGTTGAGCATTCCCATGTATTATTGAACTGAACCTTTGCAAAGGCTTTTCCGCCGTGTTTTTTGCTGGTTGACCATATTTTCTTTGCCTTTTCACCCGGACCGGGAATACTTATCGAGTAGTCGCTGACGCGCGTTTCGATTCCGCCGACGGTCTTTTCAACACCCTCTTCGCTTACACACATCACGCGCACTCCGCTTTTTGCGCAGTTTTCTATCGCCGTTTCCATATCCTTGCACTGATCCCAGCCCCAAGTGAACGCGATAACCGCAATATCGTCGCCGACGCTCCTTGCCGCAGCTTTAATTGTAGCATTTACTTCGGAATAGACCTCTTCGGGAAGTCTTTTACTGCATCTTTCACACTTGCACTTTCCGATACCGAAATGGGAATAGCAGTTTGTTATATTTTCACTTGCAGTAATCGTAAAGAAGCCTCCGAGATTCGGCGCCGCTTCGCATATGGTTTTTATTCCGTTATAAAGATAGTCTCGGACTGCTTTTACCGATGTGCAGAGTGTTCCGCTCTGTTCCAAAGCAAACCCAAGAATTTCAGGGTGTTTCTCGAATAAATCCTTATTCATCGCTCTCGGCTCGTTTATGTAGATATAAACCTTGATGCCATATTTTTCTGCTCTATCGCAAAGCGATTTGAGACCTGCAAGTCTCTCCTTCCAGCCGTCGGAAACAGATTTATCCCACGGAAATTCGCACATCTTATAAAGAACGGCGTGAAGCCAGATTCCGTTGATTCCGATTTTCGAATACTCTTCAAGTATTGAATCGGGATACGATGATGCACCGCCGTCCATAAAAGGATCACCGAAAAGAGCACAGAAAGAATAAATATAACGAATATCAAAACGCGTATCGCGGACAATCTGCATTTCATCAAAAGAAAAACTGTTATTTCTCTTGATAAGTTTCTTGAGATAATCAAGTGCTCGGAGCACTCCGACTTCATCAACCGAAATTATTGAGATTCCGTCTTTCGCGATGCGGATACTGTGACTTTCAGCCTTTTTTGTATCATCTTTCAAAACATCTATAGTTATGCATTTCTCTTTTCCCGCGAGAGTTATTCCGCCTCTTTCACGGACAAACTCACGGAATGAATCGGTATATTTGCCGCTTGAATTATCTTTTATTCCCCATGTTCCATCAAGGACAACAGCTCTTTTTTCCCCATCGAAGCTTTTTTTCTCTTCTTTTCCGAATTTTTCGATAAAGTCGAAATCTTCAGCTTCGGTTTCTTTACCGAACATTGGAAGCTTTTCGAGAAGCTTTTTCTTGAGTTTTTCTGTTTTTGCCTTTTCTTCATCCGTCAACGGGCGGTAAGAAAGCGGCGGAACATCAGGCTTTATAAGGCCGAGCTTTACATCAAAAAAATCATCCTCACGAAGAGTGAATGCAAGCTCGTCTTCATTCATTTCC
>JAZOAS010000079.1:0-10766 GCA_045595605.1 Eubacteriales bacterium
TGACATTCCGGAATCAAGTGGGTACACAACAATCGGAAAAGTCGAGATAGCATCTGCGGGAGAGTATGTAATTACTTTCGCGAGCGATGCAACCTCAAAGACATCAAATACAACAACAGAAACGACCGGCACAAGAAAGACCCAGACTCTTAAGCTCAAGGGTATTAAGCTTATGCCGGTGGTTGAGGAAAAAGAGCCCGTTGAGCAGATTTATAATATCATTCTCGAATCCTTCAACACGGACAAGATGATAAACGGCTCAGCTACAAGCTCAGATGCTAACTACTATACAAAGGTTCCGGTTCTTAGCGCGACGGGAACTTCTGTCGCATTCCGCACTATGTTCAACTGGAAGTACGAAGTTCCGGCTGAGTATTCAAACACGGATCCTAAGGCGGCTTTCCCGGCGATGAACCTTAATGCAACATCCCCGTGGGCATGGGAGGCTCATAAGAATCATGGCGCGGCTCCTTCTATCAGCGGTGGATCTTACGGTGCATACTTCTTCGAGTTTATCCGTAGTTCATTTAACCCTGAAGACGAAAAACCGGACGACAACTCGTTTGTAGCTTTCCGTCTTAATGTTGACGCTCCGGGTAACTATACTGTAAACCTCCGCGCGATGAACAGACAGCTCGACTCACCGGTTCCGGCTGTTTACTTCTTCAAGGACGGAACTGCGGGCGTTACAAACAGCGACATCACAACATATCCGGCAAGCGCAAAGCTCGGATACTTTGATGTATATAATTCTGCGAAAAAGTATGTTCAGGTCGGAAATGTTGTAAATGTTCCGACTGCAGGCGAGTACATAATTGCATTTGTCGGCGATGATGCGGCTTACGCTGCAAAGGACAATGCTACACAGCGCTTCTACATCTCAAACATCAAGTTCACTCCGGTTGATGTTTCTGATGACGAGGTTGAGTCTATTGCACTCTCAGCTGACAAGACAGAGCTCGCAATAGGCAAGACCGCAACCCTTTCTGTCAAGGCTAACTGGTCAGTTACAGGCACAAAGGCAGTTGATATTGCTGATGTTCAGTTCGCGGTAGATGGTGATGCCGTATCAGTTGCAAACGGCGTTGTTACTGCTGATAAAGAAGGTACAGCTAAGGTTACTGCTACCTACGAAGGAAAAACTTCGGACATTACCTTTACGGTAGTTGACAATTCAACCGCGCCCGCGGCTTTTGAGCACGAGTATGTATTTGGACTCAATGCATTCAGAAAGTCAAATATGGTTTTGGGCTCAGACACAAAAACTGATGCCAACTACTATATGAACGCGCCTGTTCTCCGAAATACATCAGGCGGCGTACTTCAGTACACCCCTGCTATGCACTGGGACTACACCATTCCGGCACAGTATGCGGCAGACGGTGCTGCCTTCAAGGCAATGGACCTTTCAAAGACAAAGAGCTGGGCGTTTGAGGCTCATAAGATAAACTGGGGCGGACCGATACTCTATGACAGCAGCTACTATTTCGAGTATTTGCCGAGCTCATACACAGGGGCAACCCCGTCGTTTGCGGCATTCCGTCTTAAGGTCGAGGCTCCGGGAACATATGACTTAAGCGTTCTTTCGTCAAGCAGACAGACCGATTCACCTGTTACGGCGGTCTATTTCTTCAAGGACGGCACACAGGGCGTTACAAACAGCGATGTTTCCACATATCCGACCGCTTCAAAGCTCGGTTATTATGACCTCTACAATGCTTTGAAGAAGTATACGAAGATTGGAAACTCTATTGACATTGAAACTGCAGGCGAGTACATCATCGCATTCGTTGGCGATGCAACCTCAGCTACTGCAAATACCGCTTTGTCAGGCACAATTCAGCGCTTCTATTTGAGTGGCGTTAAGCTTACTCCTGTAACCGCGGCAGATGAGGTTACTGCAATTGCGCTCTCAGCTGACAAGACAGAGCTTGTAAAGGACGAAACTGCAAACCTTACATTGAAGGCAACCTGGTCACAGAGCGGAGAGAAGGACCTTGAAGCATCAAAGGTCACCTTCACAGCTTCTCCTGCAGGTGTTGCAGAAGTTTCTGCAGACGGTACGGTTACTGCAATCGCTAAAGGTACAGCTACTGTTACCGCAAAGCTTAATGCAAACACCAACATTTCAAGCTCGGTTGAAATCACTGTTGACGAAGACGAGTTTACCGGAATTTCAATTTCTGCTGACAAGACCGCGCTTTATACCGGCGGTGAGGGTGCACAGATTTCTGCATTTGAGAAATGGTCAATCTCAGGCGAAAAGGCACTTGATTTGGCAAAGGTTACACTTTCAGTAGAGCCCGCAGGCGTTATCACCGTAGATGCAGACGGTAAGGTTTCTCCCGTTACAGAAGGTACTGCAACGGTTACCGCAACTCTTAAAGACGACAACACAAAGACCGCAACTCTCGACTTTGGCGTTGTTGACCCTGCAGACCAGAGAGAATACGAGTTTGTTTACGGTCTCTCTGCCTTCAACAAGGCAAACATGATTTACGGTGCAGACAGCGATGCATCGGCTACGGAGGATAAGCCGTACTATGTGAATGCGCCGGTTCTCCGTAACTCAACAGGCGGACTTCTCTACTACACACCGGCTATGCACTGGGATTATACTGTCCCTGCAAAGTATTCAAACACAGACCCGCAGGCAGACTTTAAGTCAATGAATCTTGAAGCGACTGACCCGTGGGCATTCGAGGCACATAAGATTACTCTCGGAAGACCGATACTCTTTGGCGGTCAGTATCAGTTTGAGTTCACCCGCAACTCATATACAACGGCTGCTCCGTCATTCGTAGCCTTCCGCCTCAAGGTTGACGCTCCGGGTGAGTACATCCTCCAGACAAAGGCGGCTCGCGCTGACGCGGCTCCGGTTCCGGCGGTTTACTTCTTCAAGGACGGCACCTCAGGTGTTACAAACGGCGATGTTTCGACATATCCTTCAAGCGCAAAGCTCGGATATTTTGAAATCCCGAAGGCTGCAAGTGCTTATACGACAATCGGCAATGTAAGCATTCCAGCTCCGGGTGAGTACATTATCGCGTTTGTTGGCGATGCAACATCAGCATCAATGAACACAAATGTCACAGCTACCTCAACTCAGACGCTTAACCTTACGGGAATCAAGCTTCTCCCTGCGGCAGACGATGAAATCACAGAGTTCACCGTCACTGCAAGCAAGACAAAGCTCACAAAGAACGATACCTTCGTGCTTTCTGCAAGCGGAACCTTCTCCGTATCGGGCAAGAGAGACATTGAAGCCGGAGACATCACATTTGAAAGCTCAAATGAAGAGGCTGTCACAGTCGATGCAGACGGCGTAATCAAGGCTGTCGGCGTAGGTGAAGCTACGGTTACTGCGACATACAAGAAGGACAACACAAAGGTTGTAACCATCGACTTTGCCGTCGAGGAAAACATCCTCACTGAAATCAAGTCAATAGCTGATAACACAACTCTCTTTGTTGACGGTACAGCTAATATCTTCACAAGCGAAATCTGGACAGTTACAGGCACGGCTTCAATCCAGCCGTCAGCAGTTACCTTCGAGTCTTCGGATGATGACATTATCACCGTAGATGCAGACGGTAAGGTAAAGGCTGTCGGAATCGGCAATGCTACCGTCACCGTAACTCTCAACGCAGATAATACAAAGACTGCAACTGTTGAATTCTCAGTTATAGCAATCCCCGAGCAGTCGACACTTGAGTTTGTCACAGCGCTTTCTTCCTTCAACAAGGCAAACATGATTTACGGCGCAAACAGCCGTGCAGAAGCTACTGAGAGCGCACCGTACTATATGGACGCTGCTGTTCTCCGTAACTCAACTGGCGGTATCTTGTATTACCAGCCGGCAATGCACTGGAACTACATTGTTCCGGCAAAGTACTCCTCAACAAACCCGCAGGCAGACTTCAAGGCTATGAACCTTATAAAGACTGCTCCGTGGTCACTTGAGGGATACAAGGTATCAATCGGTCAGGCATATCTCCATGACTCTATGTTCATGCTCGAGTTCAAGCCTGCAAACTACGGTACAGATTCCCCGTCATATGCGGCGTTCCGCCTCAAAATTGACGCTCCGGGAGAATATATCTTCCAGGCAAAGGGCAATAAGCGCAACGACGCGCCTGTCCCCGCAGTTTACTTCTTCAAAGACGGCACTGAGGGTGTTACAAACACAACTCCGTCAACATATCCTGAAGATTCACAGCTCCGCTACTTTGACATCAACGGTGCCGCAGGCGAGTATGTCTCCCTCGGCAGAGTAATGGTTACGGAGCCCGGTGAGTACATCGTTTCCTTTGTTGGTGACGAAGAGTCAAAGAAGCTCAACTCGACAATCGTTGAGTCAAACAGCTCTCAGAACTTCCAGCTCATAGGAATCAAGCTCATCCCGTCAAGCAAGGATAAGCCTGTCGGCGGAATCAACATTACTGCAAAGAACCAGCTTCTCATGGTAGGCCGTGAAATGCAGGTTGCACTTTCACGAAACTATGAGATTTCGGGCGCAGTTAAAATTACAGACTTTGAGAATTACACATTCGAGTCCTCTGACGAAACTGTCGCAACAGTTGACGAAAACGGCCTCGTTACAGGTGTCGCAGAGTCTGAAAACCCGGTTACAATCACAGTAACAATGAAGTCTGACCCGACGGTAAAGGGAACAATTCTCTTCAAGGTCGTTCCGCTTTCCGAGCAGGAGACTTACGAATACAAGACTACCATGTTAGCGTTCAACTACGATAAGATGGATAAGGTTCCGGGCATCGTTCCGAAGGTTACAGACGATTACTACTACCGCGACCTCCTCACAGAGTTTGGCTTTGGCGGAATCGTCGGTATCATGATTATGAACGAGCGTCTCGCAGACCCCGAGCTTGTAATTCCTGCAAACTACTACGGCGCAGGTAAGCCGGCAGCAGACTTCTACGCGATGGATACAACAGACCTCGACGGTGATGCAAAGGGCACAGACCCGTGGAAGTTTGTCGGCGCAAACGCTATGGATAATGACATGACAACCGTTCTCCAGATTCGCGGTGACGAGAATGTTGACGGTCTCCATCCGTACTTTGACCGCACGCTCTATAATGACACCAAGGATACTCAGTTCTACGCTTTGAGCCTTGATGTTCCGGCAGCAGGCGAGTATATGCTTACCCTCAACGCAAAGCGCCACGGTAACGCACCTGCTCCTGCAGTTTACTTCTTCAAGGATACCGAAGGCGCATACACAGATGCATCCTTTATTGAAACTGCTACAAAGCTTGGCTACTTCAAGGCAAACGACACAACAAAGCAGGGCTATGAGTATATTGCAAATGTAAATGTTCCTGAAGCAGGAAAGTATGTCCTCGCGTTCGTTATGGATAGTAACTGTGCAAACCTTGCACAGGAATTCCTTGCAAATGCGAAGGGCGCTGTCGAGGCACAGTATCTCCTCTTCATGGGAATCAAGCTCATCCCGAGCTATGAAGACCTCTGCACAAAGCTTTCAATCAATGCAGAGATGCCGGTTATGTACTGCGACCAGACCCTCCAGCTTTCAGTTAACGAAGTCTGGGATATCGCAGGCGAGAAGGAAGTTCTCGACCTTTCAAGCATCATCTTCACAAGCTCTGATGAAAATATCGCGCGAGTTGATGAGACGGGTCTCGTAACAGGTGTTGCTCCGGGTGAGGTTACAATCACCGCGGTAAAGAAGAACACCTACCCCGAGGTCAAGGCGACCTACAAGATTTCGCTTTACGACCCGAACGAGCCGATTCTCGGCGTTCGTATCGACTATGTAACAGGTTCAATCGTTATGAAGGACCAGACGACCTACACACCGCATAACGAGCGTCTTGATACGGCAGGTAACCTCCGTAACATCAACCTCGTAAACCACTACGATACAATCGACGGTTCAAAGACAACTCTCTGGGCATACAACGCAAAGGGCAATCTCACATGGCAGTGTCTCCAGAAGATGTACTTCACTCTCGCAACTGCTCCGGCAGTTTACGAGAAGGATCCGTTCTTCGCTCTTAAGATTCGCGTCCCGATGAAGGGCGAGTTCTACTTCAATGTCGAGACCTCAGGTGTTGCATGGGGTAGCAACGCGGACTTCTACCTCGCTCCGGCAAACGGAATTGACTACGCTACACGCGATATGGCAACTCCTGAGCGCTACATCGGAGAGGCAGACAGCCGTGTTGATGGCGATGTAAGAATAGGCAAGGTAAATGTTCCGATGCCGGGTGACTACTTCCTTATTTTGAAGTTCCACTCCGACAACCCGAACTTCACTGAAAACAGAAACGAATTCAGAATGAAAGGATTTTCATTCATAGCTCCTCCGGGAGAATTTGCAAAGGTAAAGATGTCAGTAGAAGGTCTCTCGGGCGAGGGCGATGTGCTCCCGTGCCAGGTTGTAAGAAGCTTCTCATACATCCTCTCCGACGCTGCAGGCGTAGCGCTTGAAGATGTTGACCCGGAAGATATTGTTGTAAACAGCATCTCAATGACAAAGGGTGCTCCCGATATTGCAAACCTCGTTCTCCGCGACGGTAACTACACAGTCGAAACCTACGGCGAGGTAGGCGAGGTTGAAATTACAGCAGATGTTACCTATAAGGGTAAGAATGTTGTAACGGTCTTCCCGTTCCTCGTAGATGATATCGGTAAAACCGGCAGAACAATCTACACAGACGAAATGGTCGCCGCTGCCCGCAAAAATATCGAGAAGTACTCCTGGGCAAGAAGCTCTCGCGACTCGGCTATAAAAAATGCTGATAAGCTCGTAGCTCTTGGCGAAGAGTATCTCTGGAATATGATTTCCGGTCAGGGTCTCCCGCGTGCATACAACACAGCGCTCGAAGTAAATCACACAACCCGTGACCCGTACGAGTTCTACTGCCGTTACTGCGGTGTTGATAACCTCACAGCCGGCCACGGTAACTACTTCTGGAAGGTTGATGCATTCAACGACCCGTGGAAGGTTAAGTGTCCTGAGTGTTCAAGACGCTTCCCGTCAAACGACTTCGGTTCATTCTATGAACTCGGCAGAACACAGGAAAACCACGGTCTCTTCGACCGCATCACAGCTTTAGAGAATCACCGCCAGATGCTTATAGACAAGGGACTCCTTTCCGAGGAAGCTGTCAATATGGACGGCCCGGGAGAGGACTTCAGCGATACTTGGTATAAGTACTACGGCTACGGCGTAAAGGGCGGTTACCTCTACAATGACCTTTACTATCAGTATATCGAAGGATCAAACGGTCCGTTCAGATATGACCCGACAACAGAAACAGCTGAGCGTTGGGGCGTTGACGACGGTTACGGCTATAACACAGGCCGCGTTTACGATAACGGATGTAAGGAAGTTCACACCTACATCGCATACTTCAACCACTTCGGCGTTTACTCATTCCACGGTACAGCGCTTATCTGTGGCGGTCTCTCTTCACTCAGCAGCGCATACCTCCTCACAGGCGATGAGAAGTACGGCCGTCTCGGCGCAATCCTTATTGACCGTATGGCGGATGTTTACCCGGATATGAACATCAAGGATTGGTCAAATTCCGAGTGGAGATACCCGAACTCAACAGGTGGCTCACCTGCGGGTAAGGACCTCGGCCGAATCTGGGCAGGCTTTACCGCTGAGATTTACGCCGATGCTTACGATGTCTTCTGGCCGATGGCTGCGGATGAAAAGGTAATTAAGTTCCTTTCCGAAAAGGCAGCATACTACGGCATGGAAAATGACAAGACAACAGCTGCAAAGATTCGCTCAAACGGCGCAGACGGCATCTGCCGCGAAATCTTTAATGCATGTAAGAATGCCCATGTCCTTGGTAACTTCGGTATTCACCAGGGCGCGCTCATCAAGGCGGCTATCGCTCTTGACGATAAGAAGGATACAGCGGCGATGATTGACTGGCTCTATGCTGCATCGTCAACGGATAATATCTCCTTCAACACCGGCGGTGATATTTCGAGAAGACTTCTCGAAACAGTTTACCGTGACGGTATGAATACGGAATCCCCGTACTACAACCAGATGGGTCTCTCTGACCTTATCGACTCTGCAGTTGCGCTTGAGCGTTACTCAAGAGCAACAGGCGGCGTTGACCGTATGATGCTCCTTGAAAACCCGAAATATCTCGCAATGTTCAACTGCTTCCAGACTCTTGTAAGAACTGAACGCGGTATAAGCACGATAGGTGATACAGGATACGCGCTCCAGTATCCGCAGTACCCGACGGAGAACCCGGCTCTCAAGATGTTCAAGAATACCCAGGGTGACCCTGCTCGTCTTGAAGAGAATATAAAGATGGCTCAGCAGCTCTGGCTCAACTTCGGTGAGAAGCTCAAGACAATGCACTATGACATCTACACCGAAAACCCGGAAACAATTTACGAGGAAGTCAAGGCTGTTATCGACGAGTACGGCGAGCACGACTATAACAAGAGCTCAATCATGACGGGTTACGGCTTCGGTATGCTTCGCGACGGTAAGCTTTACGACACAAGCGGTGCAAGCGGCGTCCGTGATACAACCCGTGGCTTTACGCTCAACTTCTCAGGTCACCACCAGCATAACCACTCGGATATGCTCGACCTCCAGATTGACGCTTACGGTCTCCCGCTTACCTACGACTTCGGTTATGCCGAATTCATGGTAACAGGTGACCCGTTCACAAGACTTACATCTTCAACAATCGGTCACAACACCGTTGTTGTTGATGAAACAAGCTCTTCAACACCGCAGGGTGGCACTCCGCAGGAGCCTCTCCACTTTGACGCTCTTGATACAAATGTCAAGGTTATGGATGCAAGAACTCCGGATGCATACCCGACAAAGACAGATGACTACCGCAGAACAGTCGTCATGGTCAACTACGACGACGAAGTTTCCTACGGTGTTGACTTCTTCCGTGTTGACGGCGGTAAGGACCACCTCTACACCTTCTCACCGTCATCTAACACAAGACCGCAGTACTCCGACAACCTCACATTCATAAAGCAGGTTGACGAACCGCTCGATACATGGCGTTACGACCACAAGAACTACTATCCGTACTCTTCATACGCAGGACCGACCGTCCAGTTCGGTGAAGATCCGGGCGGCTACGGTAACTACAAGTATCCGGCAGGTTACACATGGCTTTACAATGTTGAGCGTGCAGATAATCCGGGAACAGGCGAGTTCTGGCTCGACTGGGCAATCAAGGACTTCAGAAAGCAGTCAAGAAACGGTAATCTCAAGCTCCGACTCCGTATGACAATGCTTAACGACTTTGATGTTGATGAAGTATCCCTTGTAAGCCTCCTTCCGCAGAGAATTCACCAGAACGACGGTATCGACAACTTCGAAAAAGTCCTCGTCCGTCGCAAGGGAACAAACCTCGACTCGCTCTTCACAGCGGTTTACGAGCCGTATAAGGACGGAAACCGTTATGTAAGTGACATCCAGCAGGTAGAAATCGCAAGAACAGGCGGTGCAGAAGAGGGCGATGACGATGAAGCTCAGGCTGTAAAGGTTGTACTCGGTGAAGGCAGAACAGATTACATCGTTTACGCTACAAACCGCGATGTTATCTACACAATCACAGACGGCGATTACAGCTTCGAGTTCTCTGGCTTTGTTGGTGTATGGACAATTAACGCTGAAGGCGAGTGCACATACAAGTACCTCCACGACGGTACACTCCTCGGCGAAGGCGAAAAGAAGCTTGAAACAGCAGAAGCTGCAATAACAGGTAAGATAGTTGACTTCCAGAAGGAGTACTCACTCGACAACTGGATTGATGTTGAGTTTAGCCGCGATATGGGCGATACAGAGGTTGCAGAGCTCGTTGACCGTATGATTGTTCCTGAGAGAGAAAAGGCAGGCAACTCCTGCTACCTCATCGAGGGAATTGAAAAGACAGGTGACAGAACTGCCCGAATCAACCTTAACTCTACTTCTACGATTGACGGCTTCGTTGACCCGTACGATGAAGAGAAGGGTTATGTATATGTCCTCACCGGCGGAGAAAACTTCGAAATTCCGATGAGCTACGAAGACAACGGAGCTCCGGTATTCGACGCAGTTTCTGATAAGCAGGTATCAGCAGGAAGCTCAATCAAGGCAACAGTAAACGCAACTCCGATAGATGAGGACCTTACAGTAACCTACAAGGCAAGAACCCTCCCGCGTGGTGCAAGCTTTGATGCAGAAACTGCAACGATCTCCTGGAAGCCGACATCAGCTCAGATTGGTAAGAACCTTGTCGCAATCGATGCTATCGACTCAGAGGGCCGCGTTTCAACGGTTTACTTTGAGATTCAGGTATTCGGCTCCACCGGTGGTGGAGGCGGCGGTGGCGGCGGAGGCTTCGACATCCCGCCGAAGGACGACGAGCCGACCGACGAACCGGGAACAGACGAACCGTCAACCGACGAACCGGGCACAGATGAACCCGGAACTGAAACACCGGGAACAGATGACCCGACAGTAACACCGGGAGCAGACGAAGAAGGCTTTATTGACCTTGGAAACCACGCTTGGGCAGAAGATTCAATCAACTACCTTGCAGATGAGGGAATCATCAAGGGAACAAGCGAAAAGACCTTCTCACCTGCAGCAAATATAACACGCGCTGACTATGCAATACTTCTTGTAAGAGCATTCGAGCTTGAAAGCGACAGTACTGAAAACTTCGCAGATGTAAGCGCAAGTGATTACTTCGCAGAAGAGCTTGCAGTAGCAAGAAATACAGGAATAG
>JAZOAS010000080.1:0-3178 GCA_045595605.1 Eubacteriales bacterium
CAGCCGCTCGGTGGTAAGGCACAGTTCGGCGGACAGCGTTTCGGTGAAATGGAAGTATGGGCGCTTGAAGCTTACGGTGCAGCTTACACTCTCCAGGAAATTCTTACAGTTAAGTCTGACGATATTTCAGGCCGTGTAGCAACATACGAAGCTATCGTCAAGGGCAAGAATGTTCCGCATCCGGGTGTTCCGGAATCGTTCAAGGTTCTTGTCAAGGAACTCCAGTCACTCTGCCTCGATGTCCGTGTTCTTGATAAGAATATGGAAGAGATTGAGCTTACAGACGATGACGACGATGATAATTTCGTAAGATATGCAGGCGACGATGAGCCGGTTTCCGATGAGAACTATGTAATGGATACCGACATCGAAGATGCAGGATATCTCATCGATGAAGATGCAGACGCTGCAGGCGGTATCTTCGACATGATCGGTGAGTATGATGATGAACCCGACACATTCTCGGATTCCGAAGAACTTTAAGGAGGAAAAATGGTATGAGTAATACGACCTTTGAAGCTATCAAAATAGGTCTTGCTTCACCTGAAATGATCAAAGAATGGTCATTTGGTGAGGTTATAAAGCCTGAAACCATCAACTACAGAACCTTAAAGCCGGAGCCGCTTGGCCTTTTCTGCGAGAAGATCTTTGGCCCGATGAAGGACTGGGAGTGTCACTGCGGAAAGTACAAGAAGATCAGATATAAGGGTAAAATATGCGACCGCTGCGGAGTTGAAGTCACAAAGGCAAAGGTCCGCCGTGAGCGTATGGGTCATATCGACCTTGCCACCCCGGTATCACACATCTGGTACTTTAAGGGTATTCCGTCAAGAATGGGACTTATTCTTGACATTTCACCGCGTATTCTTGAAAAGATACTTTATTTTGCATTGTATATAGTTACAGATCCGGGCGATACACCACTTGAAAAATGCCAGGTTCTCACAGAAAAAGAGTACCGCGACTATCGCCTCAAGTACGAGGATGATTTCAAGGCAGGCATGGGCGCTGAGACAATCCGCGAACTTCTTGCAGAAATCGACCTTGACTCACTCAGCGAAGAACTCCACAAGGAGCTTGCAGACGCAACAGGACAGAAGAAACTTCGCCTTATAAAGCGTCTTGAAGTTGTAGAGGCTTTCCGCGCTTCCGGTAACCGTCCGGAGTGGATGGTTCTTACAGTTCTTCCGGTTATTCCGCCGGAAATCCGCCCGATGGTACAGCTCGACGGCGGTCGCTTCGCTACAAGTGACTTGAACGACCTCTACCGTCGCGTTATCAACCGTAACAACCGTCTTAAGAGACTTCTTTCGCTCAACGCTCCTGACATCATCGTCAGAAACGAAAAGCGTATGCATCAGGAAGCTGTTGACGGTCTTATCGATAACGGCCGGCGTGGTCGTCCGGTAACAGGTCCGAACAATCGCCCGCTCAAGTCCCTTTCTGATATGCTTAAGGGTAAGCAGGGCCGCTTCCGTCAGAACCTTCTCGGTAAGCGTGTTGACTATTCAGGCCGTTCGGTTATCGTTGTAGGTCCGGAGCTTAAGCTTTATCAGTGCGGTCTCCCGAAGGAAATGGCACTTGAGCTCTTTAAGCCCTTTATTATGAAGAAGCTCGTTGCAGGCGGAATCGCAAACAACATTAAGAGCGCAAAGAAGATGGTAGAGCGTGCAAAGCCCGAGGTATGGGATGCACTTGATACAATAATCAAAGATCATCCGGTTCTCTTAAACCGTGCTCCGACTCTTCACCGCCTCGGTATTCAGGCATTTGAGCCGGTCCTCGTAGAGGGTCGTGCAATCAAGCTTCACCCGCTCGTATGTACAGCGTTCAACGCTGACTTCGACGGTGACCAGATGGCTGTTCACGTCCCGCTTTCAGCAGAGGCTCAGGCAGAAGCCCGTTTCCTCATGCTTTCTGCAAACAACCTCTTAAAGCCGCAGGACGGTTTCCCGGTTACTGTTCCGTCACAGGATATGGTTCTCGGTGCATACTACCTCACAATTGAGCGCGCTGATGAGCCGGGTGCAGGAAAGGTATTCGGCAGCATGGAGGAGGTTCTCCTTGCTCTCAATGAAAAGGTAATCGGTCTCCACGCTCCGATTAAGCTCCGCGTAACACGCGAGATAGACGGGGTAGAGGAGTCTGCTATAATCGACTGTACAGCAGGCCGTCTTATCTTCAATGAGCCGGTTCCGCAGGACCTCGGTTTTGTTGACAGAACAGACCCGTCAAAGAAGCTTGACCTTGAAGTAAACTTCCTTGTTACAAAGAAAGAACTCGGAAAGATTATCAACAAGGCTATCCATAAGCACGGCTTTACAAAAACAACCGAGCTCCTTGATGACCTCAAGAACCTCGGTTACAGATACTCAACAAAGGGTGCTATAACAATTTCTGTTTCGGATATGGTTATTCCGAAGGAGAAGTATGAATACATCAAGGCATCAGAAAAAGCTATTGCAGATATCGAAAAGAAGTTCCAGCGCGGATTCATCACAAACGATGAGCGCTATCGCCTTGTTATCGAAGAGTGGACAAAGACCACAAACGATGTTACAAAGGCTCTTGAAAATGCACTTGACCACTTCAACCCGATATACATGATGGCGAACTCCGGTGCTCGAGGATCTATGAACCAGATCCGTCAGCTTGCAGGTATGCGCGGACTTATGGCTAACACTGCAGGTAAGACAATCGAAATCCCGATCAAGGCTAACTTCCGTGAAGGCCTTTCAGTTCTTGAGTACTTCATTTCTTCCCGTGGTGCTCGTAAGGGTCTTGCTGATACGGCTCTCCGTACTGCTGACTCAGGTTACCTCACCCGTCGTCTCGTTGACGTTTCGCAGGATGTTATCATCCGTGGGCATGACTGCGGAGCGAAGGACGGTATCGAAGTATTCGAAATCCGCGACGGCGGACAGACAATCGAGCCGCCTCGCGACAGACTTGTCGGCAGATATCTTGTCGAGGATCTCCTCGCAGAGGACGGAACAGTTCTCGTTTCCAAGGATAAGCTCATGACAAGCGACGATGCTGATAAGATAATCAATGCCGGCATCGAAAAGATTATGATTCGTTCAGTTCTCAAGTGCCGTGCAAAGCACGGTGTATGTGCAAAGTGCTACGGTGCAAACCTTGCGTCAGGCGAGGCTGCAAGCATCGGTGAGTCTGTCGG
>JAZOAS010000081.1:0-17808 GCA_045595605.1 Eubacteriales bacterium
CGGGCTTATGGACCAGACGGCGTCATCGGTTGGAGGCATTGTCAAGATAGATTTTTCTTTATCGCCCGCGTCTGTCAAAAAAATAGATTTTGACCTTGAAAAAGCAGGATATTCTCTTATAATAATAGATGTGGGAGCAGATCACGCAGACCTCACCGAAGAATACGCCGCTATACCTGGGGAAATGGGGCAGATTGCATCATTTTTCGGAAAAACGCGCCTTTGTGAAGTCGATGAAGCGGCGTTTTATGAAAATATAAAGCAGCTCAGAAGCTTGTATTCTGACCGAGCGGTACTTCGCGCGTATCATTATTTCTCGGAAACAAATCGAGCAAAGAAACAGGCAGATTGTCTAAAAAATAATGATTTTGCGAAGTTTTTGAAACTCATACAAGAGTCGGGAGATTCGTCATTTAAATATCTCCAGAACATATACCCGTCAGGCGCGGTAGAAAATCAGGACATGGCGGTCGGGATCGCGATTTCAGAAAAGTTACTTCGAGGACGCGGCGCCGTGAGAATTCAGGGCGGCGGCTTTGGCGGAACGCTTGAAGCGTTTGTGCAGAGCGATTTTTGTGATGAGTTTATAAAAGAAACTGAAAAGATATTCGGCGTCGGAAGCTGTAAGCGCTTGGCGTTTCGCGCTTTCGGGGGAATTAGAATAGAATAAGGAAAGAAAAGGTGTATCAGAATGAGTATTTTTGCAGATATCTCAGCACTTATTTCATATGCGGAGGAGAGAGAGCTCATCTCGCCCCTTGACAGAACCTATATAAGAAACCGACTCTGCGACATTCTCGGTCTTTCCGAGTTTCGCGAGGAGGCGCCGTCAGAAAAGGGCCTTGAGGAGATTTTGGTGTCTTTATGCGAGGATGCCGCTGAGCGCGGAATTATTGAAAAATCCCAGACGGCGTTTGACCTTTTCGATACTCGCATTATGGGCGAGCTCACCCCGCGTCCGTCTGAAGTCATAAGCCGTTTCTGCGAGCTTTACCTCGAAAGCCCCGAGGCTGCAACAGACTGGTACTACAAATTTTCAAACGATACGGACTATATCCGCAGATATCGCATTGAGCGCGATGTCAAGTGGACGGTTGATACGGAATACGGCGAGCTTGATATTACGATAAACCTCGCAAAGCCCGAAAAAGACCCGAAGGAGATTGCGAGACTTCGCGACCTTCCGAAGTCGGGTTATCCCGCGTGTGCGCTTTGCGCCGAGTGCGAGGGCTATGCGGGCAGAGCTGATTTTCCCGCGCGCGAAAATCACAGGATAATCCCGATTGAGATTTGCGGCGCGCTCTGGCATTTCCAGTATTCTCCGTATGTCTATTATAATGAGCATTGTATAGTGTTTAATCACGAGCATACTCCTATGGTTGTTGACAGGGAAATATTCAAAAAGCTTTTCTCTTTCCTTGACGCTTTTCCGCACTATTTCATAGGCTCAAATGCGGGTCTTCCCGTTGTCGGAGGTTCAATTCTTTCCCACGAGCATTTCCAGGGCGGAAAATACACCTTCGCAATGGAGAGAGCAGTGGATGAAAAAGTCTATACAATTGACGGCTTTGAGGATGTCGCGGTTTCAAGAGTAAAGTGGCCGATGTCGGTCATACGCCTGAGAAGCGCGGACAGAGAAAAGGTTATCGCGCTTGCCGAGAGAATATTTGACGCGTGGTGCAAATATACTGATGAGAGCGCGTTTATCTTTGCGGAGACCGACGGCGAGAAGCATAACGCCATAACACCTATCGCAAGGATGAAAAACGGCGAGTATGAGCTTGATATCGTTCTTCGCAACAACATAACGACAGCCGAGCGCCCGCTCGGAGTTTTCCACCCGAATGAAGCTCTTCACCACATAAAGAAGGAAAACATAGGCCTTATAGAGGTTATGGGACTTGCGGTTTTACCTGCGCGCTTAAAGCGTGAGCTTGCGCTTCTTTGCGAGTGCGTAAGAGAGGGAAAAAGCTTTGATTCATATGAGGAAACAAAGAAACACGCGCCCTGGGCAGAGGAGATTCTGCCAAAGCTTCGTGATGGTGAGGACTTAAACGAGTTTTTCCTCAGAGAAACGGGCTATGTCTTTGTGAAGTGTCTTGAGGATGCGGGCGTTTTCAAACGGACCGATGAGGGAAAAGAAGCATTTGAAAGGTTTATGGAGAGCATTTAGAAAGTAATTTTATGAAGAAACTTAAAATAATAACACGCGTTCTGGTTTTGGTGCTTCTTGTCTTCATTCTTGCATATAAAGCATATGTGAGCTTCGGAAGCCGCGCAACGGAGAACTTTCCCGTAAAGGGCGTTGATGTTTCTGCATATCAGGGTGATATCGACTGGGAGACTCTTGCGGGAGAGAATATATCGTTTGCCTTTATAAAGGCGACGGAAGGAAGCTCATATAAGGACCGCTTTTTTGAAGACAATATCGAAAACATAAAAAAGACAAATATTGCCCCCGGTGCATACCATTTCTTAAGCTTTGAGAGTGACGGAAAATCACAGGCTGAAAACTTTATTTCGTCCGTAGATGCGGAGAGTATTGCTCTTCCGCCTGTCATCGACCTTGAGCTGTACGGCGATTATAACAAAAATCCGCCACCTGCATCAAAGGTGAGAAAAATTCTTGACGAGATGATAAAGGAGCTCTATATAGAATATGGCAAGTATCCGATTATCTATACCAACCGTCGTGCATATCTGCTCTATGTCTCGGGAGAATACAGTAGCTGCGATTTGTGGATATGCGATATACTGAAAAGACCGAGCCTTCCCGACGGAAGAGAGTGGAAATTCTGGCAGTATTCGCATACCGAGAAGCTCCCGGGATATTCAGGTGAAGAAGAATATATTGATATGAATGTTTTTAATGGAAGTAAAAAAGAGTTTCTCAGGTATTTAAAAGGAGAAAAGTAATGGCAACTAAAGAAGAGTTTCTTGCGGCAGGATATGTGCATATCGGATATTTCTCACCGCCACTTTCATCTGAGGATACATATCCTGATTACATAAAAGAGAATGTGGATCGTGCAATCTCAAGAATAAAGGGAATTGCAGATGAAAATAGTGTCTCATTCGCATTTATGACGGACATTCACTACTCAAAAACACCTAACCATGATATCCGTTTTACAAGGTTAATGAATGCATACAATGAAATAAAGGAAAGTGTTGGGGCTGATAAGCTTTTAATCGGTGGGGATGTTGTAAACGACGGCACGAAGAAGTATAAGTGGGATAACCAGAAAGAGCTTGCGGGGATTCTTTCGGGAGAGAAATTCTTTCCGACCAACGGAAACCACGACGATAACTCAATCTGGGACACCGTAACGGAAACTGCACCTGCCGTAAACCACCTTACGAGTGCAGAGCTTTATTCGCTCTTTTATTCGCATCTTCCGACGCTTGGTGCAAAGTTCGGGAAAGAGTGCGAAAGTCTTTATTATTATTTTGATGATAACAAAGAAAAGATAAGGTACATATTCATTGATGTATGTGACCCTCCTCAGGATACGGACGAGCTTGGAAGAATAATTCACACAAAGCAGAAGACTATGTGTCTGTCACAGCAGCAGATAGACTGGCTTGTAAACAATGCACTTGTGTTACCTGAAGAGGGCTGGGAAGCCGTTTTCACGATGCATTCTTTCTACCGCGAAGAAGACGGCGAATCGAAGCGACTCGGCGTGGTAAAGGAAATTCTTGATGCCTGCAAAAAAGGGGACAAGATTTCAAAAACCTATTACGAGGGAGATTTTGAGGTTTCGGTTGATGTTGATTTCGGAAAGAGGAATAAGGTCGGAATTATCGCAGTTCTTGCAGGTCATCACCATAAGGATTTTTCTGCATATACGGAAAGCGGTATACCTGTTATTTTCACGGGAAATGTAATAATGTATGATTACGATGTCCCACGAATTGACGGAACTCCGAGTGAGCTTCTTTTTGATATAGTTACGATTGACAAAAAGAATCGGAAGATTTATACAACTCGCATAGGCGCAGGCGAGGACAGAGAATTCACATACTAAAAAACACCCTGACAAAGTCAGGGTGTTTTCATATTCATTTACCAACGCAGAAGCGAGAGAAGATTTCTGATATTACAGAGTCCTGAGCGAAGTTGCCGGTAATTTCGGCGAGCGTATTTATTGCCGCCTCGATATCGCTTACAGCAAGGTCTGCAAAAGTACCGTCGCGGAAACCGTCGGCAGCTTTTCGGATAAGACTTTCTGCACGGTCAATCGCAGATGCGTGGCGCGGGTTTGTGATAATCTTTCCGTCACACGGGAGATTTGCGATTCCAACGGTTTCGGTTATGAGGTCGGAAAGCTTATCTGTGCCGATTCTTTCCTTTGCGGAAATTTCGATGGTTGTAAGGCCGTCAAAAAGAGCTTTGTCGATTGCACTTTCAAGGTCGCGCTTATTTATTACACAGATGCTTGTTTTACGCTTTGCAAGCTCTAAAACTTCAATATCATAGTCGCTCATTGCTTCGCTTCCGTCAAAAACTGCAATCAGAAGGTCTGCATTCTCGGCAGCTTTTCGGCTTCGCTCAATACCGAGCCTTTCAGGTTCGTCTTTTGCCTCGCGAAGACCTGCGGTGTCGATAAGGTGAAGAGCAACGGAATTTATGGAGACCGATTCCTCAACCGTGTCGCGGGTAGTTCCCTCAATGTCTGTAACGATGCTTCGCTCACAGCCGAGAAGAGCGTTGAGAACGGAGGATTTTCCGACATTCGGGCGCCCGATAAGCGCAACGCGAACCCCGTTTCGGAGAAGCTTTCCTTTCACGAAGGTGCCAGAGAGAGCTTTTGCGTCATCTGCAATTTTATATAGCGCGCTTGCGATATCGTCTCGCTCGGTCTGTTCGATTTCATCATCGGGATAATCGACGAAGGCGTAAAATTCCGCCGCGATTGCAGTAAGAGAAGATGCAATTGCGGAAATTTCGCGCCCGAGAGCACCGCTCATCTGTTCTGCGGCGTTTCTTGCCGCAAGCTCGGTTTCTGAGTCTATAAGGTCGATAACCGCCTCGGCTTCGATAAGGTCCATCTTGTCGTTTAAAAATGCGCGACGCGTAAACTCACCCGCTTCTGCAGGGCGGGCACCCGCCGCGAAAAGAGCCTTGAGAACAGAGGCAAGAACGGCGGTCGAGCCGTGGCAGAAGAACTCAACAGAGTCTTCTCCCGTAAAGCTTTTCGGGCCTTTGAAGTAGCACGCCATACCGTAGTCGAGAACTTCGCCGTTCTCCGAAAGAAAGCGACCCGTCACCATTTCGCGCGGGCGGTTTCCAAGAGAAGAGGAAAAAACGCGACCGGATATTTTGAGCGCATCGTCGCCGGAAACTCTGATAACTCCGAGAGCGCTTCTTACGGGCGCAGTTGCGATAGCGGCTATGGTATCTGCCATTTCTTACACCTCCGGGGAAAGTTTATAAATGAATTATATCACAAACGGCAGAATAATCAAAGCGAAATATCTTTTTAAAAGAGAAGTCAAGCAAAAAACGTACCAACCTGACGGATGGTACGGCCTTTGTTTGGAGCAGGTGATGGGAATCGAACCCACGCTATCAGCTTGGGAAGCTGAAGTTCTGCCATTAAACTACACCTGCATTATAAGCAGGTACAATTATAGCACGGAAGAGGAGTTTAGTCAAACAAAAAGAATGTTGAAAACTGCGCATACGAGCACGCCTGCAAGCGTCGGGATAAGAAAGGCGAGAAGTGTCCAAAGTACGCTTTTGGTCTCCTTTTTTATCGTGAGAAGAGTAGTTGAACAAGGCCAGTGGAGTATCGAAAAGAGCATGAATGAAATGGCGGTCGTATATGTCCAGCCGTTTTGGGTAAGAAGCGTTGCGACAGAGGAGATATCCGTGATTTCCGTAAGAACACCGCCTGAGGTGTATGCCATAATTGCGAGCGGAAGGACAATTTCGTTTGCGGGGAAACCGAGAAGGAATGCTGAGAGGATAACGCCGTCAAGTCCGAGAAGACGACCGAACGGATCGAGAAATGAGGAAATGTGAGAAAGAAGCGTATCACCGTAAAGTGACACATTTGAAAGAAGCCATATGACAAGTCCTGCGGGGGCGGCAACGGCGACGGCTCGCCCGAGAACGAAAAGCGTTCTGTCGAAAATTGAGCGGACAAGGACTTTTAAAATCTGCGGGCGGCGATAGGGGGGAAGTTCAAGGGTAAAGCTTGAGGGAACCCCTCGGCATAGCGTATGCGAAAGAAGCTTTGAGACGAGAAAAGTCATTCCGATGCCGAGAAGGATGAGGAGCAGAAGAAAGACGGATGCAATGGCTGATTGAAAAACGCCCTTGCGGTTCCCGATAAAGAAGATTGTTATCAGTGTTATAAGCGCTGGAAAACGACCGTTGCAGGGGACAAAGGTGTTCGTGAGCATTGCGATAAGGCGTTCGCGCGGAGAGTCGATTATCCTGCAACCGACAACGCCTGCGGCATTGCAACCAAACCCCATACACATCGTAAGCCCCTGTTTTCCGCAGGTGTTACATTTTGAAAACGCGCGGTCGAGATTAAAGGCGACGCGTGGCAGATATCCGAAGTCCTCAAGAAGTGTGAACAGAGGGAAAAAGATTGCCATTGGCGGAAGCATTACGGAAACAACCCATGCAAGAGTCCGCCATACACCGTAGGTCAGCGCATCGGGAATCGGATATGGAAGAGAAAGCGAGGAAAGAAAACTGTGAAGCGGGACTTCAAAAGAGGAAAGGAGCTTTGAAAGGTATGCTGACGGGTAGTTTGCCCCTTCAATCGTCAGCCAGAAAATAAGCGCAAGCCCGAGAAGCATAATGGGAAAACCAAAGATGCGGCTCGTGAAGATGCGGTCGAGAAGGTGCTCGCGCCGGCTGTATCCGATTCCGCCCGAAACGGTTTTGTGATAAATCTCCGAAGCTCTTTCCGAAAGTGCGGAGAAAGCATCTTCCGAAAAATCGCAAGGTTTGGCATCGGTATGTCCGGATGTACGAAGAATAGCCTCGCAGAGAGAAGAAAGACCCTTACCGCTTCGTGCCTCAGTTGCGACGACCTCAAGCCCAAGCTCCTCTCTTAGCTTTTCAATATCGACGGATATCCCCTTTTTTCTCGCTTCGTCGATAAGGTTTATGCAGACAACGAGATGCGGGGTGATTTTTTGTATTTGCAGGGCAAGCAAAAGGTTTCGTTCAAGGCTTGTAGCATCGCACACAACGACAACACAGTCGTATTCTCCCGAGAGAAGAAAATCGCGGGCGACCTCCTCTTCGGCAGAGCTTGGAAGAAGGGAGTATGTACCCGGGATATCGACAAGAATAAAATCGCGGTCTTTGTGCTTGCAGTAGCCGACGGCGTTTGAGACCGTTTTGCCCGACCAGTTTCCCGTGTGCTGGTGCATCCCGGTAAGCTCGTTGAAGACGGTGCTTTTTCCGACATTCGGGTTTCCCGCAAGCGCGACGACGAGATCAGATTCCCGCCTCTTTTTTATTTTAAGGACATCGCCCGTAACAGAAGTTCGCGTAAGTCCCATTATATCACCTCAACAAGAATTTTTTCGGAGTGTTCCTTGCGAAGTGCGATGAGCGTCCCGCGGACAAGGTACGCCGTCGGGTCTCCGAGCGGACTTTCAAACATACAGGAAACCTTACCTCCCGGTACGAAGCCGAGGTCGAAGAGCCTCCTTTTATACGCGCCCCCGACATTGACAGAGACGATTTCTGCACATTTTCCGCAAGTTAAATCACACAGTCGCACCGCTTTGCACTCCCTTTTATATTCTCGTTTCAGCTTATGATGAGAAGTCAAAAGAGGTTACAAAAACGGCGGCCCGTTACCGAGCCGCCGTAAGCTAATTCTGTTTTCTTACGATTGTATATTCATCACCGGGGTGGTAGTAGGGGCATCCGCGCTTTGAGAAAATGTCGTACATGCCCGCATCGTCCTCATCCATATCAATAATGCAGTAGTAATCGCCGAATTCGTCGTCATATTCATAGTTTAAACAGTACTCACACATAAGTCCTTCCATCATAAGAATCACCTCATAAATTTATTATATCAGCATATCTTTTCAAGGTCAAATGTAAACTTGACAAATGGCATCAGAAAATATAAAATTATATATTAGATAATTATGTAAAGGATTTGATGAAAATGAGAGAAGGAACAAAGTGTCTCCATAGCGGTTATGTGCCCGGAAACGGCGAGCCGAGACAGCTCCCGATAGTACAGAGCACAACCTGGAAATATGCAACAAGCGACGAGATGGGAAAGCTTTTTGACCTTGAGGCAGAGGGCTATTTCTACACCCGCCTCCAGAACCCGACAAACGATGCTGCGGCGGAGAAAATCCGTGACCTTGAAGGTGGCGTTGCCGCAATGCTTACCTCATCCGGTCAGGCGGCTAACTTCTATGCAATCTTTAACATCTGCGAAGCAGGCGACCACTTCATCGCTTCGTCTTCAATTTACGGCGGTACATATAATCTCTTCGGAGTAACCATGAAGAAAATGGGCATCGAGTGCACCTTTGTTGACCAGACTCTTCCCGAGGAAGAGCTTGCAAAGTACTTTAAGCCAAATACAAAGGCAGTGTTCGGTGAGACTATAACAAACCCGACATGCACTGTTTTCGACTTTGAAAAATTTGCGCGTCTTGCACATTCCCACGGTGTTCCGCTTATTGTTGACAACACCTTCGCAACTCCGATTAACTGCCGTCCGTTTGAGTGGGGCGCAGATATCGTAACTCACTCTACAACAAAGTATATGGACGGTCACGGCGTAAGCGTCGGCGGCTGTATCGTTGACAGCGGAAACTTCGACTGGACAAAGTATGCCGACAAGTTCCCGGGTCTCACAACTCCCGATGATTCTTATCACGGCATCACATATACCGAGCGCTTCGGCAAAGGCGCATATATCACAAAGGCTACGGCTCAGCTCATGCGCGACTTTGGCGCAATCCAGTCACCGCAGAACGCTTTCTATGTAAATCTCGGTCTTGAAACTCTCCATATCAGAATGCAGCGTCATTGCGAAAATGCTCTTGCAGTTGCAACATATCTTAAAAACCATCCGAAGGTTGCATGGGTTCATTATGCAGGTCTTCCGGATGATGAATATCATGACCTTGCAATGAAGTATATGCCAAACGGCACTTGCGGTGTTCTCGCGTTCGGTCTTAAAGGCGGAAGAGCAGAGTCTATCGCGTTTATGGACAAATTAAAGCTTTCCACAATCGCAACCCATGTTGCAGATGCAAAGACCTGCCTTCTCCATCCGGCAAGCCATACGCACCGTCAGCTTACCGAGGCACAGCTTGAAGAAGCAGGCGTTTCTCCTGACCTTATTCGCTTAAGCGTAGGTCTTGAGGATGCAAAAGACTTGATTGAAGATATTGAACAGGCTCTTAACGCTTAAAATATTATTTGCGGAGGGAAATAAAATGGATTATAAAAAATTACAGAACGGCAGTGACATCCGTGGCGTCGCAATTGACGGCGTTGAGGGTCAGCCGGTTAACCTTACGGAAGAGGCAAGCCGTGATATCGGTCGCGGATTTGCTCTCTGGCTTGCAAAGAAGACAGGAAAGAAGTCGGGCCTCCGCGTAGCGGTCGGTCGTGACTCACGCCTCTCAGGCGAGGCTCTCTCAGGTTATCTCTGCGCTTCTCTTGAGGCTGAGGGAATTGAAGTTACAGACTTCGGTATGGCAAGTACTCCGGCTATGTTTATGGCAACGGTTACTGAGGGCTATAAGTTTGACGGTACGGTTATGATTACCGCAAGCCACCTCCCGTTCAACCGTAACGGCTTTAAGTTCTTTACAGCGGACGGCGGTCTTGAAAAAGGCGATATCAAAGAAATTCTTGAGTATGCCGAGAGTGATGAGAAAACCGGAATGTCAGGCGGAAAGATCGTCAAGGGCGAGTTTATGGATACATACGGCGCTATCCTTGCAGACAAAATCCGCAAGGCAACAGGCGAGGACAAACCGCTTGCAGGATTCCGTATTGTTGTTGATGCAGGTAACGGAGCCGGTGGCTTCTATGTAGATAAGGTGCTCAAGCCCCTTGGCGCAAATACTGACGGTAGCCGCTTCCTTGAGCCGGACGGTTCTTTCCCGAACCATATCCCGAACCCTGAGGATAAGGACGCTATGAAGAGCATCACGGAAGCTGTAAACGAGACAAAAGCAGACCTCGGTATCATCTTTGATACGGATGTTGACCGCGCAGGTGCTGTTCTCTCTGACGGAAGTGAACTCAATCGCAACCGCATCATCGCAATGCTTGCTGCAATTCTTCTCCGCGAGCATCCGGGAACAACTATCGTTACCGACTCAATCACATCAGAAGGTCTTGCACAGTTCATTGCTTCAAAGGGCGGCGTTCACCACCGCTTCAAGCGCGGATACAAGAATGTTATAAACGAGTCTATCCGCTTAAATAACGAGGGTAAGGACAGTCAGCTCGCTATCGAAACCTCGGGTCACGGCGCATTCAAGGAAAATTACTTCCTCGATGACGGTGCATACATCGTAACAAAGCTCCTCATCGAGCTTGCACGCGGTAAGAAAGAGGGATATACTTTAGAGTCCCTTATCGCTTCACTTCGCGAGCCGAAAGAGAGCGTTGAGTTCCGTATGAACATCCTCCTTGATGACTTTAAGAGCTACGGCCAGAAGGTAATTGACGAACTTACGGAATATGCAAAGAACAAGGATGGCTGGAGCCTTGCACCAAGCAATTACGAGGGTGTCCGCGTAAATCTTGATCGTGATCACGGCAACGGCTGGTTCCTCCTCCGTCTTTCTCTCCACGACCCGCTTCTCCCGCTCAACATCGAAAGCGATGATGTCGGCGGTGCAAAGAAGATTGCAGCAGAGCTTTCAGAGTTTATAAAGAACTACGATAAGCTCTCTGCAGATAAGTTCATCGAATTTGCAAAATAAAGGCGAAAAGCCGGCAAGAAAATCAAGGAGAATTAAAACAAATGAAATTAGGTATAGTGGGACTTCCGAATGTCGGAAAGAGCACGCTTTTTAACGCGATCACAAACGCGGGCGCGGAGGCTGCAAACTACCCGTTCTGCACAATCGAGCCGAATGTCGGTACCGTTACCGTTCCGGATGAGCGAGTAGATAAGCTCTCCGAGCTCTATAACACAAAAAAGACAACATACGCAACAGTTGAGTTTGTTGACATCGCAGGTCTTGTAAAGGGTGCGGCTTCTGGCGAAGGACTCGGAAATAAGTTTCTCTCGCACATCCGCGCAGTTGATGCGATTGTTCATGTTGTCCGTTGTTTTGCAGACGATAACATCGTCCATGTCGAGGGCGGTATTGACCCTATCCGCGATGTTGATACTATAAATTACGAGCTCATCCTCTCCGATATTGAAATGCTTGATCGCCGTCTTGACAAAACAAGAAAAGCGGCAAAGGGAGATAAGGGCCTTCTTAAAGAAGTTGAGCTTTTAGAGCGCCTTTCAACCCATCTCGGTGACGGAAAATGTGCAAGAAGCTTTGAAATGGATGAGGAAGAGGCAGAAATCATCAGCACTATCGAGCTTCTTACCGCAAAGCCCGTAATTTATGCGGCAAATATGTCTGAGGACGATTTCATTTCCGGCTTTTCGGGAAATGAATATTTCGAAAAGCTCAAGGCTTTTGCGGAAGGCGAAGGCTCACAGATCCTTCCGATTTGTGCAAAGCTTGAGGAAGAGATTATGGAGCTTCCCGAAGATGAGCGCGAGATGTTCCTCTCAGAGCTTGGCCTTCAGCAGTCAGGACTTGACCGCATGATTCAGGTGTGCTATGCGCTCCTCGGTCTTATTTCCTACCTCACGGCAGGCGAGCCTGAGGTAAGAGCGTGGACGATTACCAAGGGAATGAAAGCTCCGCAGGCGGCAGGAAAGATTCATACCGACTTTGAACGAGGCTTCATCCGTGCAGAGGTTATTCGTTATGAAGACCTTATCGAGTGCGGTTCAACTGCCGTTGCCCGCGAGCGCGGACTTATGAGAAGTGAAGGAAAGGAATATGTCGTTGAAGACGGCGATGTAATCCTCTTCAGATTTAATGTTTAAAATTGTATATAAACGGCACCTTCGGGCTAAAATATGCTCGGAGGTGCTTTTGTTTTGAGAAAATATGCAGGATTTGTAAGTAAAGTCGCGAAGTTCGGATTTTACATAATCCTATTCCTTTGCATATCGGCGATAGGAATTTCGGGTTATGTGATGTATCTTGCCCGCAACACGGCGGAAAATGTAAGAAATGAGGCAGATATCGGAAATTCTCTGGAAATTCCGTTTCCGCAGGAATATAAATCTGTTTCAAGTCCGGTTGAGGTCTTAGTTCCGATTGAGGAGAAGGAAGAGAAGGTCGAACCTAAGCCAGAGGAGAAGAAGGAAGAAGTTGAAACTCCCGAAAAGGTCGCCGCTCCCCAAAAGGCGAAGAAGGAAGAAAAGACAGTATATACAATGGCGGTTGCAGGCTCGGTAAGCGCTCCGTTTTCAAACGGCGAGCTTGTAAAGAGCAAGACCATGGACGATTGGCGCATCCACAACGGCGTTGATATAAAGGCGGATTCGGGCACTCCGGTGCTTGCGATTGCCGACGGTGTTATTGAAGGTGTCGAGAGCGACGGTATGCTCGGGAACACGGTGAAGGTAATCCATACAAACGGACTTGTCAGCATATACGCAAACCTCGGCGATGAGGTGAAGGTAAAAAAGGGCGAGCGCGTAAAAGCGGGGGATGAGCTTGGAAAGGTCGGCGAGAGCGCAATCTCTGAATGTTTAGAGCCGCCGCATCTTCACCTTGAGGTGATTTCAGACGGAAAACACATTGACCCACTAACTCTTTTTCCTGCGGGTGAGGAGTAAAAAAGTTGTCAAAAAGTTGTCAAAAATTAAATTAAATATGTGCTATAATACAGACAATGCCGAGAGCGTACACAGTTTTTGTGTACGCTTTTTTCTTTTGTGAGGAGGTGAAAAAATGACGAAAAAGCAGAAATCAATAAAGGGTGAGCTTCTTAAAATTGTGCGCAAGAAGCTCTCCGCCGAGTACCTTGAAAAGACGGGGATTTCAGAGCTTGTTAGAAAGCGCCCGAGCGTTATAGAAGGGCTTGCTCTTGCGCAGGTGAAGAAGGGTCTTGAGGGGGACCTCAAGGCGGCGATGTTTATTGAGGAGCTTCTTGACGGGAACGAAACGGAGGGTGCGCATCCGTATGATGTTGTCGTCAAGGTAATCGGAGGAGAAAATGGAAATTGAAATCACAAAAAAGCAGAGTGATTTTATAAATGCAACGGCGGGCGAGGTGCTGTTCGGCGGCGCGGCAGGAGGCGGAAAGTCGTATGGACAGCTTGTGGACGCGCTCATCTTTGCGCTTAAGTTTCCGGGCTCAAAACAGCTCATCCTCCGAAGAACTCTGCCCGAGCTTGAGAAGTCACTTGTGAGAAGTGCGCTGCGGCTTTATCCACAGGATATATTTACATATAAAGCCGCAAAACATGAGGGACTTTTCAAAAACGGCTCGGTGATAGACTTCGGATACTGCGATGCGGAGAATGATGTTTACCGCTACCAATCTGCAGAATACGATGTCATTCGGTTTGACGAGCTTACGCACTTTACCGAACAGATGTATGTTTACCTTATATCAAGAGTAAGAGGTGCAAACTCCTTCCCGAAACAGATAAAAAGTACAACCAACCCCGGAGGAATAGGGCATTCATGGGTGAAATCAAGATTCATAGACATCGGCAAACCGAATGTCGAGCATCTCGGGCGGATTTTCATTCCGTCGCGTGTTACCGATAACAGCTTTCTTATAAAGGCAGACCCCGGATATGTCGAAAGGCTTAAAAAGCTTTCGAGAAAAGACAGGGAAGCGCTTCTTGAAGGAAACTGGGATATATTTGACGGCCAGTATTTTACCGAATGGAATCGGGATATCCATGTAATAGAGCCGTTTGTCATCCCTGAGGGGTGGCGAAGGTATTTCGTTATGGACTACGGTCTTGATATGCTCGCGGGGTACTGGATAGCGGTTGATATGTACGGGCGCGCGTATGTTTACCGCGAGGTGTATGAGAGCGGGCTGATTATATCCTCCGCCGCATCAAGAATTAAAAGCCTCTCATCAGAGCGCGTGTATGCATCAATCGCGCCGCCTGACCTCTGGAACAGAAGGCAGGATACGGGCAAAAGTGCTGCGGAGATATTTGCCGAAAACGGTGTGCCGCTTGTTGCGGCGCAGAATGACCGCGTTCAGGGGTGGTACAACTTAAAGGAATGGTTAAAGCCATATCGCGATGAGACGGGAGAAATGTGCGCGTCCTTGAGGATATTCTCAAACTGCGTAAATCTTATAAGGACACTTCCGTCCGTCACGGTATCATCAAGAAACCCCAACGATGTATCAAACACTCCACACGAGCTCACCCATGCGCCGGACGCCATACGCTACTTTGTGGCGGGGCGTCCGGCTCCGGCAGGACAGATAACAGAGACTCCGGACGAGGCTTCGGAGTTTGAGCGGCAGATTAATGATCTGCTTGAATTTCAATAAGGAGAATAAATATGGATAAAGAAAATTTAAAGATAAAAACATATAAAAACGGAGTATCAAGCCTTCCTGATTACCCGTCTGATGCGGGATATACGGCGGAGGAGCTCAAAGCCATTTTCGATTCGCGAAGTGATAACGAAATAAAGGAAAAACACAACGCGCTCGTTGAGGAGTTTGCAGAACACAAGGACGGTGCCGAGGCACATTCTGAGCTTTTTGCGGAAATGAAGGAGGACTTGACTTTAAACATTCAGGACGGAGAGGGAGATGCAAGCCTTAAACAGAAGGCGTGGAGTGAAGCATCGCTAAATTCCGCAACAGGCAAGGGTGCGGTATCCCTTTGTGGCTATAACAAAGCAAATGCAAAATGCTCTGTGGCTTTAAACTACAACAACGAAGTAAATGCAGAGAACGCATTTGCGGCGAACCAGTCAAACAAAATACCCGTAGGAGCGAACGGCGCATTCGTCGCAGGTCTTGCAAACGAGGCAAAAGGAGCCTACCAGGCAATTTTCGGAACATATTCGGATGTAGCACTGGATGATGCGTTTGTTGTGGGAAACGGCGCTTCTGCAAACGGAAGGAAAAATGCCTTTAAGGTAGATAAGTACGGAAATGCGGAAACTACATCACTAAAAACCGGGAATGCGGAAGTAACCTCTCTTAAAGCAGAAGACACGGTTGAATGCGAAGCGCTTTATGCGCAAAGTGTCATAGCAGCATACGGTCTGACGGCACGAGGAAACATTCATATCGGAAACGGAGTGCTCACTGAAAGAGATGCGGACTTTGCTCAGAACACAGTCAAAGGCGGTGGTTCCTTCGCATTCGGAGGAAGTAATGAAATATACGGCCGGAACTGTATTGCACTCATGTCGTCAAATAAAATTCCGGAAAGGTCCGCAGATGACCAATATGAAATGGAGAGCGTATTCATCGCAGGCCATGCAAACACTGCAACAGGGCCACACCAGGCGATATTCGGAACATATGCTACCCCGCAGGTGCATGATGTTTTTGTTATAGGTAACGGTGACAAAAACGGAAAGAAAAATGCTTTTGCTGTTGGCAGAAACGGAAGTGTAAGAATCGGCGGAAACGAGCTTACTTTGGGAAGTACGGTTCTTACCGAGGATAATCTCAAGGCGCTTCTCGGCCTTCTTGCAGGGGAGAGTGTATAGGAATGCCGAGAGTATCAAAAGTAAAAGGAGCTTCTGAAAATACGGTTTACGCCAAAACCTATAACAAGTTTCTCGGTGTTGATTTTTCGACTGATGCATCTATGGTTGACGAAACGCGAAGCCCTGACGCGGAAAACATCATCTCCGACCTTGACGGTTTTCCCGAAAAGAGAGTGGGGTGGAGAGTCCTTCGGGAATTCGACGGAAAAATAAACGGAATCTTCAACTTTAATGACAGAGAAAACCCCTGTTTTGTTATTCATGCGGGAAGCAGTATTTACAAGGTTTCCGACGACACGCCAACAGAGATTTATTCAGGTTGTGCCGACAGTAAATCAAGCGGAAAGTACTTCAAGGGAAAGCTTTGCATTCTTACAGGAAGCGAGTTTCTTGTATATGACGGAGAGAGTTGCACCCGCGCGGGGGATGCAAAGGATATGTACGCGCCAATAACCCATATTCAGAGAAAACCGATCATTGCAGATGGAGAGGATTTGCTGGAAAACACTATCTTCAAAAAATGGCTTAATGACGGTGAAATTCCGGAAGGGACTGAGCTCGGGACCGTTCCTGAAGCTGCGGTGGTAAACCTCGTTTCAGGAAAAAGAAAAAACACATTTGAATGTAATACGGTTAACGGAAACGGTATCTATATGCTTGACAAAAAAATAGATACGAATACGCGCGTTGTAATGAAGTGTTTGGACACCGGAAAAACCGTCTTCGATTTTGTTTTTGATGAGGCAAAGTGCGGGGTGCAAGAGTTCTACGATATAACTAACGGAAAAAATACGCAGGATGAATTGGCCGGGCTCAATAAAGACCTCGTAAGGTCATATGATGGAGGCAGCGGTACAAAAGTGTATATGACAATAGGAAATTCCGAAATAAATAACTGCGGTTTTGTTGCTATAAACCTGATGGGAGCTGCAAACAACATACCTGCGCATATCCCGGGAACAGATAACTTTTCGATAGAGTTCACTCACGAAATCGAGGAGTATGGAGAAAGAATAGCAAAGTGTCGGTTTATGGATATTTTTGAAAATCGCGTCTTCTTTTCGGGAAACCCGGACTATCCGAATGCAGACTGGTATTCGGCGGTAAACGACCCGCTTTTCGTCCCCGACCTTAACTACACGGAAATCGGGCTTGATTCAAGCGAGATCATGGGCTATCTGCGGACAGGAAGCGAGCAGGCAGTTCTCAAAAGCGACGGTGACGGCGCGACAATCTATATGCGCTCATATGCGAGCCTTTCCGACGGAAGTGTAATTTTCCCGCTGACACAGGGAACAAGCGGACTTGGTGCAGTTGCGCATGGGGCGATGACAACCTTCCTCGATGACCCGCTCTATCTCACGAGAAACGGCGTCTATGCAATCGCGTCGCAGAATATATCAAGCGAGCGTACTCTCAATATCCGTTCAACGCGCATAAACCCAAGACTTCTGCTTGAGGATAATCTTTCTGATGCAATAATGTGTGAGTGGGAAGGGTATCTTCTCCTCTGCATAAACGGGAAGTGCTTTGTTGCGGATGCGGCGCAGAGGACTTATTCGCAGAACAAGACAGCTACATACGAGTACGAGTGGTACTACTGGACTAATATTCCTGCTGTCTGCTTCGGAGTTTTTGGCGACGCGCTTTATTTCGGAACAGAGGACGGTAAGCTCTGCCGCTTCAACAACGACATGAAAAATGAGCACGGAGAGATTTTAAGCCGTGCATATTCCGACAACGGCGAGGCTATATGTGCAAGGTGGTCGACTCCGCTGTCTGACGACGGCGACTTTATGAGACTCAAGAGCATGGCAAAAACGGGCTCGGGAGTTTTCCTGAAGGCGTATAACCGTTCAGGTGTATCAGTATGCATACGGACAGATGCTGATTTCGAGCGGGAGATTACCGAAAAAAGTGCGGGTATTTTCAATTTTGAGGATATCGACTTTTCAGATTTTACATTCAACACCTCGCCCTACACCGTTGTTCCGTTTAACAAACGAATCAAAAAGTACAAGGCGATTCAGGTTATCTGCA
>JAZOAS010000082.1:0-5470 GCA_045595605.1 Eubacteriales bacterium
CCATGTGGTACGCAGTTGTCAATAAACATATCGGCACACTCATAGAGCATATCATTGTCCTTTTTATCGGCAAAATACGCAGAGGACGCAACAGCGATATTTTTTATCCCGTTCTTTGTAACTACCTTTGCCATTTCAACAGGGACAGCATTTTTGCCTGATGTAGATACCGTAATCAGAATATCTTTATCAGTCAGGCAGTATCTTTCAAAAACACTCTCCGCGATACCGCTCATTTTCTCCATCTTACTGCTCTTTGCTGCGCCGTTATGGAGCATCAAATCGGTATCGAGCATTGCACTTACATTTGCAAGACCGCCTGCGCGGTAAAAGCAATCAAGTGCTATGAGATGAGAATGGCCGCATCCGAATATGTAAATTATTCCATCATTTCTTATTGTGTCTGCAACAAGCTCTGCAGCGGAAAGAATTTTATCCTTCTGCGTTTCCTTTATGTTGTTTAAAACGGAAGTAATTTTTTCAAGATAATCTTCGAAAATCATTTTTTCAACACTCTCTTATAGTTTCTGCCGATATTGTCCCAAAGCTCAATCGGGTCTTTTGCGGCGACAGATGTGCCATAACCGCCGCGGTATGTCCATGTTGCAAGGCGGTCAACACCGAGGTCTTCATACATATCTACAACCTTGTCAATCTGCTTAAAGTCATCAGGACGCTTATTGTAGCCCATGAGCCAACGCTCTGACTCTTTGCCGTATTTCTTCGCAATTGCAACAGTTCTCTCGGTAATCTCGCGGAAGAACTTTTCTGGAAGATCCCAGTTGATGATTGTCGTTGAGAATACATCGAAGTAGGGGCAAGCACCGACCATTTCCCAGTTGTCATATCCGCGAAGTTCTGTTACATAGTACGAATTAAGTGTTGCATGGACACAGCAGGTAATCTCAAGATTCGGGTTCAGCTCTTTGAGTGCCTTTGAAGTGTCAGAAAGTGTGAAGAGAGCTTCACGCCATCTGAACTGCTTTACATCATCGTTCATAAACTTCGGCATCTCGTAGCCGTAGTATTCCTCAAACTTCTTCATGCACTCTGGGCAACGGCAAGCCCAGTCATCTCCTGCCCCGCCTGTGATTGAAGCATAAGACTTCGGGTATGCATAATGCGGCTCATCCCAGAAAAAGCCGTCTACTTCAGTTTCGCGCGCGAGTTTTAAACACATGTTCTTGAAATAATCACGTAATGAATTTGTATTAAAGCAAGCGGCATTTAATACCTCACCTGTGTATGCACTGACCTGTCTGTGATGAATGTTATTTTGCAGGAAAAGGCTTACCTGCTCACCACCAAAGTATTTTCCGATGCCCCATGTGTCTGCGATAACGCGAAGACCAAGCTCGTGTGCTGTCTTTACGATATTATTGATATTCGGAAACCAGAAGTCCACATCGAACTCTGTTATCGCGAGAATAACAGTATCGCAACCGTGCTCTATCATTTCCTTGAAGTCTTCTTTTGCGTGTTCTACATAGTTTAAGCCATAGTAGCTTACTGCAGTGTGTTTAATCGCCATTTTCGTCTCTCCTTTGTTTGAATTTACCTTTATTATATTCACATACCGCTTCATAGTAAACTCACTTTTAGCAACTTTAAAGTGGATTTTTCAGAACCAATCTTGACTTCTATTTTAAAAGATGCTAATGTTATACACGAGGTGAAACCTTATGTTCACAAATGAACTTGCAAATGTAAAATTACTTACTGCGCTTGAGCTGCACTGGGGACCTAACATTGGAGATTCGGGAATCCGTCCGTTTCACGCACTCTCATTCAGATTGCGCGGTGATGCCACTTTTATAAATGGCGACAAACGAATTTACGCAAGCAGTAATGATGTTATTTTTGTCCCGAAAGGCATGCAATACACACTTGACCATGGTAATGAACACTTATTCGTCGTTCATTTTGATACAGACACACCCTTACCAAGTGAAATATGTATTATACAACCTCACAATGCACCTCTTTTAAAAGAAATGTTTGCATCGCTCTATTCATACTGGTTGTCTGCGAAACCAAGTGGAAGGTATAACGCATACGCTGATTTTTACCGTATTTTCTCCGAACTTGCCCTTTCTGTTGAGTACAATAATAATTCCAAAGAAGATAAACTGATGTTTATTTCAAATTACATTCACGACCACTTCAGAGAAAGCAACTTATCTATCTCCTCCCTCTCCGCAATTTTCGGTACAAGTGAAAGCTATTTCAGAAGGTCCTTTTTCTCACGGTTTTCTGTTTCGCCACTGAAATACATAAACTCACTCAGACTCGAATATGCCCTCGAGCTTCTGCATTCCGGTTATTATTCAATCGAAGAGGTATCCGAAATGTCAGGTTTCCGCGATGTCAAATATTTTTCGCGTTTCATAAAAAACGAAACAGGCTTACAGCCGAGCAAAATTAAAAACACTTCCACTCCGCTGAATATAAAAAATATAACACTAAAATAAAAGGAAAAGTTTTTCAATCAAAATAACAAAACGGCGGTCATACTGACCGCCGTTTTGTTATACAATAATACAAATCAAACCACTGCAGGTTTCGTTTGTTACTCGCTCAATCGTTTCTTTAAGCTTCATTCTCGCATCCTGGGGCATTTTGTGAAGCTTATTATGGAGTCCCTCGTTTACAAGGTCATAAAGCGACTTACCAAAGATATTAGAATCCCATATCTTTTCGGGGGCATCTTCAAATTCCTTAAGCAAACATACCACAAGCTCCTCCGACTGCTTTTCGCTTCCGACAATCGGCGCGACCTCGGTCGTAATATCTGCGCGAAGCATATGTATTGAAGGCGCACTTGCACGAAGTCTGACGCCGTATCTTCCACCCTGCTTTACGATTTCCGGCTCTTCGAGAGAAAGCTCATCGGTATCCGGCATAACTATTCCGTATCCGGTCTCTTTTACCTGCTCAAGAGCTTCTGAAACTCTCTCGTACTCTGAGTTTACTTTTGAAAGCTTTTCAAGAAGCGGGAGAAGGTCTCCTTCATCCTTAATTTCAAAACCCGTCTGTTTACTCAGAATATCGTAGAAGCAAGTCTGCGGAAGCGAGATTTTTGCTTCTATTTCTCCTGTTCCGAGATTTATTGAAGAAACTTCAACATCGTTTAAGAAGGCACACTGGCTGACTTCATCGGTAAAGCTCTCGACATCACGGATTCTTTCAAGCCGCTTTGCTCCGTCCATTATAACAGAATAAAGCTCTTTTTTTATCTCGTGTTCAACAGAAAGCGAATCTACCCACGACGGCATAGAAACTTCGACCTGTGAAACAGGAAATTCATAAAGAACTCCGCGAATTACATTTCTTACTTCAGGCTCTGCCGCCGTCTGACAATTCATAGGAATACAGGTAACATCATATTTTTCAGATATCTCTCTTGAAAGCGCTACGGTCTCGGGAGAATCAGGAGTTGCCGAATTAAGAATTACTATAAACGGCTTCCCTATTTCAGAAAGTTCCTCAATCACCCGTTCTTCCGCTTCAATATAGTCACTTCTCGGAATATCCGTAACCGTTCCGTCGGTTGTAATGACAAGCCCGATTGTCGAGTGTTCTGCGATAACTTTTCTCGTCCCGATTTCAGCCGCCTCCGTCATAGGTATCTCGTGGTCAAACCACGGCGTTGACACCATTCTCGGTGCATCGCCCTCAGTCACTCCGATCGCGCCGTTTACCATATATCCGACACAGTCAATCATTCGGACATTGAAGCTTGAATTTCCGTCGAGTGAGACACTTACAGCCTCTTCCGGAACAAATTTCGGCTCAGCTGTCATAATAGTCCTACCCGAGCCACTTTGCGGTAATTCATCCTGAGCGCGCTCTCTGCTATATATATTTTCGATATTCGGAATAACGAGAGTTTCCATAAACCGCTTGATAAAAGTAGATTTGCCAGTTCGCATCGGTCCTACTACCCCGACATATATATCACCCTGCGTGCGTCGGGAAATATCATTATAGATACTTTCCAAAAAACATTCCTCCTTGTTTCTCTTTTATTACTGCCATTACAATATATTTAAGGAATGTCCGAATTATGCAGAACGAAATTCTTTTTAATAATTTCCAAAAATTTTTATTGATTTATTCTCGATAAAGCTGTATTCTATAAGTAAAGGAGCGTGATTAATATGGAAAACAAATTTGGTGCAGACATCATCACTCTTACAGACGAAGAAGGCAACGAATACGAATTCGAGCATATTGACACAATAGAATTGAATTCAAAAATGTATCTCGCTTTTACCGAAGCTGATGCCCCGGAGGAAGGCGTTTCTGAAATCATCATCCTTCGTCTTGATAAGGACGAAAACGGCGAAGAAGTTCTCGTTACTGTCGATGACGAAGCTGAACTTGAAGCTGCTTACGAAGCTTTTATGGACGAAGCTTTAGACGAAGAGGAAGAATAATCGGACACGCCTCCGATTGCAGACTCTTTTTCACTGTGCTATAATTTAGAACAAGGTGGTTATTACCCTGCTCTGTTTGTGATGTATTCTTTTAAACCCACATTACTTTTACGGGACTCCGCGTTCTCAAGCCGATAGCAGGCCTCCCGATGTGTTTTCTGCGCGTTGGATGTTGGAAGCTTATGAATCTTGAGATAGGTAACCCACCTGCAATCGTGCAGGTTATAAACGAGTGCACACGGCAGCTGCGGGGGAATTTTTATGAATTTACGATTTTCCCGTCTCTCTTCCCTCATAGGCGAAGATTCACAAAAAAAGCTTTACGAAAGCCATATTATGATTTTCGGTCTCGGCGGTGTCGGCGGATATGCCGCAGAAGCTGTCGCCCGTTCAGGTGTCGGAAAGATTACTCTCGTTGATTTTGATACTGTAAACGAAACAAACATTAACCGTCAGCTATGTGCACTTGAAAGCACTCTCGGTGAGCCGAAAGTCAGTGTCATTTCAAAAAGACTTATTGACATTAACCCAAGTCTTGAAATATGTGAGAAGAGATGCCGATATACAAAAGAAAACCGCGAAGAGTTTTTCTCGCTAAATCCCGATTACATAATAGATGCAATTGATTCCGTCACGGATAAGATAGACCTCATAGTTGAGGCAAAAAAGAGAAATATCCCGATTATTTCCGCGATGGGCGCAGGAAACAAGCTTGACGCCGCAGCTTTCAAGGTCTCAGACATATCCAAAACAAAGGTTTGTCCTCTTGCGAAGGTTCTTCGCAAGGAGCTTGGAATTCGCGGCGTAAAACACCTTAAAGTCGTCTATTCCGAGGAACTCCCCGTTGTAAAAGAACGCTCACCTGCAAGCGCCGCATGGGTCGTCGGAACGGCAGGACTTTTGCTTGGCGGCGAAGCAATACGAGATTTAATAAAAAACGAAGCAGATTAATCTGCTTCGTTTTTTGCTTCTCTTGCAGTTCTTCGCGGGTCTTCGTCAAGCTTTTCCCAGCCGGGTAGCGGAAGTCGTTG
>JAZOAS010000083.1:0-7294 GCA_045595605.1 Eubacteriales bacterium
GTTATCATTTGCGTTCCAAGCGGTATAACAGAGGTTGAAGAGCGTGCCGTTATCGACGCGGGTCGTCAGGCGGGCGCAAGGTCTGTATATCTTATCGAAGAGCCGATTGCCGCTGCAATTGGCGCAGGTATCAAAATTGACGAGCCGGACGGCAATATGGTTATTGACATCGGTGGTGGTACTACCGACATCGCAGTTATCTCTCTTTCAAACATCGTTGAGTCATCATCAATCAAAATCGCGGGCGACCACTTTGACGAGTACATCGTGAAGTACATACGCCGTAAGCACAATGTTCTTATCGGTGAGCGTACTGCGGAGGACCTTAAGATAAATATCGGTTGTGTATTTCCGCGTCCTGAGGAAATCTCGATGGAGATCAAGGGCCGTTGCCTTATGACGGGCCTTCCGAGAATCTTTACGGTTACTTCAAGCGAAATTCTCGAAGCTCTTGAGGAGCCGGCAACACGAATTGTTGAGTCTATCCACAGCGTGCTCGAGCGCACACCGCCTGAGCTTGTCGGTGATATTTCAACAAACGGTATCGTCCTCACGGGTGGCGGAGCTCTTGTATGGGGCTTTGCAGAGCTTATTCAGTCAAAGACGGGAATTGATACCCGCGTTGCAGACGAGGCTGTTTCCTGCGTTGTATATGGAACAGGTAAAGCACTTGATGACCTTTCCTCTATGCAGGACGGTACACTTAACCTTTCAAGAAGAAGACAGATTTTATCCTAAATACAGACAAAAAGAAGTGGGTAACCCCCACTCCTTTTTTTGTATCAAATTTGACAAAAATATCATATTTGCTATTTAACGCCCGAATATCTTTGATATAATATTCTATAATGAGGTGATTTTATGAAAGTATTGTCAAATTTGCCGTCACCGGTTCTTGCGGGCGTTGTAAAGGAAAAGACGCCAAAGGCGGCTATTGCCGAAATTACAAACTGTCTGTATGATGGGGCAGGTATGATAGATTTACATATGTCGTGTCTTGAGAACACCGACACGGAGACTCTCCGAAGTATTTTTTCTGCATCAAAGCTTCCAGTTCTTGCGCTGAATTACAATATCGACTATTATTCTGAAAGCCGAGGCTATACCGAGGAAGACAGAATTGCGATGTTCCGTCGCGCGGTCGATGCGGGCGCTCATGGAATAGATATGCAGGGTTATACCTTCGACCTTTCATCGAAGGAAAAATTTCATGGCGAGGATAAATATTCCTTCACAAAGGGGAACCCTCGCGAAATTGTCACAGACGAAGGTATAATCTCAAAGCAGTGTGCTTTTATAGAAGAGGTTCATTCGAAAGGCGCCGAGGTTCTTCTCTCGTGCCACCCGGGTCTTTCAATGAAGGCTGAGACGGTTGTCGAGCTTGCGCTGTTTCTTGAAAAGCGCGGGCCTGATATCATAAAGATTGTTACCGTTGCAGAAAGCGAAGATGATTTTGTAGAGAGCATAAAGGCTATGACGCTTTTGAAACGCGAGGTAAAGACGAAGGTTTCATACCACGCGAGCGGAAAAGATGGAAGCCTCTCAAGAATAATAAACCCGATTCTCGGCGGTCATATGATTTTCTGTGTTGACAGATACTCCGAAAGCAGTATTATGGAACAGCTTGACCTCAAAACAGTAAAGAGAATCATTGACGATTTAAAGAAGATAAAATGAGGTGTTTTGAATGTTAAATAAGCAGGTGTTTTTTACAGGTGTTCACAAGGCTGAATACCTTGAAAACGAAATCGGAAGTCCTACCGGAAATCAGGCTTTGGTAAAAACTGAATACTCTGTTATAAGCGGCGGTACTGGGCGTGCCGTTCTTACAGGTGAGAATAATACGGCAAAAGTTTTCCCGACACCCGTAGGATATTGCGGAGTAGGAAGAATAATTGAGATTGGCGAGGATGTAAAGAATTTAAATGTCGGAGACCGCGTGCTTGTTTATCACGCAGGCCATTCGCAGTATAATATCTGCCCCGAGAGCGACCTCACAAAGGTCGAGGATGATTCAATCGATTCTCTTGAAGCGGCGTTTGTCGTTATCGCTTCAATGGGGCTTGGTGGTGTGAGAAAGCTTGAGGTTGAGCTTGGTGAGTCTGCTATGGTAATGGGCCTCGGCCTTCTTGGAATGTTTTCTGTGCAGTTTCTCAGGGCGTCAGGGGCGTATCCCGTTATAGTTGCCGATCTGAGCGAAGAGCGACGCGCTCTTGCGCTTGAGCTTGGTGCTGACTTTGCATTTGACCCGAGAGACCCTGACTTTGTCGAAAAGGTAAAGACGGCGACAAACGGTCGCGGAGTAAATGCTTGCGTCGAGGTTACAGGCGTTGCGACGGCGCTTAATCAGGCGCTTGAATGTGCATCGTGGATGGGTCGCATATCGCTTCTCGGCTGTACAAGAGTTTCAGACAGCTCAATTGACTATTATACACAGGTTCACAGACCGGGTATAAAGCTTCTCGGCGCGCACAACTTTGTCCGACCGAAGGTTGAATCATACCCACATCATTGGACACACCATGACGATTGCAGAGCGATACTCAATATGATATCCGGAAAGAGAATTCGTGTTAAGCCTGTTGCAACCCGAATTGCGAAGCCTTGTGAGGCCCCTGAAATTTATAATGAGCTTTGTGATAACAGAGACTTTCCGCTCGGAACGGTCTTTGACTGGAGAGATATTAAATAGAAAAGAAGCTCTCGAACTTAAAGTTCGAGAGCTTCTTTTGTTCTATCGGAGAAGTCTTACACATATACTTTACCGACAAAGCGAAAGGAAAAAGTAATATGGAAAAGGAACTTTCAAAAAAATACGGACAGGCGGTAGGGTATTTGCCGTTTCGGCTTCGTGAGGCGGCGCTTAAGCTTTCTGAGGAGGAGCGGGCGCGCGCCTCTGAGATTCGCTTGCGGGCGGGACGAGTTATGTCGGTATGCATAGACGATTCCGAGAAAGAAGTCGGAGACTGCCCGATTCGTCATGAGGAGCTTGAAAGCGTGCTTGAGCTTGCAACCCGCGGGTCTGTTCACTCGGCAGAGGCGAGCATAAGAAAAGGATATGTCACGGTCTCCGGCGGACACAGAATAGGCCTTTGCGGAACATATGTAAAAACGGGCGCAATCCGCGACCTGTCCTCGGTCTGCTTGCGCATAGCAAAACCGATTGAGACCGCTGCAGAAGGAGTTCTTCCACGCGTTGTAAAGGACGGGCGATTTTTAAATACAATAATAATCTCGCCACCGGGCCATGGCAAGACAACAATGCTTCGCGACCTTGTGCGAAGACTCTCGGACAGCGGTTTCAGAATCTCGCTTGTCGATGAAAGGTGTGAGGTCGCGGCAAAAAGGCGGGGGACACCTCAGTTTGATGTAGGAAGGTGCACCGATGTAATGGACGGTATAGAAAAAGCCGAAGGAGCGTCTTTGGTGCTTCGGACGATGTCACCCGATATAATCGCGCTTGATGAGATAACGGCAGAGGAGGACATACAGGCGGTTGAGACAATACTCAACTGTGGCGTTGGAATCCTTGCGACGGTTCACGGCACTACACCTGATGAGGTGTTTTCAAGGCCCGGATATCAGAAGCTTTGCGAACTTCATGTATTTGAAAGAGCGGTGCTTCTGCATAAGAAAAGCGGAGAGTTTACATACAGGATAATGAATATCAGAGAGGGTAGCGTATGATAAGGATAATCGGTGCAATTCTTCTTGTCGGGGGTGCTGCGGTAATAGGTTTTGGCGCATCGTGGGAGCTCTCGGTCCGCGCCCGTGTGCTCGGAAGCTTTCTTTCAGCCCTTGATCTGATGCGCTCTGAGATTGGTAATCGTCTCACCCCGATTTGTGAGCTTTTGAATAAGCTGTCGGGTGAAAGTCCTCCTCCGCTCAATGCTTTTTTTAAGGAGTGTGAGGAAGAGAAGCTCAAAAAAACAGATGTTCCGTTTTCTATCATATGGAGAAAAACGCTTATGCACGCCGATTATCTGAAACTTAAACTAAGCGAAAAAGAAGTTCTTTGCGAGCTCGGAAGTGTGCTTGGAAGGTATGATGCAGAGAAGCAGATAAGTGCAATAGCGCATTTTGGTCGGCGTATTGAGTCGCTTTATGAATGTGCCGAAAACGACAGGAAAAGCCTTGGCAAGCTCTATGCAAAGCTCGGGCTTATCTGTGGCGTTTCGGTGGTTATAGTATTGATTTGATGGAGAAGTTGAAATGCAGGTTGATTTGATTTTTAAGGTTGCGGCAATCGGAATATTGGTCTCTGTCTTAAACCAGCTTCTTGTGCGCTCAGGGCGTGAGGAGCAGGCGATGATGACAACTCTTGCGGGGCTGATTGTAGTTCTTATGATAATCGTCCGTGAGATAAGCAGTCTCTTTGATCTTATAAAATCAACCTTCGGATTCTGATGCTATGGAAGTTATAATGAAGTTATCTGCCATTGCCGTTTTTGGTGCAATCGCAATAGTTGCACTCCGCAGGACGCTTCCCGAAATGTCAGTGATTTTGTCGGTGACACTTGTCGCGGCACTTGTATTTTCTGCGGCGGGCGTGATTTTAAAGGTGGTAACCTTTGTTTTTGAGCTTGCTGACTTTGCGGGAATAGAAAGAGAGATGACAGAACCGCTTATAAAGACACTCGGAATAAGCATTGTTGTAAAGCTTGCGTCTGAAATGTGTCGGGAGAGCGGGGTCGCGGCGGCGGCAACTTATATAGAGCTTGTCGGCGGTGGAGTGGCAATTTCTTTTGCGATTCCGCTTGTTTTCGGACTTCTCGGGCAGATTTCACAGTGAGGAATAGTATGAAAAAGGTATTTTGTCTGTGCTTTGCCGTTGTAATTCTCATACCGCGCGTGTGTGCAGTAGAAGAGCTTTACAATGTGCTGGAGGTATCTGAGGTTATATCAGCAGCCCCTGATGCCTCTGATATAGAGTTTGAAGAAAACGCATCCCTCGAAAACGGGCTTCTTACGGTAGCGGGTAAGCTTCTTGAAGGCATAAAGTCGTTTCTGGCACAGGGGGTGAAATGCGTCGGAATAATCTGCGCGGTGTCATTTCTTGTGAGTACGGTGGAAGCGTTCATGCCACCTGGCGATAACGGAGCGATGAGAACAACGCTTACCCTTGTAGGTGCAATTTCGGTAACCGCCGCGGCGGCGGGGAGCATAACAAGTGTAATCGGAATGGGAAAGGAATTTATTTCGGGCGTAGATACTTTTTCAAAAGCGCTCCTTCCGAGCGTTGCCGCGGCAGAGGCGGCGAGCGGGTTTGCGGGGAGCGCGGCGGTGAAAGCGGGAATAGCGCTTGTGTTTTCGGATATGCTTATCGGGTTTATAAATTCAGTCCTTCTCCCGCTTGTATATATTAATATATTCTCCTCCGCCGCAAATGCCGCAACAAAAAATCCTATTTTGCAGAAGATATCCGAGTTTTCGGTCAAAACAGTTTCGGTTTCACTAAAAGTATTACTTGGTGCATTCGTGTCCTATATCGGCGTATCGGGAATTGTCACATCAGGTGCTGACAAGGCGGCTCTCGGCGCCGCCCAGCTTGCGCTGGGTGCTGCGGTTCCCGTCGTCGGAGGAGTTGTGTCGGAGGCGGCAGAAACGATTATGTCGGGAGCGGCAATGATGAAAAATGCCATAGGCGTTTTCGGTATGCTTTCAATCCTTTCAGCATTTGCAACGCCTTTTGCCGCAATGCTTGTAAACTATTTCACCTTCAAAGCGGCGTCTCTTGTTTCAAGTCCGGTACTCAGCGGTGGAATATCTGAACTCTCCTCAAAGATAGCGGAGAGCTTCGGGCTCATAATCGCGATGACCGCATCGGTTGCGACAGTTATAATAATCGCGGTGCTCGCGGCGATGAAGAGTGTGGGGGTGGTCTGAGTGCAGGGGATAGGTTCATGGATTGCCGGGATATGCTCGGCGTCTCTTATAGTGGCGGTAGTTTCGTCCGTCGCACCGAAAAACAGCGCAGGCAGGGTATGCATAATGATGGGAAGCGTAATGGTGATAGTCGCGCTTCTCTCGCCGATTTTTGATATCAGTGGGAGAAGCCTTCTTGATATAGGGAGTGATTATCGGCGCGAAATCGAAAAGAAGATAGAAGAAACCGAAAAAGTAAAAAATGATATCATAGAAAGTGAGCTTTCTTCATATGTATTGAATAAAGCGGGCGCAAAAGAAGAAAACTGTAAAGTTTATTTAAGTGTGGAAAACGGTGCTGTGGTATCCGCAGATGTTGTGAGTTCAGACGCGAGCGCCAAAGCGCGCGTACGCGAGGTTTTGGAGGAAGAGTTTAAAATTGAGGTAGAAGGATGAAAAAGTTTTTAACGGAAAAATCGGCAAAGGTATTTGAAAAATACAAATATATATTTGTAGTGATAATAGTCGGTATGCTTTTGCTTGTTCTGCCTCAGAATAAGAGCGAAAAGATAAAAAGTAGCGAAATATCGGAAGAAATAGTTGTAGAAAAGTTTGAAGAAAGGATTGAGTCGGCACTCTCGAGATGTTATGGAGTAGGGCGTTGTGAGGTCATTCTTTCGATAGAGTCGGGAAGCGAAAAGGTGTATGAAAAAGAAGCCCGCAAAAGTGCGCGGGAAAACGAAGGCGGGGTGGTTCTGGAGCAGGACAGCGACATAAAACCGAGTATCTTGTCGGAAGGGTCGGGGCGCGAAAGTGCGCTTGTGGTAAAAGAGGTTTATCCGAAGTTTCGCGGTGCGGTGGTAATATGTGACGGCGCGGAAAAAGCAGAAGTAGAGCGCGCCATAACTGAATCAATAACAGCACTGACGGGACTTCGGAGCGACAAAATCAGTATAATAAAAATGGAAAAATAGGAGGAAATACAGTGAAGCGAAAAGGAACAGTAGCCGCAATAATCGTGCTTTTTATATGTGTTGCGGTATATCTCAATCTCAATACGACAGAGGTCAAGAGCGACGATGAGCGAATCAGGACGACTCTTGCCGAGGAGAGTGAAGTTAAAGAGGAAACAACCGAACAAAAAGGTGATGGCTATTTTGAAGAAGCAAGACTTGAGAAGCAGAAGGCGCGTGACAGTGCCATAACAACGCTTAAAGAGGCGGTTAATGAGGAGAATATGTCTTCAGAGTCGCGCGACCGCGCGGCAAAGACAATAGAAACAATCTCAAGCGGTGCAATAGCTGAGACGAGAATTGAAACGCTCATAAAAGCAAAGGGCTTTGAAGATTGCGTAACACTTATAAATGACAAGGGCGTTAATGTAATCGTGAGCGCACCTGAGTCAGGACTGTCAACGGCCGACACAACG
>JAZOAS010000084.1:0-3389 GCA_045595605.1 Eubacteriales bacterium
CCCTCAAGGACATATTCGCCGTTATCGGAATACTTAAACGAAACATCCTCAAACGAAATATCTCCCGAAACGGGCGGAAGCTCAACCGCGTCCTCTGCATCCTTTATGTCTATCGGCTCATCCAAAACCTCAACGAAACGCTCAATTCCCGTCATACCGCGCTGGAACTGCTCGGTAAACTCAACGATTCTTCGTATTGAGGTGAGAAGTGTTGTAACATAGAGGAGATACGCCATAAGGTCGCCGGGCGAAATCTCGCCGCGTATCATAAACAGCGCACCGACGATGACAACCACTATATACATGAGCCCGTCAAAGAAGCGGGTTGTGCTGTGAAAGCCTGCCATGTACTTGTAGGTTTCTTTTTTTATGTCGAGGAATTTTGAATTTCCGCCTTCAAACTTTTCCTTTTCGATATCCTCGTTTGCAAACGACTTTACAACGCGGATTCCCAAAAGTGAGTCCTCAACCTGCGAGTTTATTTCGCCAATCTGAACGCGTGAGCGCTTAAACGCACTTCTCATGCGCTTTCTAAAGCGCGTTGAGAAGAGAATCATAAACGGGAAGATTGCAAAGATGATGAGCGTAAGCGGGATGTTCATCGAACAGAGAATGATGAACGAAACGATTATCTTGACCCCTGCGATAAAAAGCTCCTCGGGGCAGTGGTGAGCAAACTCCGTTATGTCGAAAAGGTCGCTCGTGATTCGCGACATAAGCTGACCGACTTTTGCGTTGCTGTAATAAGAGTATGAAAGCCTCTGAAACTGAGCGAAAAGGTCGCGTCTCATATCGCTCTCGATTCTTGAGCCCATGACATGGCCCGTGTTCTGCATGAAGTAATGAGCAAAAACATCGACAACGCGAAGCGCGAGATACAGCGCGCCCATTTTGAAAATGAGGGATGCCGTAAGCTCTGCTATGTTGTAAAGACCGAGGTCTGTTATGTGCCGCACGATAAGCGGGAGAACTATGTCACACGCAGTTGTGAGAACCGCGCACATAAGGTCAAGCGCGAGAATGAGGCGATATTTTTTGAAATAAGGAAGAAAGCGGGAAAGAAGATACTTAAAATCTTTCATTAGTTCTGCTTTGTGAAGTCGCTGATATATACGAAGCGGATAGCATCACCGTTCTTGAGCTTGTAGCTTGCAGCGCTTTCAGACGGCATCTCGTCGTTGATATAGTAGCTCCAGCCGGAGTATTCGCCGCAGTCGTTCTGGTAGAGGTTTGCGATTCCTCTTAAGTACTTTGAGCCTGTTGAAGAGATGTTCTGGACATCGTAGTGAATCTTGTTCTCAATGAGAGTCTTCTGGAGAACATCCATTACGGAGTCGCCCTTTGCAAACTTGACATCGGTCTTTGCAAGAACTACGCCGTCTGCCGGAAGAAGCTCAAGCTTTTCGGCAGAGAGAACACCGCTTGCGATAGCGTCGTCACAAACGACTTCGAGAGTACAGTCGTAAATGGGCTTATCAGTGCCGATTGTAAAAACAAGGGCAAGAATTGCGATAACAAGAACCGCGAAAATTATAATCTTTTTCATTATGTATCAACCTTTCTTTTTTGGTATGGAAATATTATATCATATACGAAGTTAAAAATCAAAATAATATATGAAAAAAGCACTTGCGGAATTTTCGCAAGTGCTTTTTGGTGGAGATGGTGGGGATCTACCCGCGGACTAAAAAGCCTTTCCCCGAAAGCCTTTTTGCGGCTTGCGAGCCGCCGTCCTGTTCGATGCCCTCACCTTCTCGCGCAACACGAAAGAACAGACACACCAACCTGACGGCTGATATGTCTGTTCTTTGGTGGAGATGGTGGGGATCGAACCCATGACCTCTTGAATGCCATTCAAGCGCTCTCCCAGCTGAGCTACACCCCCGTATTTGAAGTAAGAGGTAAGAGTGAATAGTGAAGAAGATACCTCTTAAATACTATCATATTATAATAAAAAAGGGTGTTACTGTCAATAGTTTTTTCTTTTGTGCTTGCAAGCGTGGGGAATTTGTGATAATATAATTACATATGAATATTTTTTATGAGGTGACGATATGAAAACAGTACAGCAGGCTACTATCGATACCATGCGCGTTCTCGCTGCAGAAGCTATCGATAAGGCAAAATCAGGACATCCGGGTATCGCTCTCGGCGCAATGCCGATGGCATACGCTCTTTGGGCAGACAAGATGAAGCACAGCCCGAAGAACTCAAAGTGGCAGAATCGCGACCGCTTCGTTCTTTCTTCAGGTCACGGCTCAGCTATGCTTTATGCTCTTCTCCATATGTTTGACTACGGTCTCACAATCGACGACCTTAAGAACTTCCGTCAGGAAGGAAGCAAGACTCCGGGTCATCCGGAATACCGCGAAGTAAACGGCGTTGAGATTACAACAGGTCCGCTTGGACAGGGTATCGCAAACGCAGTCGGTTTCGCTATGGCAGAGCGTCATCTTGCTACTGCTTTCAACCGCGACGGTTTCGATGTTGTTGACCATTATACATACGCTCTCTGCGGCGACGGTTGCCTTATGGAAGGTATTGCTTCAGAAGCTGCTTCCATCGCAGGTACTCTCGGCCTCGGAAAGCTCATCGTTCTTTACGATTCAAACTCAATCACAATCGAAGGCAGCACTGACATCGCTTTCACAGAAGATGTCTGCGCTCGTTTCGAAGCTTACGGCTGGCAGACTCTCGAAGTTGCTGACGGTAACGACATCGAAGTTATCGCTGCTGCTATCGACGAAGCTAAGGCTGAAAAGAACAAGCCGACTCTTATCAAGATTACAACTCAGATCGGTTACGGCGCACCGAACGCTGGCACAAGCCAGGTTCACGGTGAAGCTCTCGGTGCTGAGAAGCTTGCAGCTCTTAAGGCAAACCTCGAGATGCCGACAGACGAGTTCTTCGTATCAGACGAAGTTCGCGCTCACATGAACGGCGTTGTTGCAAACCTCAACAAGTATGAGGACGAGTGGAACAAGCTCTTTGCTGACTACGCTAAGGCATATCCGGAACTTGCGAGTGAATGGGAAGCTCTTATGTCAGGCAAGCTCCCGATGGAAGCACTTGATTCAGAAGAGTTCTGGAGCTTTGAGAACAAGGCTAACGCTACCCGTAACCTCTCAGGCGAGATGATTAACCGTCTTGCAAAGATTATGCCGAACCTCTTCGGCGGTTCTGCTGACCTTGCTCCGTCCAACAAGACAAACATCAAGGACGGCGGCGACTTCTCAAAGAACGACTATGCAGGCCGCAACATCCACTTCGGTGTTCGTGAGCATGCTATGGGCGCTATCGCAAACGCTATGTGCGCTTACGGCGGTATTCATCCGTTCGTTGCTACATTCTTCGTATTCTCTGACTATGTAAAGCCGGCTATGCGCCTT
>JAZOAS010000085.1:0-8597 GCA_045595605.1 Eubacteriales bacterium
GGTTCTTAAAAACTCGATATCAGACCTTCTTTCGCTCGGCGAGGAAATAGACAGTATTGCAATCGTTCCTGTCGGAATAACCAAGTACAGAGACGGTCTCTATCCGCTTTCACCGATGGATGAAGATTGTGCAAAAGAAACCCTTCGGATTATCGATTCCTTTGGCGAAGAAAACCTTGAAACCCGTGGCGAAAGAGTCGTTTACGGTGCGGACGAGCTGTATATAAAGGCTCATCTCCCGATTCCAGAGGACGAGTATTACGACTCATATCCCCAGCTTGATAACGGCGTTGGTCTTATGCGTCTTCTCTATGTTGAGTTTCTTGCGGCGCTTGGTTATACCGACATCCCGGAAGAGATCGAAAAATTCACGGTGGCAACCGGTGTTTCGGCGGCTCCGTTTATGCGAAAACTCATTGACGAATTGGCAAAAAAATGTAATAATATAAATGGTAGCGAAGTGTATGCAATAAAGAATGATTTTTTTGGAGAAACCATTGATGTTGCAGGGCTTGTAACAGGGCGTGACCTTATCTCGACTCTTTCCGGAAAAGAGCTCGGAAAGAGGCTTCTTATTCCGGCTGTTATGCTTCGCCACGGTGAAAATGTTTTTCTTGATGATATCAGCGTCAGCGATGTTGAAAGGGAGCTCGGCGTTACAGTCGTTCCGGTAGAGAACGACGGTGATGCGCTTCTTTCTGCAATGCTCGGCGTTTAGACAGGAGGTAGTACACATGTCAAAACCCGTTGTTGCGATAGTCGGGCGACCGAATGTCGGAAAATCGATGCTTTTTAATAAACTTATAGGAAAAAGACTGTCAATAGTTGAAGATACTCCGGGCGTTACCCGCGACAGATTATATGCAGACTGCGAATGGAACGGCAGGGTGTTTTCTCTTGTTGATACGGGCGGAATCGAGCCGCGTACAGACAGCGAAATCCTGAAATTTATGCGCGACCAGGCAGAGATTGCTGTGACAAACGCCGATGTTATTGTGTTTATGACAGATATCAGAACAGGCGTTACGGCAGCGGATAACGATGTTGCGAGTATGCTCCTCCGTTCAAATAAACCTATAATCCTTGCGGTAAACAAGGTTGACTCAGTTGGAGACCCTCCACCTGAGTTTTATGAGTTCTATAACCTTGGCCTCGGAGAGCCGATTCCGGTTTCTGCGGTTCACGGTCACGGTACTGGTGACCTTCTTGAAAAGTGTTTTGAGTTCTTCCCTGAGGAAGACGAGGAAGAGGAAGAAGACGACAGAATCCATGTTGCTCTCATTGGTAAGCCGAATGTAGGTAAATCGTCTCTTACGAATAAAATCCTCGGTGAGCAGAGAGTTATAGTCAGCAATGTCGCGGGAACGACGCGTGACGCGGTTGACTCTGAGTTTGAAAACGAATACGGCAAATTTGTATTTATCGATACTGCGGGAATCCGCAAAAAGTCGAAGGTAAATGATGATATTGAGAAATTCTCGGTTCTTCGCGCTTCTCTTGCTGTTGAGCGAAGCGATGTCTGCCTCATAATGATAGATGCTGAGGACGGCGTCACCGAGCAGGATACAAAAGTCGCAGGTATTGCGCACGATGCGGGAAAGGCTTGTATCATCGTTGTAAACAAGTGGGACCTCGTCGAGAAGGACGACAGAACCATGAAAAACGAGGAAGAGAAGATTCGTCGCGACCTTTCCTATATGACATACGCGCCGATTATATTTATTTCAGCAAAAACAGGTCAGCGTGTCGGCAAGCTTTTTGAGCTTATCACATCGGCATATGCTGAGAGCAGAAAGCGAATCACAACCGGAATGCTCAACAATGTTCTTGCAGATGCGGTGTCACGCGTTCAGCCGCCGACAGACCGTGGCAAGCGCCTCAAGGTTTACTATATTACACAGACGGGTGTTCAGCCGCCAAACTTCGTTATGTTCTGTAACGATGCAAAGCTGTTCCACTTTTCATACAGGAGATACCTTGAAAACAAGCTACGAGAGGTGTTCGGGTTTGAGGGAACTCCGATAAGAGTTGTTATAAGACAAAAGGGAGAAAACGGTTAAAATGAATGTTGCAGTAAGATATATAATTGCTATTGTTTGTGCATATCTTCTTGGCAGCCTTAACTTTTCGATAATTGTATCAAAGCTTACGCTCAATAAGGATGTAAGAGATTTTGGAAGCGGAAACGCAGGAACAACAAACTCACTCCGCGTTATGGGAATGAAAAAGACGGTAGTTGTCATTCTCGGCGATATTTTAAAGGGTGTTGTTGCAATTTTCGTTGCAACGAAAATTGCTCCTGATGCAAACCTTGCGCTTTTGCGCTCACTTTCGAGCCTTGCGTGCATCCTCGGCCACACATATCCTGTGTTCTTTCAGTTCCGTGGGGGAAAGGGCGTTCTTACGACAGCCGCAGTTATCGGAAGCTTCAATCTTCCGATTTGCCTGATAGCCGTATCGGTGTTCATTGTTATTGTAGCAATAACCCGCTATGTCTCTCTCGGTTCAATAATCGCGATATGGACGGTTCCGATCCTTTTTGCTTTGTTTGAAGGTTTTTCACCTGACGGAATCATATATATCATTCTCGGTGCGGTAATCGCCGCGTTTGTCACATTCCTTCACCGTGCCAATATCGCGCGCCTGCGTGCAGGAAACGAAAATAAACTCAAATTCAAAAAGTAAAGCATCTGAGGTGTGAATTTATGAAAATTGCAGTAATCGGAAGCGGCGGCTGGGGAACAGCCCTCGCAGTAATGCTTGCTAAAAACGGAAATGATGTTACGCTCTGGTCCTTCGAGGACAAAGAGTATGAGAGACTTGCCCGCGACCGTGAAAATCGAGAATTCCTTTCAGGTGTTCTGTTTCCGGAGGGGCTTTCGTGCACAAACGATTTAAGCGTTGCAAAGAGTGCAGAAATTATCGTAATGGCAGTTCCGTCATTTGCGGTAAGAGCTACGGCGAAAAAGCTTAAAGAATATGTAAATGAAAACCATATAGTAGTCAATGTCGCAAAGGGAATTGAAAAGGATACATCAATGCGCCTTTCTGAGGTTATAGAAGAAGAGCTTTCCGGTAAGGGGAAAATCGTCGTTCTCTCAGGTCCGTCTCACGCGGAAGAGGTAGGTCGTGGTGTTCCGACCGCGATTATTGCGACTTCCCGCGTAAAAGAAGCGGCAGAGACTGTTCAGGATGTGTTTATGAACGAGCGCTTCAGGGTTTATGTAACCGACGATGTAGCCGGTGTTGAGCTCGGAGCTGCGCTTAAGAATGTTATGGCGCTTGCAGCGGGTATATGCGACGGTCTTGGTCTTGGGGACAATACAAAGGCGGCACTTATGACCCGCGGTCTTGCTGAGATGATTCGTCTTGGCGTTGCAATCGGCGGTAAGGAAGAAACCTTCTCAGGCCTTGCGGGGCTTGGTGACCTTATAGTTACATGTATGTCAATGCACTCAAGAAACCGCAGAGCAGGTATTCTTATCGGGCAGGGCGCATCTACCGAAAAGGCGCTTGAGAAAATAGGCGCAGTTGTAGAGGGGTACTATGCAACCCAGTCGGCACACGAGCTTGCAAAGAAAGCGGGAGTTGAGATGCCGATTACCGAAGAGGTTTATAAAATATTATTTGAGAATTCAAACGCTCAGGAAGCGCTTCTCCGTCTCATGATGCGCGAAAAAAAGAGCGAAAGTGATACAGCTTGGAGATAAGTATGGAAGAAAGACTTCAGAAGATAATAGCGGCAAGCGGAGTTTGCTCGAGAAGAAAAGCTGAGGAGCTTATAACTGCGGGCAAGGTGCGCGTGAACGGTCTTGTTGCGTCGCTTGGCGATAAAGCGGATGCTGATAGCGATGTTATAGAGGTTTCAGGTCGCGTTATAACAGACTCTGCAAAGTACTATATCATGCTCAATAAACCGCGCGGGTATATAACCTCTCTTGATGATGAGAAGGACAGAAAGACCGTAAACGAGCTTGTTGATGTCGGGACCCGTGTTCACCCGGTAGGAAGACTTGACTATAATTCGGAGGGTCTTCTCATAATGACGAATGACGGCGCTCTTACATATAGGCTTACTCATCCGTCAAGCGAGATTCCGAAAGGGTATATCGTAACGGTCCGCGGAAAACTCGAAGATGCTATAACTACGCTCAAGTCTTCAATAGAAATTGACGGAAGGGCAACCCGCCCTGCGGATGTCAATGTCCTCCGTGAAGATTCTGAGGGAGGTCTTCTTCATATAACGATCCGAGAGGGAAGAAACCGTCAGATTCGCCGTATGTGCGAAGCGGCAAATTTGCGAGTTCTCCGCCTTAAGCGCGTGAGTGTAGGAGATCTTGTTCTTGATAAGCTCCCGGCAGGCAGATGGCGTCACCTTACAGAAAAAGAGGTAAAGTATTTAAAGTCGCTGTAAACAAGGGGAGTAATAGTATGCATGGACATGTTAAAACCGAAAAAGTAAGTTGGTTTATATTTTTTGCTTGTTATTTTGCATATGTGCTTGTGTCTATGACAAAGAATACGTATTCGGCGGCCATGTCTGCAATTGTACAGGATGGAGTTTTTGATAAATCGTCGGTAGGACTAATCAATGCCGCTTTCTATTTTGTCTATGGAAGCACACAGATGATAGGTGGATATCTTGTTGATAAGGTATCGCCTTTCAAGCTTTTTGCAATAGGAACGCTTTTTTCTGCGCTTTGCAATACGGCTATGGCAATCTCTGATACATATGAGGTAATGCTTGTAGCATGGGCACTGAACGGTCTTGCACAGTTTTCAATCTGGCCGGCACTTCTTAAAATTGCAGCATCCGTCATTTTACCGGAGCATAGAAAAAAGGCTTTGACATATATTGCTTTTGCATATCCGTTGGGGACCGTAATGAGTTATCTTATTGCGGCGGGAGTGCTTAGTTTTTCGTCGTGGTCGGGACTTTTTTGGATTTCGGTTTTTGCAATGATTATATCAACGTTGCTTGTTATGAGATCTGAATACCACGCAAAGTGCGAAATTGAGCCAATTCAAAAAAGCGAAAGAGAAAAAGAATCGTCAGTATCGGAGAAAAAATCTGATAAGTCAATATGGAAACTGATTTTGAAGAGCGGAATCATTTTTATGACTATTCCGTCAATTATCCGTTGTATGCTTGATGTGGGAATAAAGAGCTGGGGTCCCACAATGATAATGGAAAGTTATGGCGTATCGCCGAGTTTTGCAACTTTCATAACAACGATACTTATAGTGGCAAATCTCGTAGCAGTATTCATTGTTAATTGGTTGTATCCGAAAAAATGCAAGAACGCACCTGCTGCAACAGGACTTCTTTTTGTTGCAACAGTTCCGTTACTTTTATTGGTCGTTTTTACCGGTAAGATACATCTTGCTTTTATAGTTCTTTCTCTTGCGTGCGTGACTACACTAATGACGGCAAGTACACAGTTGATGAATGTAATAATTCCTGCTGTTTTTGAAAATGAAGGGAAAAGCGGTGTTATTACGGGTTTTCTGAATTCTTTTGCTGCCTTCGGGTGCATGATTTCAAATTATATTTACGGATATATGGCGGAGCGTTTTGGCTGGACTTTTACGACAATTACATGGGTTTTGATATGTGTTGTTGCGATAGTGTTCTGTTTTGCGAATGCGCCGCTCTGGAAACGATATACAACAGAAAAATAAAAAAAACACCGCAAGCCAATTTCGCTTGCGGTGTTTTTTACCATTCGAGTCTGACGACATCAACATCTCTGTTGTTCACTCGGAGAGAGAAAGTATCGTCTGAAAATCTCAGTTTGTAAGAAATTGATTTCGTAGGAGCAGAAGCGTTTTTGATTTTGTGCGGGAATTTGATTTTGAAGTCTTCTGCACCGTAGCTTTCGTTGTTGACGAAGAGGACCGCGCTTCTGTCGGATGTATAATACGCCATTATGAAGCATTCGGGGTTATCTGAGAATGGAGCAAGACCGAGAGAATCAACCGTATCTTTAAGCTCCTTTAAGAACTTTGCAGACGGTTTTTCAAAACGAAGTGGAGATGTCCATGTTCCGTTGTGGTTATCCTTGAAAGCTGTGTTTACCGCTTTGCTTACTGTGCCGAGCGTTTTTGCTCCCTTCATAGCAGGGCAGTTGAAGAAGAATGCGCTAAAACCGTTGTTACCGTCAGAAAGAGTGAAGTTAGGCTTTCGTGAAAGCGGGTTTTTCTTGCCAATCAGAAGCATTGGAGCTACGGTATAAGAAGAAAGCTTTGAAATAAGCTCCTTGCTGTAATGTTCGGTGTTTGCGGCAAGAATCGGACCGTCAAAGCTTTCGATATCGCTTGCGGAAATCATAGAAGAAATCGGAACTCCGCCCTTTAAGGCAAGTTCGAGAAGATGTTTTGTCGAGGGGGTTCTGTTTTTAATGAACTCCGAAAGCTCGGTATAGAGCGTGTCGGGATTCCAAAGCGCAGTAAATCCCATAGGTTTTGTGATACCAGAAACTGTAGATTTCTTATCCCAGTCAAAAAGTGTATCCCAGTGAGCCTTTTTGACATCGTCTGACAAGCAGTAGAAAACGCCGTCTGAAACAGGTGAAAGCTTACCGTCTTTAACGATTCTCGTATTCTTTCTGCGGAAAATCATCTTCTTGACTTCGAGCGGGGCCGCGTCAATCAGATTCCAGTCCTCCATGGTGTCTTTGAGTGTTGTCATATTATAATGGGGGACGCCTTCAAGATGAAGCCCGATAGCAAGCTGAGTGAGGAAAATGGTGTAATGAGCAAGCTTTCTCTTTTCGGGAGAGAGAGGGACACCGCCGAGCGCACCGGGAGTAAGAAGTGAGAAGTAAGCTCCCGAATCTTCGAGCATCATTCCGTCAATTCCGTTCGTTTTAAACTTGCGGTAGTCAACGCCATATCTGAAAAGCGCTTCGAATGGGTCGAGAGTCCAGGCGTTGTTGAAGATAATTGTTTTATTGAGTGCAGAAAGCTCGTTTGAAAGCAGCTTAAAGAATTCTGCAAATTCGTCTGAAATAAAGCAGGTAAATTCATAGCGAAGATGTGACATAATATAACGGTATCTCGCAATATGCTTCTTTTTGTTGTTGTCACAACGAAGAGCTATATCATTGGGGAGGGAAATTCCTGTTTTTTCAACAAACTGCGAAACGATATCATCAGAAAAATCACCTACCTGCAAGGGGAAACGCGGACTTGAAAGACCGTCTGCGAGGTGGTATCCGTCAAAATCATAGTCTATGAGAACTGCGGAGAGCTTATCAATAAAGAAATTTTTGTAGAAAGAGCCGTCAGCAAATCTCTTTAATATGTTCAGTGACTCATACCGGAAGAACTTTTCAGAATTGAATGTGCGAAGCTCGGGGTGCTTATCCGTAAACGGGCCGTGTGCTTCGTTTCCGTTTTCGTCAAGGTACGGGTACATATCAAAAATACTGAAAAGAACGGAAACTCCGCGCTTGTGAAGCTCTTTTACGAGGCCTTTAAGCTGGAAGTTTGTCCAGGTTTGGATCTTGCGGTCATTGTTGTACGGGTGGCCGTAATATGAGCATGCACCGCGTGATAGCGGTTTCTCTTCTGAAAGACCGTCATACTCATTTACAAAGTCAATGTTATAGACTAAAAGCGCAATAGAGTCGATGTTTCCTGACGCTCTTTCGAAAAACGCCGAAACACCAAAGTCTGGAGATTTGTTGTCAAAACCGATAAGCTCGGTCCAGTAAACTTTCTTTGGCATAGTTTAGGTTCCTTTCGTTGAAAATAGGCTATATTTATCTTATCATAGCTTAAGAATTTGTCAAGTTACTATCTTGATATGAGGGGAATAATGTGATATAATACATACATATGTAAAGTAAAGTTTACTATGTTCTGTAAATACTCAGGAGGTAATTTAAAATGAAACAGATTTCTCTTATTCTTGTCGGCGGTGGAGATCGCGGCAGCAGCTACCTTAAATATCTTGACACCAATCCCGATAAATTCAAGCTTGTCGGCATCGCTGAACCGGTAAAGGAAAAAAGAGAGTATCTCCGTGATACATATAACGTCCCTGCAGATATGTGCTTTGACAGCTTTGAGAAGCTTCTCTCGCTTCCGAAAATGGCAGATGTTGCAATGATTTGCACGCAGGATAAGATGCATTTTGCACCGGCTATGATGGCGATTGAGAAGAAATATGACCTTCTCCTTGAAAAACCTGCTGCAGCGACTGTTGAAGATTGCTTTGCGCTCTCTGTTGCGGCGAAGAAGCATGGCGTAAAGGTTCTTGTTTGCCATGTTCTCCGTTACACTCCGTTCTATAAGGCAATCAAGAAGCTTGTCGATGACGGAGCAGTCGGTGAGATTATGAATATTGAGCATTCTGAGGGTGTTGGTAACCTTCATTACAGCCATAGCTTTGTAAGAGGTAACTGGAGAAAGCTTTCAGAGGCATCTCCGATGATTCTTGCAAAGTGTTGCCACGATACAGACCTTATGCAGTGGCTTATTGGAGAGCAGTGCACAAAGGTTCAGTCTTTTGGTACTCTTTCTTACTTCAAGGAAGAGAATGCACCCGAAGGTGCTGCAATGCGTTGCCTTGACGGTTGCCCTCATAAGGA
>JAZOAS010000086.1:0-8473 GCA_045595605.1 Eubacteriales bacterium
ACCGATTTCCACTGAGGAAAATACGCTTGCCAGGGAAAATGAAGCAGGCGACTGTTGGATATACGAGGTTGAAACGGAAAGTCTCATACTTAAAGACCGCAGATTTGCAGTATTCTATCCTGCCGATTTGCACCGTCCGTGCAGAGCAGTAGCTAAGCCTACCTTGTGTAAAAAAGTTGTAGTTAAAGTTAAAATAGACTAATTGGAGGAATAAAAATGGCTTACTTTATGTCAAGAATGACAGTAAAAGAAATGAAAGAGGCAATGGAGAAGACAAAGACTGTCATCATCCCGACAGGCGTTGTTGAGCAGCACGGTTACCACCTCACGCTTGCTACAGATATCCATAATGCTAACCGTCCGCTTGAAATCGCTGCAGACAGACTCAATGCAGTAGTTGCTCCGTCTGTAAACTACTGCTTCTCAGGTGGTGAGCTTCTCGGAACAGTCAATGTCAGCCCGAATACCTTCGGTCTTTACATAAGCGAAATTGTTTCTGAGTTTGTAAGAATGGGCTTTGAGAACATTGTTGTTTTCCTCGGTCATGCAGGAACAGACAACATCAACGCTCTCCGCAACAGCCTTCAGATGCTTCTCCGTCGCGACAAGTCGATTGCAGAGAAGATTACTCTCTCACTTGTTGAAGCATGGAACCTCTCTCCGACATGGCTTTCGGGCTTTGCAATGGAGCCGGAGCACGACTTCCACGCAGGTATGATGGAGACTGCTCTTATGATGCACTGGGCTCCCGAAGATGTCCGCGACGAAATCGTTATGGATGAGGAGTACTTTGCTAAGATGATGCGCACCGATCAGGACTGGTTTGAGAAGAGAACAAAGCCGTTTGACGGTCAGTTCGTTGTTGAAACGGTTGGTCAGCGCGATGAAATCGAAGTTGGCGTTATGGGTCTTCCTGAGCGCGCAACAAAGGAGCTCGGCGAAAAAATCTGCAATGAAATTGTTGATAACCTCTGCAATTACATCGACGAGCTTGAAGCTTTCAGAAAGAATAAGTAAGATTGAAAAAACACTCCGCGAGGAGTGTTTTTTTGTTGCTTATCGCATCAAAAAATGCTATAATATATGATATGTAAAATAAGTATATTTGCTTTGAGGATATGTTATGGTAATTAGAGCTTGCGAAAACGATTTTGACAGGTATTCAGAATTCTTGGAAAAACACGAACACGGTCATTTTTTGCAGTCACTTGAATGGCGCTTGTTCAAGTGTGACCAGAAAAGCTTTGCGCTGCTTTGTGAAGATGACGAAGGTGAAGTTTGTGGCGTTATGCTTCTTTTTGTGCAGAAGGTAAGGCGCTCGAAGAAGATTTTTCTATATTCGCCGCGCGGTCCTGTTTGCTCAAGAGAGGATACGAAGGTTCTGGCTGAGCTTCTTTCTGAAGCTGAGAAAATTGCGGGGGAGATTGGCGCGTATAAGCTGACGCTCGACCCCGACATTACCGAAAACGATAAAGTCTGGCTCGACTTTTTTGACAGAAAAGGCGCATTTATCGGAGAAAATAAGAAGGAGAATGCAATTCTCCAGCCGTTCTCGGTTTTTCGCGTAGATGTCAACAAAACAGATGAAGAGCTCCTTGCCTCGTTCCATTCAAAAGCGAGATACAATGTGAGAACATCGCTCAAAAGCGAGGCTGTATGCAGAATTGGAACGCGCGAGGATATCCCGGAGTTTTGCCGTCTTCTTTCTGCAACTGCCGAGCGCGACGGTTTTATAGCGCGCGACGAAAAATATTTCTTCGATATGTGCGATTGCCTCGGCGAAGATAAGTTCAAGATTTTTATGGTTGAGTGTGGAGGACGCGCCATTGCGGGCTCCGTCCTTGTTGCGTGCTCGGGTAAGACTTGGCATATGTACGCCGGAAGCTCTGAAGAATATAAAGAAACTATGCCGAATTTCCTCATGCAGTGGGAAATGATGCGCTGGTCGCGTGATAACGGCTGCTTCTTGTACGATATGCGTGGAATTGCAGGCGGCGCAGATAAGCTCACTCCGATAGAAGGGCTTGTCCGCTTTAAGAAGCGCTTTGGCGGTGACCTCGTTTCATTTGTAGGAAGAATAGATGTAATTTACGATAAACGGGCAGACAGACAGTTAAAGCTTCTTTTTGGCGCTATAGATCTTGTCCGAACTATATTGGGAAGGAAATAAGAGATATGATACAGTATGTAACCGATGAAATTACGGCGAAGAAATACGAAGCGTTTGTTGAGTCTCATCCGAGAGGTCATTTTGTAAAATCGCTCAAATGGGCGGAGTTTAAAAAACCGTGGAAGTATGACGCGTTTATGTCAGTTGACGAAAACGGCAATGTTCTCGGAAGTATGCTCATTATGACAAGCCGCGTTCCGAAAACAAAATATACTCATATGTACTGTCCGCGCGGACCTGTCACAACTGACGGCGACACCGCAACTCTTCTTGAGCTTCTTGCAGAGAGCAGAAAGCTTGGGGAGAAGTATAACGCATATGAGCTCTCAATTGACCCTGATATTCTGGAAGATGACCCGTACCTTTCTGAGCTTTGCTCTGCAGGTTTTACGGTCAATAATACAAAGCACCGCCCGGAGTATCTCCAGGCGAGATATGTTTTCCGCCTTCCGATAAACGGTCGTGACGAGGAAGCTGTTTTTGCTTCCTTCCATTCAAAAACGAGATATAATGTCCGTCTTTCTGTAAAGAAAGGTGTAACCTCAAGAATCGGAACAAAAGAGGATTTGCCTGCTTTTGTTGAGATAATGAAAGAAACTGCCGTCCGCGACGGATTTATGGCAAGAAGCCTTAAATATTTTGAGGATATGTACGACGCTCTCGCTCCTGATAACCTCCGCCTTTATCTTATGGAATACGAAGGTCAGGTCATTTCGGGCGCTATCGCGATTTTGTACGGTGACAAGGTCTGGTATCTCTACGGCGCAAGCAGTAACCGTGAGCGCAACCGTATGCCGAACTATATGATGCAGTGGGAAATGATCAAGTGGACTATTGAAAACAACTGCAATATCTACGATTTCCGCGGTATAACGGGCGATATGGAGAAAACACAGCTTGACGGTCTTATCCGCTTCAAGGCAGGCTTTGCAGGCGAGAGATGTGACTTTGTCGGAAAGCTTGATATGTTCTTTAAGCCGAAAACTGCGAAAATCATCGAGAGCCTCCAGTCAAATTATCGCGCAATTATCAGAAAAATCGGTGTAGTAAAATCAAGACTTTCAAAGTAAAGAGGAAAAGTTTATGCAGATAAAAGAAAGTGTATGGGAAGGGCTTAAGAGGCTTGATTTTCAGTTTGAAGGAAGAAATTGTATTCTTGTCTGTCCTGAAAACCCAATACAGGGAAATAAGTGGCTTTATAAAACCGAATATTTCGGAGCATTCCCGAATTTTGAAATTGAGATGGTAAAGCGCGGGTACTACCTTGCTCATATCGAAACGGAAAGCAGGTGGAATCTCCCGTCGGATGATGCGATTCGACCGCGTTTTGTCGAATTCATGATAAAGGAATTTGACCTGAACGAAAAGTGCGTTCCCGTTGGAATGAGCTGTGGTGGTATGCAGGCTGTTTACTTTGCTGCAGAGTATCCACAGTATGTAGCTGCTCTCTATATTGACGCGCCGGTGCTCAACTTCTTAAGCTGTCCGTTTGCGGTGGGAGAGGCTAAAACTGATTTTATCGAGCAGTTTGTTGAGCAGAGAAAGATGACTCTTTCTGAGATGTTAAACTACCGCAACCACCCGATTGACAATGCACATAAAATAATCGCTTCGAAAATTCCGTTGTGCCTTATCTGCGGAGCAGTTGATAAGGTTGTCCCATATAACGAAAACGGAAAACTTCTCTCGGAGATGTACAGGGCTTCGGGGGTAGAAATTTTGGAGATTTTAAAACCAGATTGCGACCACCACCCGCACGGGCTTTCAGACCCGACGCCGATTATTGAATTTGTTGAAAAGCATTATTAAAATAGCTTGCAACCAAACGGTTGCAAGCTATTTTTTCTTAGAGAGAATGTTCCATATATGTATTTCCGTCAAGGTCTTTCCAGAGAACGGTGTCCTCGGTAAGAACCATATACCCGTGAGGTGAGTTTTCCTTCGGAATAGAAACAGAGCCGGGGTTTAGATAAAGATACCCGTCGCCGAATTCCTCGCATTTCGGAACATGTGTGTGTCCGTGGAGGAGGATATCTCCGCGCTTGAGGTTGGGGGGAGTTTTGGTGTTAAACTTGTGACCGTGGGTTATGAAGACTGTGCGGTCAGCAAGCGGGAGAAGCGCGTATTCCGCCATAATGTTAAAATCAAGCACCATCTGGTCAACCTCAGCGTCACAGTTTCCGCGGACACAGAGAATATCGTTTTTAAGCTCGTTGAGCATTGATATAACATCCTTCGGGGCATATTCCTTTGGTAAGTTGTTGCGCGGGCCGTGGTAGAGAATATCTCCGAGAAGAAGGAGCTTATCAGCCATTTCTCTTTTATATGCACTTATAAGCTTTTCGCAGTATTCTGCAGAGCCGTGAATATCAGAAGCAATCAACCATTTCATGTTTAAGTTCTCCTTTTAGTCTCTGTATAAATCTTTAAGAAGCGCAATCTCCTCGGCATAACCCGGAAGCTCGTTTGGCGTTTCAAGGAAGAAGGGGAGATGGCGAAGCTTCGGATGATTTATGATATTCTTAAAGGTATCAACCCCGAGATAACCTTCGCCGATTTTTGCGTGGCGGTCCTTGTGACTCTCATAGCCGTGGAGAGAGTCGTTTAAGTGTATAGCCTTCAGACGCGAAAGACCGATGATACTGTCAAACTCCGATAAAACAGCGTCAAGGTTTTCTTTTATGTTGTATCCTGCATCAAAAACATGGCACGAATCAAGGCATACACCCAACTTTTCGTTATGCTCAACCTTATCGATTATCGCGCGTATCTCCTCGAATTTACCGCCAATTTCAGAACCCTTACCGGCCATCGTTTCGAGAAGAATTGTTGTTGACTGGTCGGGTGTTATAATTTTGTTGAGAAGCTCTGCGATAAGCTCAATTCCAACTTCAACACCCTGCCCGACATGTGAGCCGGGGTGGAAGTTATAAAGACTTCCCGGGGTATGCTCAAGTCGGGCGATGTCATCGCTCATAACTATGTGAGCAAACTCGCGGATTTTCACATCTTTCGATGCGGCGTTGAGCGTATATGGTGCGTGAGCAAGAATTGTTCCGAAGTTATTCTCTTTTGCAAACTCAAGAAAAGCCAAAATGTCATTTTCGTCAAGTGGCTTTGCAGCTCCTCCGCGCGGGTTTCTCGTAAAAAACTGAAAGGTGTTCGCACCGATGCTTGTCGCGGTTTCGCCCATTGCGAGATATCCTTTTGAAGATGAAAGGTGGCATCCTATCGTAAACATAATACTCTCCTTTGATAAAGGTTTTCTGAGGTTATTATACCATATCTCAAATTTCTCGGCAAGAACAGAAATTTGCATAAAAAAGGAAAGTGAGGATAAAACTAATAAAAAATCAAGGGGAGAGGAAATATGAGCCGCAGACTTGTTATAAGAGCGATATCCTTTATCGCAGTCGCGCTGATACTCAGCTTTGCAATAAATATAAAAAATATGAGAAGAATTAAGCGATACGAGCAGGTAATCTCAGAAAATTACAATCTCGCTTTTTCTGAAATTGTTGCAGGGATGACAAAAATTGACTATGCCCTTGAAAAATGCGCGTATTCGGGAGATTCCTCGCTTGTTGCATCTCTCTGTGGAGAGGTTTTTTGCCAGGCAGAAGGCGCATCGCACGCTCTGTCCCGACTTCCTTTGCAGGAGCTTTCTCTTGAAAGCACAACTGAGTTCATATCCAGAACGGGAGACTTTGCCTATTATATACTGAAAAAAGCAGCTCGCGGAGAGGAAATAACAGATAGTGAGCTAAAAAGCCTTAAAAGGCTTTCTGAGGGTGCGTCGGATATCGTAGTCGAGCTTCACAGGATATCAAACAGATTAGAAAAAGACAGCCTTGATTTATCGCGTGTTGATTTTAAAAACTATGAGGACAGGACGATAGCAGATATCAGGGAGCTTGAGCGCGAGTTTTCTGAATATCCCGTGCTTGTTTATGACGGTCCTTTTTCTGAAGAAACGAAAGGCAGAAAGGAGTATTATGACAGCTTACCTGAGGCAGCGGAAAGCGATATGTATAAAACTATCGCGCGTTTTTTTGGAGAGAAGAGGTTTGAAAAAAGCGGGGAGTGGGAGGATGACGGAATAAAGCTTCATACCTTCACTGACGGCGAGGTATATATCGACGTAGCTGAAAAAGGTGCGCTTGTTTATAAATGTATTTCGCAGAAGCCTCTCGGAGAGAGAAAACTGACGGCAGAAGAAGGGCTCCTTAAGGGAAAAGAAGCTCTTGAGAGAAGCGGGTTTTCCGGCCTTAAAGAAACTTATCATATGTGTTATGACAATCTCCTGATAATAAATTATGCAGGTGAGAAAAACGGCACGACGGTTTATCCGGATCTTGTGAAGGTCAGCATATCACTTTCTGACGGAAGTATTGTCGGGTTTGATGCGGCGGGATATATCAAAAATCATTCAGAAAGAGAAATAAGGGATATTGCAACGGGCGAAAAAGAGGCAAGAAAAAGGGTGTCAAAGAACTTGAAAGTACTCTCATATTCGCCGGCAATCATCCCGCGCGACGGAGCGGGAGAGGTGCTTGCACACGAGTTTGTATGTGAGACGGAAAACGGAGAACACTGCCTTGTGTATATAAATCCGGAAACCTTGAAGGAGGAAAGAATTCTTATTCTTATAGAGGACGAAAACGGAACACTCGCAATATAAAACTGAGCACTGTGTAAACTTGTGTTTACACAGTGCTTTTTTGTGCATTTTGCGAATAAAAGGTGTCAAAAAAGCGTTGGAAATTCAAAAACTAAATCGTTTTACAAAAAATAGAAAAAATATCAAATTTTTCAAATAAAAAAAGAGTACATATTTAATAAGTAAATACCTCAAAAACTACAAAGTTAATATATATTGTAATTTTTTAGAAAAAAAGGAAAACTGGCGCAAAAACTGTGCAATTTTGAGGGTTGAAAAATGTCGTAAAGATTGTTATAATAATAACAATCACATAGATAACTGTTTCCGTGCTGACAAAATACCGTCAGGGCGGAATTAGTGATGTCTTAAAACAGTAATAACAACTGATTAAATAGGGGGCGAAATTATGAAGTTAAGTTATTTCCCTGGGTGTACGCTGAAGAATAAGGCGAAGGAGCTTGATGTCTGGGCGAGACGCGCGGCTGAGGCTCTTGGTATTACCCTTGAAGAAATAAACGAGTGGCAGTGTTGCGGTGGTGTTTTCACAACTGCAAACGACGAAGTAGCTACGAAACTTTCCTCTGTTCGCGCGCTTAAAGCGGCAAAGGCAGAAGGTCAGGCTCTTGTTACAGTCTGCTCAGCTTGTCACAATGTCATTAAGCAGACAAACAACGCTATGAAGGATGAGGCGTTTGCGTCCAAAGTAAATCGCTATATGGGCGAGGATGCTTACGAGGGTGATTGCGAGGTATATCACTACCTCGAAATGCTCCGCGACCTTGTTGGTTTTGACAAGATTCGCGAGAAGGTTACAAACCCACTCACAGGAAAGAAGATTGCTCCGTATTACGGATGTCTCCTTCTCCGTCCGAGCGGTGTTATGCAGATGGATGACCCCGAGAACCCGAAGATTATGGAAGACTTTATAAGAGCTATCGGCGCTGAGCCGGTTTACTACGCGTCAAGAAACGAATGCTGTGGTGGCTATATCGCTCTTGAAAGCCCCGAGCTTGCAAAGAAGAGAAGTAACGCAGTTTCTGACGGCGCTAAGGCAAACGGTGCAGAGATGCTTGTTACAGCTTGTCCGCTTTGCAAATACAACCTCGTTAAGAACGGATCGGAAATTCCGGTTGTTTATTTTACAGAGCTTCTTGCTGAAGCCCTCGGTGTAAAGGAGGATATCAATGACTAAGAATGAGTTGTTGAAGGAAGAGCTTATCCGCATAAGCGGAACTAATCCGTCAAAGTGTATGCGCTGCGGAAAATGCTCTGCTACCTGTCCTGCTTACGATGAGATGGAGTATCATCCTCATCAGTTCGTCAGCATGGTAGAAAATGGCGATATCGAGCCGCTTCTTAATTCCGAATCCCTTTATAAGTGCCTTACCTGCTTTGCTTGCCTTGACAGATGTCCGCGTTCAGTAGAGCCGGCAAAGCTCGTTGAAGCAGTTCGCCTTGCGGCAGTCCGCAAGCAGGGCAACAATCACCTTAAGGCAAATATGATTCCTGATATGCTTGATGACGATATGCCGCAGCAGGCTCTCGTCAGCGCATTCAGAAAATATACGAAGTAAGGGGGTAGGGCAAATGCATAGAATAGGCGTTTTCGTATGTTGGTGCGGAAGTAACATTGCAGGTAC
>JAZOAS010000087.1:0-1927 GCA_045595605.1 Eubacteriales bacterium
CTCAAGGTCAGATTCGTTCGGTAGTACTTGCGCTCAAGGTTGCAGAACACGAGATTCTGGAAAAAGACGGTGGCGAAGCTCCCATTCTTTTGCTGGATGATGTCTTAAGTGAGCTTGATACTAATCGTCGCGCGTTTTTGATAAACGATGTAAACCGCGGACAGACGGTAATTACCGGCTGTGACAGAGCGATGTTCAATGAGCTTTTGCACGGTAAGATTTTTACCGTAGAAAAAGGCGAGATTATAGACGAAAAGAACAAATAGAGAGGAGAATTTTATGTTCCTCCATATAGGTCGCGGAAAGCTTATTTCAAAAAGCTCGATAATAGGAGTGTTTGACCTTGAGATAACCTCTCAGTCAAAGAGAACTATGGGCTTTCTTGCAAAAAAAGAAAAGGCAAACCATGTAATAAATGTATGCGACGATATTCCCCGTTCTTTTATAGTTACCCGTGAGGATAACAAGGAGCGAGTTTATATTTCGCAGATTTCACCGCAGACTCTCCAGAAGAGATGCGAAAACCTTATTGAAGAAGAATAATCCGAAGGAGTATTTTTTATTATGGCAGAAAATTTTGAAAACATCGAAAATATCGATACTTCCGTCAACGGTAGCTATGACGAAAGTAATATTCAGGTGCTTGAAGGGCTTGAAGCCGTCAGAAAGCGCCCGGGTATGTATATCGGCTCTACCTCGGAGGCAGGTCTTCATCACCTCGTTTATGAGATTGTTGACAACTCTATCGACGAGGCTCTTGCAGGTCACTGCTCATGCATTACCGTTGAAATCGGCGAGGGCGATATCATAAGCGTTGCCGACGACGGCCGAGGAATACCTACGGGTACTCACGCAACGGGAAAGAGCGCGCTTGAGGTTGTCTTTACCGTTCTTCACGCCGGCGGAAAGTTTGGTGGCGGCGGATACAAGGTATCGGGCGGTCTCCACGGCGTTGGTGCTTCTGTCGTTAATGCTCTCTCGGAATGGCTCGAGGTTGAGGTATGCGACGGCGAGAATATTCACTATATGAAGTTTATTCGCGGCGATGTCGAAAAGCCGATTTCCATAATCGGAAAAGGAAATAAATCGGGAACAAAGGTTACCTTCAAGCCCGACCGCGAGATTTTTGATACTACCGTTTTTGACTATGAAACTCTCCGCAAGCGTCTCCAGCAGCAGGCGTTTCTCAATGCAGGCGTCAGAATCGTTCTCACCGATAAGCGCGAAGGCGCGGAAGGCAGAAGCGACGATTTCTGCTACGAGGGCGGTATCAGGTCATTTGTAGAATTCTTAAACGCAAAGATAAAGAAGGAAGTCGTTCACCCCGAGGTTATTTATGTTTCGGGCGAGCGCGACGATAACATAGCCGAGGTTGCGATGCAGTATAACGACGGTTATAACGCAAACATCCTCTCTTTTGCAAATAATATCAACACCACCGAGGGCGGTATGCACGAAACAGGCTTTAAAACTGCTCTTACGCGTGTTATAAACGACTACGCGAGAAAAAACAAGATGATAAAGGAAGACGAAAAGCTCGAGGGTACGGATATGCTCGAGGGTCTTACCTGCATTATCTCGGTTAAGGTTCTTGAGGCGCAGTTCGAGGGTCAGACCAAGACAAAGCTCGGAAACGCCTCTGTCAGAACGCTTGTTACGAATATGGTAAACGACAAGCTCTCAACCTTCTTTGAGGAAAACCCGAAGGTTGCAAGAGCGATTGTCGGAAAGACGATAGATGCAGCGCGTGCCCGCGAGGCGGCAAGACGAGCTAAGGAAAACGCGAGAAGAAAAGGCCCGCTCGATTCGCTCTCGCTTCCGGGTAAGCTTGCCGACTGTCAGGAAAAAGACCCGCGCCTTACAGAGCTTTACATCGTTGAGGGTGACTCTGCGGCAGGTTCTGCAAAGGAAGGTCGCGACCGTCGCT
>JAZOAS010000088.1:0-8003 GCA_045595605.1 Eubacteriales bacterium
AGAATTCGGAAGAATTGATGTTCTCATCAACAACGCTCAGGCTTCAGCTTCGGGTGTTCCGCTTGCAGAGCATACAACAGAGCAGTTTGACCTTTCTCTCTATTCAGGTCTCTATGCTACCTTCTACTATATGAAGGCGTGCTACCCGCACCTTGCAAAAACTGAGGGTACGGTAATCAACTTCGCATCAGGTGCAGGTCTCTTCGGTAACTTCGGTCAGTGTGCATACGCCGCTGCAAAAGAAGGTATCCGCGGTCTTACACGCGTTGCGGCTACTGAGTGGGGTAAGGACAATGTAAATGTAAACATCGTCTGCCCGCTTGCCTGGACAGCTCAGCTTGAGCAGTTCAAGAACGCATACCCCGACGCGTTTGAGAAGAATGTAAAGATGCCGCCGGTAGGACATTTTGGCGATGCAGAGCTCGAAATCGGTCGCGTTTGTGTCCAGCTTGCTCACCCCGACTTCAAGTTTATGACAGGCGAGACAATCACCCTCGAGGGCGGTCTTGGCCAGCGTCCGTAAGATACAAAACAAAAACTCCGATGAGCTATGCCCACCGTAGTTTTTTTATTACGCTTTATACTTTTCTGTAAGCCTTACATATTCTTCGGCGTTTTTGATGTTTCCGGCGACATCGTCGTCCGTAAGCTCGCGGACAAGCTTTGCGGGAGCACCGAGGATGAGACTTTTCGGCGGGAACTCCTTTCCTCCCGTGACGAGCGCACCTGCACCGACAAGTGAGCCCTCACCTATGCGCGCGCCGTCGAGAACGGTTGCGCCCATGCCGATGAGGCAGTTGTCTGCGATTTCGCAGCCGTGGACAATCGCGTTGTGACCGACGGTTACATTCTTTCCAAGTTTCGTGTTGTTGTGGACTGTTGCATTGTCCTGAACATTTGAGTTTTCCCCGATTTCGATTTTACCCTCGTCACCGCGGAGAACCGCGCCAAACCAGATGCTTGCGCCCTCATGAATTTCCACATCGCCGATGATGTCTGCGCTTTCTGCGACGAATGCGGATTTTGCAATCTTTGGGCCTTTGCCGTCAAAAGAATATATCATTTTATTTCTCCTTGTCATTTTTATTTAATTATACAGTAAAACTGCGAAAAATCAAAGAGTATTTCGCGATTTGTATTCCGTAGGGGAGAGACCTGTTTTTTTCTTGAAGGCGCGAGAGAAATAGTGTATTGAGGAATACCCCAGAAGCTCTGCAATGTCAGAAAACGACTTTTCGCCTTCCTGTATGAGTATCTTTGCACGCTCTATTTTGAGATTTGTGTAATAATCTATTATAGAAAAGCCTGTATTTCGCTTGAAAAGATTTTTTAAATAGCTCTTGCTGAAGAGCACGCCTGCGCAGACTTCGTCGAGCGTAATGCTATCGTATATATGCTCGGTGAGCGTTTTGATTATTGAGTCGGTTATAAGACTGTCGTTTTTCTTTCCTGCGCCCTCGTTTATTCGTTCTGTGCGGTCAACGGTTTCCGAGCCCTGAAGCAGAAGAAGGAGAAGCTCTTCAAGTGTTATGCGGATGCGTTGAAGATTTCCCTGCTTTTGAGGGGTGGAAAGGGTAAGCCCCTTCTGATAGACGATGTCGGGCGGGTCTGCAAAGGTTTCTTCGCCGAGAGTGAGAAGTTGCTCGATGAGGCCGATTTCTGACTCGTTCAAAGAAAAAATCTTCTTCTCAAAGAATTTCATCGCAGGGCTTTTGCAGACGAAGGTTACAATTACCACTTCGGCGGAGTCTCCGTTTGCCCAGATGTTGTGATATTCATTCGGAGCGTGAAAAATCGCTTCTCCTTGATTTATGGTGTATCCCGCGTTTCCTGCTTTGACGCCGACAGAGCCGCGGCGGATAAACGCGATTTCCCAGAAGTCGTGACTCTCACCCGTAAAGAGAAAGTCAGGGGTGTATCTGAAGTCGTGGAGCGTTACAATATGCGTGACTTCAAGCGAATTTTCAAGCGGGGTGGGGTAAAAAGTATTATTCAAGAAACTCACCTCTGAAAAGAAAATGTCCGAAAGTGCAAATGAAAAATCTTATAATATAAAGACAAAAAACATTTTTCTATTTATAATATAAACTAATAAAACTTTTTTTGCAAGGGTGATTTATTTATGGAAAAGATTAGAATTTCAAATCCGTCAAGACTCTGCCTTTTCGGAGAGCATCAGGACTACCTAGGTCTCGAGGTTGTTGCAGTTGCGATTAACCTTCGTTTCTCGGCAGAAATTTCTCCGCGCGAGGACAGCCTCATAAAAATAAAAATCCGCGATGAGAAGCTTGACGCGCTCAATGTTGAAAATACAGAGGGTCTTTATCAGGAATACATAACCGATATTTCAAAAGAAATTGTATATGACAGCGATGAAGACTTTATGCGAAGCACAATAAATGTCCTTCTCAAAAAAGGATATCCGCTTCATGGCTTTGATATAAAGATGGACTCCGAGATTCCTATTGGTAAGGGAATGTGCTCATCGAGCACAATGGTCGTTGCGATAATCAAAGCTCTTCTTGAGGGCATAGGTCATCCTGACGCGAAGGACCCGTACAAAATCGCTCACCTCGCGTTTGAGGCAGAGGTTGCAGAGTTCGGTCATCCCGGCGGAATGATGGATCACTTCGCCTCAGCGCTCGGCGGCCTTGTAAACTTAAAGTTCAAAAACGGAACAGAGGCGTTCCCGATAGAGCGCGAGCTTTCGGGTGTGTTCATCCTTTTTGACTCGCTTGAGAGAAAGGATACTATCCGCGTTCTCGCGGCATCTAAAATTCCGACTCTTGAGGGACTTGAGAAGCTTAAAGAGTACGGCGTCGAGGGCATTGAGCACCTTGCATTTGGCGGCGCGGATGTGTCGCTTGTTGACAAGCTCGACGATTTCCGCCGCAAGAAGGTTCTTACAAATATCGACAATTACAAGATTCTCAAAAAGGGAATCGCGCTTCTTGAGAGTGAGGGAGATATAGACGAGGAGCTTGGTCGCCTTATCTATGCTCACCATGTAAATCTCCGCGACGGGCTTGGTATTTCGACCGACACGATTGAGAAGATTCTCAACACAGCTATGGCAAACGGCGCATACGGCGGAAAGATAAACGGTTCAGGCGGCGGTGGCTGCTGCTATGTCTATGCTCCGAAGGCTGCGGCTGAAAAGATAATAGAGGAAGTCGGAAAGCTCGGATATCCCGGAAAGATTCTCACTCAGGATACGGGCGTAAGAGTAGATTAGGAGTGACCGAAATGGTAAAATTTGGAACAGGCGGCTGGCGTGCAATAATAGGGGATGAGTTTATAAAGTCAAATATCATAACCCTTGCTCAGGCAGTTGCAGATGATATTATTGAGAAAAAAGAAGAAAAAAAGGGAATCGTAATCGGCTACGACAGACGGTTTCTCTCAGACTTTGCGGCAAGGTGGGTTGCAGAGGTTTTTGCGGGAAACGGAATAAGTGTCCACTTCATCGACAGAATCGCCCCCACACCGCTTGTAATGTACGGTGTAAAGACGCTTGACACACTCTACGGAATGGCGATTACCGCAAGCCATAACCCTGCGGAGTACAACGGAATAAAAGTGTTCACCCGCGGCGGACGCGATGCTGATATTTCGGTTACAAGGGCTTTTGAGGAGAGAATCGCGCGCGGAGTAGCGCCAAAGATGCTTGACTTTGAAAAGGCTAAGGAAGCGGGCTTGGTAAAAATTGCGGACTTGTATAATTCGTACATTGATAGTATAATAAGTATGATAAATATGGATGCTATAAGAAAGTGCAATATGCGCGTGCTTCTTGACCCGATGTTCGGTGTTTCGAAAACCGCGTTGCAGACAATTCTTATGACAGCAAGATGTGATGTCGATACGATAAACGAGCGTCACGATACGCTTTTCGGCGGCAGACTCCCGTCACCGTCGGCGCATACTCTTGCAAAGCTCTCCAACATGGTTGTTGAAGAAAAGTATGACCTTGGTATCGGTACGGACGGCGACGCTGACCGAATCGGAATCATCGACGAGAACGGAAAGTTTGTTCACCCGAATGAAATCATGCTTCTTCTATATTACTACCTGCTCAAATACAAGGGGTGGAGAGGTGATGTAGTACGAAATGTCGCAACGACAGGGCTTCTTGACAAAATAGCTTTTGATTTCGGTCAGAAGTGTCACGAGGTTCCCGTCGGATTTAAGCACATAAGCGGTATGATGGAAAAGACGGATGCGCTTATCGGCGGCGAGTCGTCGGGCGGTCTTACTATACGCGGGCACATCAAGGGCAAGGACGGCATCTTTGCATCAAGCCTTCTTGTTGAGATGATTTGCACAACAGGCAAGCATCTTTCGGAACTGCTCTCCGAGATATACGGAAAATACGGATATATGCAGATGTCAGAGTTTGACACGAAATTCTCCGAAGAGAAGAAAGAGGAGATTCGCCGCGTTCTTTATGAAGGCGATGCTCTCCCTGATTTCGGAATCAAGGTTTCAAAGGTAAGCAAGGCAGACGGTGTAAAGGTTACCTTTGAAAACGGCGGATGGATAATCGCGCGCTTTTCGGGAACAGAACCGCTCATCCGTATTTTCTGCGAAATGGAAAGCAAAGAGCAGGCAGATAAAATGATTCAAATTATGAGGGAATTTTTAAAAATCTGAAAAGGGTGATTTGATGAAGGTATTGGTAACCGGCGGTGCAGGCTATATAGGTAGCCACACCTGCGTACAGCTTCTGGATGCCGGGTATGAAATCGTTGTACTTGACAATCTGTCAAACAGCTCCGAGGAATCCTTGCGACGCGTCAAGAAGATTACGGGAAAAGATTTTAAGTTCTACAAGGCGGACCTTCTCGATTATGAAGCTACAAATGCGGTTTTTGAGGAAAATGAAATCGATGCCGCAATTCACTTTGCGGGATTAAAAGCAGTAGGCGAGAGCGTAAGCATCCCGATTAGGTATTACCACAACAACATCACGGGAACGCTCAATCTTCTTGATATTATGTCAAAGCATAATGTAAAGCGAATTGTTTTTTCGTCTTCGGCAACCGTTTACGGCGATCCGCATACCGTTCCGATAAAGGAAGATTTTCCGCTTTCCTGCACAAATCCTTATGGCAGAACGAAGCTTATGATAGAGGAAATGCTCCGCGACTTGTATGTTTCGGACAATGAATGGAATATTGCAATTCTGCGTTACTTTAACCCCGTCGGAGCTCACGAAAGCGGCCTTATAGGCGAAGACCCGAATGGAATTCCGAACAACCTCGTCCCATATATTTCGCAGGTCGCCGTAGGAAAGCTTTCCTGCCTCTCGGTTTTCGGCGATGACTACGACACTCCCGACGGTACGGGTGTTCGTGACTATATCCATGTAGTTGACCTTTCAAACGGTCACCTGAGGGCACTTGAGAAAATTTCGAACCCCGTCGGCGTTGTAACCTACAACCTCGGAACAGGTACGGGATACAGCGTTCTTGATATGGTAAAGGCGTTCTCTAAGGCGTGCGGAAATGATGTAAAATACAAAATAGCGCCCCGTCGCCCTGGCGATATCGGCGCGTGCTTTGCAGACCCTGAAAAGGCAGAGCGTGAGCTCGGCTTCAAAGCGGAGAAAAACCTCGACGATATGTGCCGCGATACATGGCGCTGGCAGTCTCAGAACCCCAACGGATACAAATAAACAAAAAGAAGCTGTGAACTCCCGTTCACAGCTTCTTTTGTTTAAACTTATTTGCCGAGTGCCGAGAAACCTTCTGTTGCAACACGCGGAGTTTCACCCTTTATAAGAATGTGTGTTGACATGTCGGCGTACGGATGTGTGAAGTGATATTTCAGTGTAAGAGGGTTATCCTTGCTGTCAACAAAGTCGCTGAGCGCAAGGTCAATTTCGTTTGCGTCAATCGCCTTTGTGAGAGCTTCTTCATTTTCGTAATCTGAGATTACGAGGTCTGCACGAACTTTTTCGGCGCAAGCATAAGCAGTATCAATGTTGATTCCGCAAAGCTCGCCATTTTTATCCTTGTAGCAAAGCGGTGCACCGTCTGCAGAGGAAACTCCGACTCGGAGGACACGGCCTTCTATCTTGTCATACTCTGCCGGACGGACGGATTTTCCTTTTTCTGCATGGGTAGAGGCAATCTGTTTTGCCATGCCGTTGTTCTGGATTGAGGTAATCGCGGCGTTTACGCCAAATGCGAACTCATTATTGTAAGTGGAAATTCCGGAGATTTTCTTTTCTATGAAAGTTACATAGAGTTTGCTGATATCCGAATATTTCTCAAGCGCATCTTCCGCGTATGCTGCGGGAAGGACGAGACCGTGAATTTTATCGTTTCTGAGACTTGAGAGACCCTTTGAAACCGATGAGAAAGTTACGATTTCGGGAGAGCCTATCTCCTTTACTACCTCGTCTTCGGAATTGAGAGACTTTACGATACCGACGCGGTATCCCGAAAACTGATTTCCGATAAGAAAACCTATCTCAGGAGGCTCTTTGATAGGCTCTCCACAGCCTGCCAAAAGAGCGAGTAATGATATAGCGGCGAGTAAACCGCAGATAATTCTTTTCATAATGAGGACACTCCTTTCAATTACATTATATTTTACATCAAATAAGGCAAAAAGACAAGCTAAATATCTGAAAGAGTTTTTATTTGACATCAAACAATATGTTGGTGTATAATATATGCTGTATAAAATTGTTTTGATATGTAACTTTGAGCATATCGCATCGGAGGTTTTTACAAATGAAATACATGGGTTTAAACGAGCTTCGTGAAAAATACCTTTCCTTCTTTGAAAGCAAAGGTCACTTAAGGCTCAAGAGCTTTCCGCTTCTTCCGCAGGGGGATAACTCTCTCCTGCTTATAAATTCGGGTATGGCGCCGATGAAGCCGTACTTCTCGGGCGAGGCAACTCCGCCGAGAACAAGGGTTACTACTTGCCAGAAGTGCATCCGTACCCCTGACATTGAGCGCGTAGGTAAGACTTCACGCCACGGTACATTCTTTGAGATGCTTGGCAACTTCTCATTCGGAGACTACTTTAAAGCAGATGCTACGAAGTGGGCATGGGAGTTTGTAACTGAAGTTCTCGAGATTCCGAAGGAAAAGCTTTATGTTTCCGTTTATCTTGATGACGATGAAACTTACAATATGTGGGTAAATGAACACGGCGTTGACCCGTCACATATGGTTCGCCTCGGCAAAGAGGATAACTTCTGGGAAATCGGTGCAGGTCCGTGCGGTCCGTGCTCTGAGATTTACTTTGACCGCGGTCCTGAAAACGGTTGTGGCTCTCCTGACTGTAAGGTCGGCTGTGACTGTGACCGCTATGTCGAGTTCTGGAACCTCGTTTTCACACAGTTTAATAACGACGGCAACAACAACTACACTGAGCTCAAGCAGAAGAATATCGATACAGGTATGGGCCTTGAGCGTCTCGCCTGCATCATGCAGGGTGTTCCGTCTCTCTTCGATGTCGATACCGTTAAGAATGTTACGGCTCATATTTCCCGTATTGCAAAGGTAAACTACGGCGATGACGATAAGACGGATGTTTCCCTCCGTATCATTACAGATCACATCCGTTCAACAACGATGATGGTATGTGACGGTGTTATGCCGTCAAACGAAGGTCGCGGCTATGTTCTCCGCCGTCTTCTCCGCCGTGCGGCTCGTCACGGAAGACTCCTCGGTATCAAGGGAACCTTCCTCCACGATGTCTGTGATACGGTTATCCACGAAAGCTGCGGTGCATATCCTGAGCTTTCCGATAAGGCTGAGTATATCAAGAAGGTAATAAGCATGGAGGAAGAGGGCTTCAACCGTACGATTGACGCGGGTCTCTCTATCCTTGAAGATATGATGAAGAAGACGCTCGATGCAGGAAGTAAGGTCCTCTCGGGCGACGATGCGTTCAAGCTTGCTGATACTTACGGTTTCCCGATTGACCTCACACTCGAGATTCTCGAGGAAAAGGGTCTTTCAGTTGACCGCGAGCGTTTT
>JAZOAS010000089.1:0-9144 GCA_045595605.1 Eubacteriales bacterium
CTGCCGCCAAACGGCAAAGAGGCTACCGTTCTCTGAGCGGTGAGCTCTCCAAGATACGCATCATAGATATTGGAAAAAATTATACCGGATAGTTTTTTCATATCAGTTACCTCCTTTAAACAACCTCACTCGGTTTTACAACACTGTTTCTGGCGATCTGCTCATCTTTTCCTACTACGCTTATATCCCATTCCTTCTTTTCGTAGTAGGCGGGGTCGTCCCCGATTCGCGCATTCTCACCAATTACAGCACCCTCGCCGACAATGGCATATTTTATAACCGCACCCTTTTTGATAACTGCCTCAGGCATTATAACGCTGTTATAAATCTCTGCATCCTCTTCAATGGTGCAGCCTGTCGAAATAATCGAATGCTCAACCTTACCTTTAACTGAACACCCTTCGGCAACAAAAGAATTTCTGATAGAGCTGCCTTTTGCTATGTAGCTTGAAGGCTTTGCATAGTTTCTCGCGTAAGTCTTAAATACTTTATCACGAAGATTGAATTTACCGTCGAGAAGGTCCATATTGGACTCCCAAAGACTGTAAATCGTTCCGACATCCTTCCAATAATCCGCAAAGGTGTAAGCAAAAACCCTTCTTCCGTCACGAAGAAGCGCCGGAATTATATTCTTACCGAAATCGTTGTCAGAAGTTTCGTCTGCCTCGTCCTGAACAAGATATTCACGAAGCACATCCCACTTGAAAATATATACTCCCATTGAAGCATTATTGCTCTTCGGATTCTTGGGTTTTTCTTCAAATTCATAAATCGAGCCATCGGGATTTGTATTCATAATACCGAATCGGCTCGCTTCCTCAATCGGCACTTCTCTTACGGCAATGGTGCATTCAGAATCATTTTCAATATGGTACTTGAGCATTTCCGAATAATCCATCTTGTATATATGGTCACCCGACAAGATAACCACGTGCTTTGGGTTATATCTCTCAATGAACGGAATATTCTGATATATCGCATTCGCAGTACCCTTATACCACTCCATTTTCTCAGATTGCGCATAAGGCGGCAGGATATGCACGCCTCCAAAGTTTCTGTTGAGACCCCATGGCTGTCCGTTTCCTATATAGTTATTGAGCTCCAAGGGCTGATACTGGGTTAAAATACCCACAGTGTCAATTCCTGATTTTACACAGTTTGAAAGCGGAAAATCGATAATACGATACTTTCCGCCAAACGGCACGGCAGGTTTTGCAGTTTTGTGTGTCAGAACAAGCAATCTGCTGCCCTGTCCTCCTGCAAGTAACATTGCGATGCATTCTTTTCTTCTGTTCATCATGACATACAACCCCTTTTAATTAATTATCTCAACAATTGATGTAATATGTTGTCGAAAGCGGTGGTAGTGTAACTGAAATCGACTGGTCAAAACCGTGCATTTTAATATCCTTTGTTTTGACTTTTCTGAGACGGATGCCCCATCCGCCGTATTTTGCGCTGTCACTCGACAAAACAGGCTTGTACTCCCCTGTTTTCGGGACACCTATCCGATAATTCTTTCTCTCAACCGGACAGAAGTTGCAAATAACCACAATCTCGTTTCCCTCTTCATCACGACGGATAAAGGAAATTACGCTTTGTTCGTGGTCATCGTGGGAAATCCAATTAAACCCGTTCCAATCGGAATCGTTCTCCCAGAACGGCTTGTTATCAAGATAGAACCTGTTTAAGTCCTTCACAAACTTCTGCATTTTCTTATGCTTTTCGTGCTTTAACATGAACCATTCAAGAGGCTTTTCATAGTTCCATTCTATAAACTGAGCAAACTCGTTACCCATAAAGCTCAGTTTCTTTCCCGGATGCGCCATCATATAAGCATAAAAAGCGCGGAGGTTTGCAAATTTATCGTCATAAAGCCCCGGCATTTTGCCTATCATAGAGCATTTGCCGTGAACAACCTCATCATGGGACAATGGCAATATATAATTCTCAGAAAACGCGTAGGTCATAGAGAAGGTCAGGTCGTTGTGACAACCTTTCCTGAAAAGCGGGTCCTTGGACATATAACCGAGAAGGTCGTTCATCCAGCCCATATTCCACTTGAAGTTGAAACCCAAACCTCCGTCATAACCCGGTTTTGTGACCATCGGAAACGCCGTGGATTCCTCCGCCACCATAATAACCGACGGGTCAAACGCAAAAGCCGCACTGTTCATAGCTCGCAAAAAATCAATAGCGTCAAGGTTATAATTTCCGCCGTATTGATTTGGTCGCCATTCGCCGTCGCGTCTTCCGTAATCGAGGTAGAGCATTGATGCTACAGCATCTACCCTGATTCCGTCTATATGGTATTTATCAAGCCAGTAAACGACATTTGATATCAAAAACGATTTAACTTCATACCTCGAATAATCGAAAATTCTCGTTTTCCAATCTGGGTGTTCATTCCGCAGAGGGTCGGAAGATTCGTAAAGACAGCTTCCGTCAAACTCATAAAGGCCGTTCTCGTCCTTCGGAAAATGCGCGCCTACCCAATCCAGTATGACACCTATTCCCGCAGCATGAAGCTTATCAACAAACCTCATAAAATCTTTCGGCGTACCGTACCGTGATGTTGGTGCATAGTAGCCTGTAACCTGATACCCCCAGGACGGGTCAAAAGGATACTCACTTACGGGAAGAAGCTCAACATGGGTATAATTCATCTCTTTTACATATTTGACAAGCTTATCCGCCATATCGGTGTAAGAGAGAAAATTGCCGTCATCGTGCTGTAACCACGACCCGAGATGAACCTCGTAAATATTCATCGGTTGCTTTACAATCTGCTTCTTTCTCTTTTCCTTCCGGTACTTACCATCCGTCCACTCAAAGCCTTCTATATCATAAACCTTTGATGAATTTTCAGGGCGGGTACAAGCGTGGAATGCATATGGGTCACTTTTATAAACACCCTCTCCGTTCTTCTTTCTGATGTAATATTTATATTCATCATAAACGGTGGCGTTCTCAACCGTCGCTTCCCAGATACCGTATCCTATGTTATTCATAGGGCAGGCGGAAATATCCCAATTATTGAATGTACCAACAAGGCAAACACCGGTCGCATTTGGTGCCCAAACTCTGAAAACAAAGCCTTCCTTCACTTTGTGACATCCCATAAATTCATAAGCGCGGGAACTTGTGCCCGCTGCAAAATCGCAAAGCATAGAATTTAAATCATGTCGGGAGTTTTTTGTCATAAAATTTGCCCCCTAAACTCTGTAACCCTATTTGATTATTATTCACTCATATATATTATAAATTATAAACATTTATATGTCAAATGAATCAAGTTTTTCCTAAGATTCACATTGAAAATCGCACATAGATATGATATACTTTCTCCATATTCTTCTTAAACCAACAGGAGGTGGCGTTTTTGAACAGAAAAAGTGGCGTACTTATGCACATTTCTTCGCTTTTTGGCGACCATTCAATAGGAAGCTTTGGAAAAGAAGCAAAGTATTTTATTGACTTCTTATCGGATTGCGGATATTCCTACTGGCAGGTGCTCCCTTTTTGCCCTTCCGATGAATACAACTCACCTTACAAATCTCATTCCGCTATCGCAGGAAACCCCTATTTCATAAGCTTACAAACGCTTCGCGACAAGGGATTGTTGACAGAGGAAGAGCTTAGCTCACAAAAGCAAAACACACCCTATGTTTGCGAATACGAGCGGTTATACAAAGAAAGACTTGAGGTTTTAAAGCTTGCCGCAAGCAGAGCTTCCAACAAAGAGGAGATAGAAGCTTTTATTTCCCGGAACCCATATCTCGAAAACTTCTGCCGTTTTATGGCAATAAAAAAAGCAAACGGTGATAAGCTTTGGCAGGAATGGGCACACGAAAACTATCGCGATGACGACTTCTTTATGTGGAAGTTTATTCAGTATGAATTCTTCACCGAATGGTCTGAAATAAAGAAGTATGCAAACGATAAGGGCATTCAGATTATCGGCGATATGCCGATTTACGTTGACCTTGACAGCAGTGATGTATGGGCAGACAAGCACCTTTTCAAGCTTGATGAAAACAACTTCCCCGTCACTGTTGCGGGCGTTCCCCCAGATTATTTTACCGCAGACGGTCAGCTTTGGGGAAACCCCATATACGACTGGGACGCTATGGAGAAAGAGGATTTCCGTTGGTGGAAGGACAGAATCTCCCATATGGCAACGATGTTCGACGGAATCCGAATTGACCACTTCAGAGCCATTGAATCCTTCTGGGAGGTTCCTGCCGGTGCAAAAACCGCAAAGGAAGGCGTTATGTCAAAAGGGCCGAACATGAAGCTTATTAATGCGATCAAAGCAAGTTGTAAAGACGCGCTTATTATCGCAGAGGACCTTGGACTCATTACGGAAGATGTTGTAAAGCTTGTAAAGGAAAGTGGATTTCCCGGCATGAGGGTTTTCCAGTTTGCCTTTGTGGGAGACAGAAACTCCCCTCACCTGCCTCACAACTATCCGCATCACTCTGTTGCCTATACAGGAACACACGACAACAACACCCTACTCGGTTACCTTTGGGAGCTTGACGACGGAACACGGCGATATATGCTTGAATATTGCGGTCATCAGAGCTCAAATTGGGAAAACGGATGTGATACCATAATCCGCACCATGCTTGCATCTCACGCGGGACTTGTTATTATGCCGATTCAGGACCTTCTTGGATACGGCTCGGATACAAGATTAAACACCCCCGGCAAAGCCGAGGGTAACTGGGAATACAGAATAACAAAAGAACAGTTAGACAGTATTGACAGAGCAAAATTCAGACGGCTGAACGAGCTGTATTCCAGAATATAACGACATTCAAGGAGGGGTTTCCAGTGAAAAAACTGAAAGCTGCCATTATCGGGCTTGGCTTCATCGGCGAAAGTCACATTGAGGCTATCCACCGCATCGGCATATGCGAGCTTTATGCCGTATTCAGCAACAACCGCAAAAAAGCTCACGAGAGAGCTGAGTTCTATAACATTCCGAAGTGCTATGATACTATTGACGAGCTTCTTGCTGACCCGGAGATTGATGTCGTGCACAACTGCACGCCAAACCGCCTCCACCACGAAATCAACTGTAAGATTCTCGCCGCAGGAAAGCACCTCTTTTCCGAAAAACCGCTTTGCGGATGCTACGATGACGCAGTGAAGCTTCTTGAGCTCAAAAAAGCGCATCCCGAGCTTTGTGCGGCAGTTAACTTCAACTACCGTATGGGACCCATGCTTCAGGAAATGCGCGCTCGCATAAAGAACGGTGAAATCGGCGATGTCCGCATCATTACCGGCTCTTTCCTCCAGGATTGGCTTCTTTATGACACAGACTACAACTGGCGTCTGGACCCCGAGCTTTCGGGTATTTCCTGCTGTGTTGCAGACATCGGCTCGCATTGGATGGATGCTGTTCAATACGCAACAGGTCACAGGATAACGAAGGTGTTTGCAGACCTTGAGACGGTTATCCCCGTCCGCAAAAAGCCTAAAAACGCAAACATAACCTTTACAAGCGAAATCCCCGACGAATACGAAGAGGTTGAGATTAAAAACGAAGACTACGCCGCTGTTATGTTCAAAACCGATAAAGGCGCGCGTGGCGTATTCTGTGTTTCCGAGCTCTCTCCGGGACACGGTTGTGACCTTGATTTTGAGGTTGACGGTTCAAAAGCATCTCTCTGCTGGCATCAGGAAGACGGCGAAAAGCTCTGGATGGGACACCGCGACGGCGACAATCGCCTGATTGTAAGAGACCCGAACGGTATGTCTCCCGAAGCTCGCGCCTATGCATCTCTCGCAAAAGGACACCCCGAAGGCTGGAACGACGCATTCAAGAGTAATTTTCAAAGCTTCTACCGCTATATTGCGGACGGTATGCAGGGTGAGCCTCAGTTTGCCACACTCGAGCAGGCGGCATATATCGTAAAGCTCACAGAAGCTATCGTCAAAAGCAGCCGTGAACAGAAGTGGATTGAAGTTGATAAGTTTTAATTATGTGCAAAAAAGAACACATTGGAAAACAATGTGTTCTTTTTATATTATTTAAACTCAAAATAGTTCTTCGCGTTGTAATAACAGATGTTTTTCACAATCTCACCGAGCGAATCCATATCACATGGGTATTCCCCTGCCTCTACCCACTTACCGAGAAGGTTACAGAGAATTCGCCTGAAATACTCATGTCTCGGGTACGAAACGAAACTACGGGAATCTGTAAGCATTCCCACGAAAGTGCCGAGAACGCCGAGATTTGCAAGAGCTGACATCTGCGCCTCCATTCCGTCGCGGTTGTCATTGAACCACCAACCCGAACCGAACTGAATTTTACCTCTTACAGGTCCTTTCTGGAAGTTTCCGAGCATTGTCCCGAGGACATAATTATCCTTCGGATTCAATGTGTAGAGAATTGTCTTCGGGAGAAAATCTTCTCTGTCAAGATTATCAAGAAGAGCCGAAAGCTTCTCTGCAATACAGAGATCATTTATTGAGTCAAATCCCGTATCAGGTCCGATTTCTCCAAACATCCTGCTGTTGTTGTTTCGAAGAGCGCCGATGTGAAGCTGCATAACCCACCCGCGACGGGCATACTCTTTTGCACATTCAGAAATAACCGCTGTTTTGAAAGAGTCAATGTCTGACGCCGTGAGCTCTTCTCCGCAAAGCTTCTTGCGGAAAGCCTCTTTCGCATCACCGACGGCAAACGGGACTATCTCAAGTCCGTGGTCAGAAAGCCTGCAACCCGCCTCGTCGAAGTACGCAATTCTCTCTTTAAGCCAGCAAATAAGCTCGTCATAACTTGTAATGCCATTTGACTTTACATAGTTACAGAAGTAAGGGCTGTCAATGTTTACAGCCTTATCGGGACGGAATGTCGGAAGAACAAGAGTTTCAAAACCTTCTTCACGAAGCTTTTTATGATACTTCAAATCGTCAGACGGGTCATCTGTCGTGCAGATGACTTCAACATTTGATTTTCGTATGAGTGACTTTGCAGAAAACTCAGGTGTTCCGAGTTTTTTGTTACACTCATCCCAGATTCTTTTTGCATTTCTTTCGCAAAGAGGTTCATCGATATCAAAATATCTCTTGAGCTCAAGCGCTGTCCAATGATAAATCGGGTTTCCGATGAGATTCGGCATAAGACGCGCAAAACCGAGCCACTTCTCGAATCTGTCACCGTCTCCCGTTATGAGCTTTTCGTCTATTCCGAAAGAACGCATCTGACGCCACTTATAATGGTCACCACCGAGGAACAAATCATAAGCATCCTCAAAGCGGTAATCTTCGGCTATCATCTGCGGTGACAGGTGACAATGATAATCTATTATAGGTAAATTCCTTGCATACCTGTCATAAAGCTTCTTTCCAAGCTTATTTGTAAGCATGAAATTACGATTTATAATTCCCATATTTTCTACCCCCGACTCACCATTTTACCGACCAGCGAGCGCTGTATTCTCCTGCTTTCTTGCCTGTTTCCTCTTTTCTTACATAAGAAGACGATTTCATTTTTTCATACATAAGCTCATCGAACTTATCCTCATCAAAAGGAAGCTCTACCCTTTTGTTTCCGCACCACGAGGAGAGGTATGCGGCATTTGAAATTGCAAGCTCATTTATGCCTTCAATCCCCGGTGCTATAAGCGCATCACCTTTTAAAACTGCATCCGCAAAATTCCGAAGAATTCTGATATGTCCGCTACCGGCAGTTTCGTCTTTTATCTCGGTGTATTCACACTTTACATCAGGAAGCATAGCCTGCGAACCCTCACAAAGCTCGCGCTCTGATATCGGAAGCTTCCAGAGCTTGAGCACGCCGTTTTCAAGCACAAGCTTTCCTCGCTCGCCCGATATTTCAAGTCTGTTCGTTCCCGGGTATTCGCCCGTTGTGGTTATAAAGCTTCCGGTTGCACCGTTTTCGTACTCAGCGAAAATCGTAACATCATCTTCAACTTCGATGCGATGATACTTTCCTTCATCGCAAAACGCCGTAATTGCACAAGGAAGCCCACATATCCACTGCCACAGGTCGAGATTGTGGGGCGCCTGATTCAGAAGCACACCTCCGCCCTCTCCCGCCCATGTTGCGCGCCAGTCACCCGAGTCGTAATACTTTTGTGTTCTGTACCAATTGGTGACAATCCATACGCTTCGTTTGAGGTTTCCGAGTTCTCCGCTTTTTACGATTTCTCTCGCCTTTGCAAAAAGCATATTCGTTCTCTGATTGAACATTATTCCGAAAATTTTTCCCGCCTTCTCCGCAACCGCATTAAGCTTTCTCGCCACCGAAACCGAAATATCAACCGGCTTTTCCACGAGCACATGAAGACCGTTTTCAAGCGCAAATGCCGAAATCTCACTGTGCAGAATATGCGGGACAGAAACTACCACAGCGTCAACCTTTCCGCTTTTTACAAGCTCCTTATAGTCAAAAAAGCATTCGCAACCCGGATATTCTTTTTTCAGAAACTCCAAACGCTCTTTTGAAATATCACACAAGGCGCAAAGCTCCATTCCGGGAACTTCTCCGCGCGAAATTGCTTTCGCATGCGCCGAGCCGATATTACCTACACCAATTACTCCGACTCTGATTTTTTCCATAGTCAAGATGCCTCGCATATATTTTTACTTTGTTCCGCTGTATGTGCTTGTGAGGTCTGCAAAAACCTCCTTGACACCTTCTTTTCTGCGAGAAGTTTTGATTCTCTTCTCAAGCTCTGCATAATAGAGATCATCGTCAAACGGAAGCGCAATCTTTTTACCGAGGAAGGATGAAAGGTGAATTGCATTTGAGAGAATGAGTCCGTTGATTCCCTCTTCACCGTTTGCAACAAGGGGTTTGCCCTCGAGAATTGCTCCTGCCCAGGCATTGAGAACGCCTACATGCTGTTCATTCTTTCCGTCTGTTTCAACATCAACCTTAGTAACATTTACACATCCGAAGGGTTTCTCGTTAATAGCGGAAAACTCCTGCTCACTCATCTCAAACTCATAGAAGGAAAGCTTCTCGTCTTCTACAACAATTTTTGCCTTATCCATCTGAATTTCAAAGCGGTTTGTGCCATAAGCGTCGCCGGTTGTTGTAACAAATACGCCGGTTGCGCCGTTTTCGTATTCTACATATACGGTAACATCGTCCTCAAC
>JAZOAS010000090.1:0-5999 GCA_045595605.1 Eubacteriales bacterium
GGGAATACAATTATTGATTTTATCAATTTCGTAAGACTTCGCAAAGCGGAAGAACTTCTTATGGAAGGGAACTTTACCGTTTCACAAATTGCGCTTGATTGCGGATTTTCCTCAATTCAGTATTTCAACAAGGTATTTAAAGGTTATTTTGCCTGTCCGCCAAAATCATACAAAAAATTTATAAAAAGATAAAATAAAAGCACACCGTAAAATATACGATGTGCTTTTTATTTTGGCAGGGGCAGAAGGATTCGAACCCTCGGCACGCGGTTTTGGAGACCGCTGCTCTACCAACTGAGCTATACCCCTAAATCATACGACTTTGATAGTTTAACATAAAATCGCATAATTTGCAAGTGAAAATTTCAAAAAACTAAAACTTTTTTCTGCCGAGGCGGAGAGCATTTGAAACAACGGTGATTGAGCTTAAAGACATGGCCGCCGCACCGAACATGGGGTTTAAAAGCGGACCGCCGAGAGCATAGAGGACACCGGCAGCAACAGGAATACCGATAACATTATATGCAAATGCCCAGAAAAGATTCTGCTTTATGTTGCGGGTTACGGCATGGGAAATCTTTATGAGCTTTGGGATATCCCGTAAATCGTTTTTCATAAGAACGACATCAGAGGTTTCTGCGGCAATGTCTGTACCTGAAGCTACCGTAACGGAGACATCGGCAGAGGCGAGAGCCGGGGCGTCGTTTATGCCGTCACCGACCATGCAGACATGTCTTTTGTCACTTTTAAGCTTTTTTATAAGGTCGCCTTTTTCGTTTGGTTTTACATTGCTTATTACATTTTTGATTCCCGCGTGTTTTGCTACGGCGTTTGCTGTGTTTTCGTTATCTCCGGTGAGCATATATACATCAATGTTACGAGCTTTAAGAACCTCTATCGCATTTTTTGAGGTGTCTTTTAGTGCGTCTGCAACGGCAATAACTCCGAGAGCTTCGTTGTCCTTTGAAATAAAAAGCGGAGTCTTTCCGTCTTGTGCCAGTTTTTTTGCAATTTCGATAAAGTGTTCGGAAGGTTTTGCAAAGCTTTCGTTACCGACATAAACCGTAGCGCCGGAAACGACGGCCGAGACACCGGATCCAACGGAATAATTAAAGTCAGAAACACTCGGGAGAGAGAGGCTTTTATCTTCTGCAGCTGAGACGACCGCGCGTCCGAGAATGTGTTCAGAGCCTTTTTCGACGGCTGCGGCAAGAGACAGAAGCTCGTCTTTGTCAATGGATGATTCAATGTCCGTGACGACGGGGTGTCCGAGTGTAAGAGTGCCGGTCTTGTCGAAGACAACAGTGTCTATCTTTGAGGCGTGCTCAAGTGCGGCGCCGTTTCTGAAGAGAATACCGTGCTCTGCGGAAAGACCGGTTCCGACCATTATTGCAACCGGAGTTGCGAGACCGAGCGCACAAGGACATGAAATAACGAGAACTGAAATGAAAACTGAGAGAATGAACGAGAATTCTTTTCCTGCGATGTACCAGCATACCGCAGAAATAAATGCAATGATGAGAACTGTCGGTACAAAATAACCTGCAACGGTGTCGGCAAGACGGGCAATCGGAGCTTTTGATGATTGTGCCTCTGAAACGGTACGGATGATGCTTGAAAGCATGGTGTCCTCACCGATGCGGGTTGCGCGAAAAGTTATAAAGCCTGAGAGGTTGATGCATCCGCCGATGACCTCGTCATCAACAGCTTTTGAAACGGGCATACTCTCGCCGGTTATCATCGCCTCGTCAACTTCGGTTGAGCCGGAAACGATTACGCCATCAACTGCGATTCGCTCTCCGGGGCGTACAACCACGGTATCGCCCGGAATTATTTCCGAAACCGGAATCTGAATTTCATTACCGTCGCGAAGGACAACGGCAGAATCGGGAGTGAGTGAAACAAGGCGTTTAATTGAATCTGAAGTTTTCCTGGTCGCGTTCTTCTCAAGGAACTTACCGAGCTTTACAAGCGCGATAATCATAGTCGCAGATTCAAAGTATAAGTGATGTGCCGCGTGCTCGTTACCTGAGAAAACGAGGATGGCAGAATAACTGCTGTAAATAAGTGCCGCGAGCGTACCTATTGCAACGAGGGTATCCATGTTCGGGCTACCCTTGAAGAGCGATTTAAAACCCGAGGTGTAGAAGTGAAACCCACAGATGATAACGGGTACGGTCAGAATGGCCTGAATTGCGGTAGAAACGGTATTGTCTGAAAGAATACCGGGAAGCGTGAAAAAGCCAAGCATAGGCCCCATAGAAACGATGAAAAGAAGCGCTGAAAAAACAAGGGAAATAATGAGTGATATCATGTTACCCGATTCGTTGCTTTCAGTAGCATCTTTCGGGAGAGAAGCTTTGTAGCCGAGCGAGTTTATCGCTTTTATGATTTCTTTTTCGGAAATCGTTTCGGCATCAAATGTTACAGTTGCACTTTCGTTGGGCAAATTTGCAACCACAGAATCGACACCCGGAAGCTTTGAAATATTGACTTCGACATTTCTAACGCACACAGCACAGTGCATACCGCGCACAGAGAGAACAGATTTTGTTAGATTCATTTAATCACCCTTTTGTATAAAATTTACAGTAGCTGTTTATAATACAATTATAAATCAAAAAGAAGGGAAGATGCAAGTTGAATTTAAAAGGAACAGAAACTCTTATAAACCTCGCGCGTTCTTTTGCGGGAGAGTCTCAGGCGAGAGGCAGATACCATTTTTATGCAGGTAAAATTCGCAAAGAGGGCCACGAAGCTCTTTATCGTACGATAACTGAAATTGAGAACAACGAGCTTGCCCACAGTAAAGTGTTTATGAATTTCCTTACGGATAATCCTGAGCTTGGATATGAAAATATTGATATTGATGCAGGATATCCGTATGTTCTCGGCGACATTCTTACAAACCTGAAAGCTGCGGCTGACGGTGAACACGATGAAACGGCTATAATCTACCCGAAGTTTGCGGAAATTGCGAAAAACGAGGGTTTTGCGGAAATTGCAACAGTCTATGAGCTCATTGCAAAGGTTGAGGCAGAGCACGAACAGACCTTCAGAAAAATGATAGAGCATCTTGAAAACGGCACACTCTATAAGAGAAACACACCGACAAAGTGGAAGTGTGAAAACTGCGGATTTGAATACACGGCAGAAAGTGCAGTTGAGATATGTCCTCTCTGCAAGCATCCCATCGGTTATATGCGAAGTGAGTTATAAGGAAAAGGCTGTGCACTTTTGCACAGCCTTTTAAACTACTTTATACCACGCGCCTCAAGATAGAAGCGCTTATCCCAGGCGTGGCCCATAGAGAACGCCTTGCGGGGAAGAACGCCATCGCGGATGACGGTCGGGAAGAGGTCTGCCTTTGAAATTGAGGGGAGAAGGAAGCCTGCGTTTCCGACCACTTTTCCGAGGCGTAAAACAACCTCGTCACCGTGGATGTAGTCAACTCTGCCACCGTTTTCTTTGAGATAGTCATCAATGAATTTCTGAAGCGAACCGACAGTGAGATTTGACTTGGGATTTCGGATTCCGATTTTCCTCTCGCCGTCCTTTGTGACCATGACGAAAGTCTGCTCCGCATCGTCTGAAAGCTCGTAGTATTTGGAGAGCCCTGCAAGGAAGTTGTCAACATCAATGTCAAATACAACACGGTGGATAGCCTCAAACTCAAGAGCTTCATCGTGAAGGTTTACAAGCTCGCAGAGAGCAAAGCGTGCGGGGTGAGAAGCTTTTTCTGCATCTGAAAGAGTCTCTTTAATTCTTCTCCAGCATTCCTTTGCTGTTGCAAGAGAGTGGTTACCGTCGCCAACCGCAAACTGAAGAACGCCTTTTCCGGAAATGTTGTACTTCTTTTCAAACTCAGCCGGATCAGCAAGACGGGCAAGTGCAGCATCCACAGCTTCTGTTTCTTCGTCTCCGAGGAAATAACCCTTTATTGAGCCGGAATCCTCCATAAGCTCAAAGCTATATGCAGGGGTGAGAGCTGCGGTTTTCTTTGAAAGCGGTTCGATAACGCTTTTTTCGCTATCGTCAATGAGGAGCATGATATGCGGGAGCTCAAGCGGGGCATTCTCACGGATTTTAACGCGCGGGGGAATGCGCTCAAGAACAGTTCCTTCGGTTGCGCGGATCTTTGACTGCGAGCCGGGCATATAGTCGTACTCTTCAAGGTCAACAACACCCATGAGACCACGGCGGACTTTGCCGTTGCGCTGAGTGCGCTCGACATAGATGTATTTTTTGCCGAAGTTTTCGAAAACACCGTCTGTGATATAATCGTTCATAGTTTTGTTTATGGTTTTGATTCTATCCTCAGGCTTTCCGTCCTCAAGGTAGATTTCGGGGAAGGTGATTTTTAATGTAGAGGGCGCGTCGCCGACGAAAGAGGAAACGCTTTTCCAGTATTCAGGTTCTGATGTGTACTGGTCGCAAGCAACGACGCTCCATTTTGACATATTTATTTCTTTGTTGGGAAGAAGAATCTCTCCCGGTAAAAAAGCTTTGGAATTCATTTTAAACTCCTCCTTGGAACAAAAAGATATGTTTATTATACATTAGAAAAAATATACAGTCAAGCAAGCTCAAATTTAAAAAATATTTTATGTTTTTTGTGTTGACATTTGAAAAAAATGTGTTATAATAATCTATGCAATGCGGGAGTGGCTCAGTGGTAGAGCGTCACCTTGCCAAGGTGAACGTCGCGAGTTCGAATCTCGTCTTCCGCTCCAAAAAGACCAAGTCGGTTTCGGCTTGGTCTTTTTCTTATTCTTTTGTAATGTTCTCTTCGATAAACTTTCTGCACGCTTTTGTGAGGTATTTATTCTTTTTGGCGTAGAAGTAAATGTTTCGGTTTATCTCATCATCTGTCAGCTTGTAATATACAATGTTCTCGGCTGTTTTCAGGTTTTTTATAAGAGTGTCGCTTACGAATGAAATGCCCATTCCCGAAGAAGTTATGTTATATGAAGTAACCTGCTGGTCAAGCTCGAAAACGATGTTCGGCATGAAGTTGTGTTTTCTGCAGAGAAGATGGGCCTTTTTTCCTGTGTTGTTCTCGCTCTTAAGGAATATAAACGGCTCGTTTTTGAAAGCATCCAGCGAAACTCTGGGACAAGAATCCGAATAGTGTTTGTCGGCCTTTATGTCCCAGAAAGAAAGTCGAAACTTCTTCAGTGCACTGTTTATGGGAAGGCTTGAAGGCACAGCAAGCAAAATCATCTCCGAGGAATAGGGAAAGGATATGATGTTCTCGTTTGAGATTTCGGAGTTATCTATTATGAGGTCGAGCTCTCCGTCAAGAAGGAGAGCGATAAGAGTTTTTGAGTGGTGTTCTGCAATTTTGAAGTCCGTATGCGGGTTTGTCTTTTTGAACGCAGTAATCATTGGCGGGATTACATATGAGGAGAAGAGGTGAGTTCCGCCAAGCTTTATTTCTCCTTTTAAGAGATTAAAGTTATCGTTTAAGTAATTTGAAAAGTCTTCTTCACACTTTTTAATTTCAAGCGCCGTGTTTATGTACTGCATTCCGATTTCTGTGAGCGATATTGGTGTTGTACTGCGGTCAAAAATCGGGGCAGAGAGCTTATCTTCAATTCTCTTTATGCTCGCGCTGAGTGAGGGCTGTGAAATATACAAATTCTTTGCAGCTCGGGAAAAGCTCTTTTCTTTGAAAACCTCAAGAACGTACTCCTTGTTTGTAAACATAAAACCGCATCCTTTATATAATTTGAAAGTTATAGCAAATATTGTTTAATATGTATTTGATTATAACATACAAAGGTGTTATAATCAAGAAAAACAGAGAAAAAGGGGATATAAAAATGTCAATTGCATACAGAGAAGAAAAAGACTCAATCGGAACAATGCAAGTTCCTGCTGACGCTTATTACGGCGTTCAGTCTTTAAGAGCAAAGGAAAACTTTAAGATTACAGGAACATGCTCACACATCGAGCTCGTCCGCGGTCTTGTTGAAATCAAGATTGCGGCTGCTATC
>JAZOAS010000091.1:0-10182 GCA_045595605.1 Eubacteriales bacterium
CCGTACTGGCTCATTCCGACGCCGTGGCCGTACCCTCGTGTTTCAAACTTCATTTTACCGTCCTCATACCTGAGAGTGAAGTTTGTTGAGTTGAGCCCGAAGAGACCTCTCACATCACTCCCTTTGAGCGTAACCCCCGCAACAGAAACAGTTTTTATTCCGCCTGCCTTGGAGCGCGAGATATTTGTCACCCAGTTTTCCGGGTTTTCGTCAAAAACGCCCTGAGGGTATTTTTCGCTAAAATTTCTTTTAAATTCCTCCGTCGTAAATACCTTTTCGTCCTTAAAGCGCGGAGACTCCTCCTCGCCTTCGCTTTTTACGCTCACAAGATACGGCGCATCACCACCCCAGACATCCTTTGCACTTTCCGTCATTCCCGATGAGGTTGAATGAAAAACCGCACTTACCGGCTCGCCGTTATACAGTAAGATTTCACCGTCGGTTTCTTTTACCGCACGGCGTATCTTCTCCGTATATTCCTCTCCTTTATCCCCAACACTTGCAGCGAACACACTGACAGGCTGATATGCTTTACAGTGAGCAGGGTTTGAGCATACAGCCGCACCGTTATGCTCTTTTGCGAAAGGAGAGGAAAGTTTCTTCATAGTATAGGTCCTTGCCGCAACCGCCTGCGCTTTCAGCGCTTCTTCGGGGAAAAGCGCGGGCATTTCCGCCGCGACAACCCCTTCCAGATACTCCGAAAGCGGGAGTGTTTCAATGTTTCCGTTGTTATTCAGGGTTACGGAAATATTCTTGTCCGTTTCCGCTTCAACGCCTACCCCTTCTGACGGTATGGGAAGAACAGGAACTTCCCCCTCGCTTTTTGAAATTCCGATAAACGGAATCAGAAACAACGCCGCCCATATTATTGCGCAGAGAATAATAAATCTTTTCATCCTTCACACAGCCTTTCTTTTCCCCAAAAAATCGTTGACTATTTACATTAAATAATATAAAATAAATTATTAACTAATTTTCAGGAGGACTTGGTATGTCCAATAATCTTTCTGCTGAAAGCAGCAATTTCATTAAAAAGATATGCGAAGGTTACGGAAATAATAACTCCATAAGCGCTGAGCATTTTAATAATCCCAATATCAAGCGCGGTCTCCGTAACCAGGACGGTACGGGTGTCATGGCCGGTGTAACAAGGCTTGGTAATGTCCGCGGTTATACCGTCATCGACGGTGAGCGTTTCCCGATTGAGGGTGTCCTCACCTACCGCGGAATAAATGTCGAGGATATCATCAACGGCATAACAAAGGAAGACCGCTTCGGCTTTGAAGAGGTTGTTTACCTCCTTCTCGTCGGAAAGCTTCCTACAAAAGATGAGCTTGATGAGTTCAACGAAGTCCTCACATTCCACAGAACTCTCCCGCGCAATTTCACCGAGGATATGATTATCAAGGCTCCGAGCCCGAACATTATGAACAAGCTCGCAAGAAGTGTCCTCACTCTTTATTCGTTTGACGATAACCCCGACGATACTTCACTTGAAAATATGTTCCGCCAGTCGCTTGATATCATCGCGCGACTCCCGATTCTCGCGGCGCAGGCATATCAGGTAAGGCGCCATTATTACGAGAACAAGAGCATGCATCTCCATATTCCGCCAAACGACCTTTCTGCGGCAGAAATGCTCCTTTACTGCATGCGCTCTGACCGCGCATACACAGACGAGGAAGCAAAGCTTCTCGATAAATGTCTCATTCTCCACGCCGAGCACGGTGGCGGTAACAACTCAACCTTCACAACCCGCGTTCTTTCTTCTTCGGGCACTGACACATATTCGGCAATCGCATCTTCCCTCTGTTCGCTTAAAGGACCGCTCCACGGCGGTGCAAACAAGCAGGTAGCCGATATGCTTCACGACATCGAAGTCCATGTAAAGGACTGGAAGAACGATGACGAAGTCGCCTCCTACCTCGCAAAGCTTCTCAACAAGGAGGCTGGCGACAGAAGCGGTAAAATCTACGGCATGGGCCACGCGATTTATACAATCTCCGACCCGCGTGCTGTAATGCTCAAGGCTCATGCAAAAAGTCTCGCTGAGAAAAACGGCTATCTTGACCGTTTTGAGCTTATTGAGTCTGTCGAGCGTCTTACCCCTGATGTTTTCAGAACTGTCAAGGGTTCTTCAAAACCTCTTTGCGCGAATGTTGATATGTATTCCGGCCTTGTCTATGAAATGCTCGGTATTCCGGAAGTTCTCTACACCCCGATATTCGCTATTGCCCGTGCGGCAGGTCTTTGTGCTCACCGCATAGAAGAGGCTACAACCGGCGGCAGAATCATCCGCCCGGCTTACAAGTGGGTAAAGCAGACAAACGAATATCTACCGATGTCAGAGAGATAATCAAGAGGAGTGAGCCGAGTATGAAAAACAAGCTTTTTCCGATTCTTTTTCTTTGTCCAATAACTGCGGGGCTTTGCGGCGCAAGTCTCAGAGCCGCTCAGCTTAAGCTTTCAGCAGAAGGAGGAGCTATCTCCTCCCCCACAAACGGTCTTGTAATAATCTGCGTTATCGCTCTTCTTATGGCGCTTATTGCGGCGTTTATTTCAAAAGGGGGAATAACTTTCACTTCCCGTCTGCGTGAAACCGCGCTCCCGATAGTCTCCTTTGCAGGAGCAGCATTCCTTCTTGTCTATGCGGCAATGCTTCTGTTCGGTCTTCGGTATGAATTCGTTGCGACAGACCTCGTACTTGCGCTCTTTGCGCTTTATTCGGCGGTTTCGTTTATCGTTCTCGGAAAATACCGTTTAATCGAAAGAGACAGCACGGCTTACTGTATTTTCTCAGCCGTCCCCGCTTTCTGGGCAGCGTTTCTTCTTATTCTTACCTTCCGCGATAAAATTTCAGACCCGGTAATTTCAAACTATATTTTTCTTATTCTTTCTTATATCTCAATTCTTTTCTTCTGCTACGGTGTTGCGGCGCATATCCTTGGCAAGAACAGAAAGCATGTTTGCGTTTTCTCCTGTTTTGCAGGAATCTTCTTCATCTTCACGGAACTTTTCTCGCTCCTGTTTGCAGGTGAGTTTGCTTCCGTAACAGGAACAAAACTTTCAGAGCTTTTCCCGCTTTTTGCTTTTCTCGTTATTATGCCGCTCTACACGACAGAAATAGTTGCAAAAAAAGATTGATAAACAAAATAAAAGAAGCAGAAACTTGACTTTCAAGTTTCTGCTTCTTTTTACTCTGAAAGATTTTTTATACAAGCCTCGCAAACGCTTTTCCCTTTGTATTCGGAAAGACCTTTACGGTTTCCGCAGAAGATGCATTCGTTTTCATGCTTTTTCAGAATAACCTTATCTCCGTCAACATAAATTTCAATAGAGTCTTTCTGCTCTATCCCAAGTTTTTTACGAAGCTCAATAGGAAGAACTATTCTCCCGAGTTCATCAATCTTTCTGATGATTCCTGTGGCTTTCATTTTTTCGCCCCTTCCAAATTCGTACAATAAGCATACCAAAAATGTCAAAATTTGTCAATAGACGATATTTGATTTTGTAATTTTTTATCGGAGGTTGTCGCAATATGATGGGAAAAATCTGGGTATTTATGATTTTTATCTCAGTTATAAGCGCATTGACAAATGGCAGAATCGGAGAACTCAGCACATCCGTTGCCGAAGGTGCAGGCGCCGGAATAAACCTTATTCTTTCAATCGGCGGAATGGTTATTCTATGGAGTGCTCTGCTTGAACTTATGAAAAGATGCGGGCTTTTAAAGCTTCTGACAAAGCTTCTTATGCCCTTTCTCAGTTTTCTCTTCCCGAGTGCAAAAAACTCACCGGAAGTTTTAGGTGATATCTCCGCAAATGTATCCGCAAATCTCTTAGGCCTTGGCAACGCCGCTACCCCCGCAGGGATTTCCGCTGCTCGCGGGCTATATTCAATCACTGGAAACTCTTTCGTTTCCGATGACTTATGTATGCTCGTCGTCATAAATACAGCTTCCCTTCAGCTTATACCTACGACCGTTGCGGCAATTCGCGCGTCTCTCGGCGCTTCAAATCCGTTTGATATACTGCCCGCAGTTTGGATAGCAACCGCGATTTCGCAAATCTTTGGAATATTTATATCAAGACTCTGTGCAAAAATATATAAAAGGAGAGAAAAATGAACACTCTAACCTCTCTCACGGTCCCGCTCATTCTCCTTTTCGTCGGAATTTATGCTTTATTTAAAAAATGCGACATCTACGACGCTCTGGTCTGCGGAGCAAGTGACGGAATACGCGTTCTCGGACGGATACTGCCAAGTGTTACCGCACTTTTTGCCGCAATTTATATGCTGAGAGCGTCGGGTGCACTTGACATGATATGCTCGTTCTTATCGCCTTTCACCGACTTTTTCAGAATCCCGCGCGAATGCGCGCCTCTCCTTCTTTTAAGGCCTCTTTCAGGAAGCGCCGCTCTCGCCTTCGGAAGCGATATCATCAGAACCTGCGGTGTCGATTCTCTCGCAGGCCGTACTGCCGCAATCATGCTCGGAGCATCCGAAACAACCTTCTACACGCTCGCCGTTTACTTCGGCTCAATAGGCGCAAAAAAGACGCGTTATACCGTCTTTGCCGCGCTTTGCGCAGAGCTTTCTGGATTTCTCGCCGCGGCGACTTTTGCAAGGCTACTCTTTTAATTTCTCCAATCAATGAAAAAATACTTGACTTTCAGGTCGTTTTGTACTAAAATGTTAAAAAGTGCAAATTGAAAGGAGTACTATATCAAAATGGCTAAAAAACCTACAGATTTCAGATATAACACAGGCGAAACCCGCGTTCCGTGGGCAGCTGTCGGTGAAAACTACAATGCAGAAGACCTCATGGCTGTTGTCAAGTTCCTTATGCAGGGCGAAGGTGCGGAGTACGACGCTATCTACTCCCGTATAAAGGACGAGGTGTATAAGCTTTCGGAGATTTCTTCCCCTCCCGGAAAGCTCTCTCTCGGCTCTCAGGTAGAAAAGGCTGAAGCTATGGTCGATGAATACCTCGGAACAAGCGGCAGCGCATTTGTCGCAAACTGCACAGCGGGATTTGAGATTGCTTATAAGTATGCAAATATCGGCCCCGGCGACGAGGTCATCGTTCCGGCTATCACCTTTGTCGCTACTATGGCATACCCGCTCTCGGTCGGTGCAAAGCTCGTCTTTGCCGATGTTGACCCGAACACAATCAACATGGACCCGAAGGATGTTGAGAGAAAGATCACTGACAAGACAAAGATGATCGTTCCCGTACATATTGCAGGTTACCCGGTTGATATGGACCCGATTATGGAAATTGCAAGAAAGCACAACATCCTCGTTCTTGAAGATGCGGCTCACGCTTTCGGTGCTGTTTACAAGGGTCGCAAGATTGGTACAATCGGCGACTTCGCAGGCTTCTCTCTCCACGAAGTAAAGAATATCACCTCCTTCGGCGAAGGCGGTATCCTTACCACAACAATCCCCGGCTTTGCAGACGATATGAAGCGCGCACGCTCCCTCGGTCTTGACTTCTCAAGAAAGATTGATAACTGGCTTTATGACATCACTTCAATCAAGGGTAAGTACAAGAACTTCGTTGCAGGAAACAGCTCCACAACAGAAATCCAGGGTCTCGGCCTCCAGCTCCAGCTCGAGCGCAACGAAAAGATTATCGCCGAGAGAAGAGCTGCTGCAGAATATCTCGCTCGTCGCTTTGCTGAGAATGATGCTATCATCCCGCAGCGTCTTGATACAGACGATATCAAGCCGACATACCATATGTACCTTCTCCAGATTGACCCGGCTAAGGCAGGCGGAGACATCCAGACTCTCAAAGCAAAGATTACCGAAAAGGGCGTTACAAACATCCCGCACTTCGGCCCGCTCTACCGCTTTGATGTTATCCGTGAGCACGGCTACGACCGCGATGCTATCGCCGCTACCTGCCCGGTATGTGAAGAAGTCTTCTACAAGCGCTTCACTCACCTTCCCCTCTACGGTCTCTCGGAAGATCAGCTCATCTTCATGGCAGACGCAGTTCTCGAGGCAGTTGCAGAGATGCAGGCAGGAAAGTAATAATTCAACACAAAAACAGCACCGCTTCTGCGGTGCTGTTTTCTTTTAATCTTCAGCCGTTATAGCTTCGCAGAGTGCGCGCTTTATGTCGTCTCCGACATTCGCGCCGACCACCTCGCGCAGAGCCTCGGCCTTACCCTTGCAAGCAAGAAGCTTTTCGTACAAGGTATCCTTTGTTGCAAACTCAATTTCCGCATTCTGCAAAATCTTATAGATATCGCCCATTACATCGTTTTCTTTGAGATTTACTTCTGCGAACGAAACAACAAGCGTATCTGAAACATTTTCTACGCTTACCGTAAACACGCCGTTCTTTACGAAGGTTTCAAATTTCTTTGCCTTTCCGCCTTCCATAACGGTAACGCCCGTAGCTTCGGAAACACCGACAAACTCAAACTCATAATTTCTCTTTGCGACAGTTGCCGATTTCTCGCCCTCCGGCTTATTTACCGTAAAGACAGGTTTTTCGCCCCATCGAAGCTCCATTTTTGTAACAGCATATTTACCGTCGCGGTAATCGTTTGTTACACCGTCATCCTCATAAAGCTCAAACACATTATCTGCCCCTGCAAAAACTTTTACTTTCATATTCTCGGGGTTTTCGACATCGTTTACATGAGTAAGCTTTGCCATAGGAACAATACCGCCCGCCTTGACAAACACAGGCATATCGTTCATGTCCCTGTATGCCGTAAAGCTCTTTTTACCGCTGTACCTTCTGTTTGTGAAAAAGTCATACCACACGCCGTCAGGAAGATAAGTCTCAGCGCTTCCGCATATTGTTTCCGCGTCATGCGGTCTTGTAATCGGAGATACAATCATCTCAGTACCGAAGGTGAATTCGTTTTTGTGAGCACGCGCGTCAAGGTTATCCCAGGTATAGTAAAGAGGCATAACTATCGGCTCGCCGAGAGTATGCGCGCGATAGTTCATCGAGTAAATATACGGAATGAGCTCATGGCGGAGACGCAGGAACTTCTTTATCGAGATTTCGGAAATCTTGTCGAAGTTCCACGGCTCTTTTCCGAAGAACGGGCTCGGAGAGCTGTGGAGACGGTTAATCGGAGAGAATACGCCGAGCTGTATCCAACGGGCGACGAGCTCGCAGTCACGCTTGCCGAGCATATGCCCGCCGATATCGTGACTCCACCAGCCATAGCCTATGTTTGATGCCGTTGCGGTAAAGTACGGCTGGAACTCAAGCGACGGCCATGTGCTTACCGTGTCTCCCGAAAAACCTACGGGGTAACGGTGAGAGCCGGGGCCTGCGTATCTTGAAAGAATGAGCGCGCGGCGACCGCTTCTGCCGTTATCGATATAATGGAAGTGGTTGAGCATCCACAGCGGATCAAGCCCCGGAACGGATGTAACGCTTCCCTGCTGCCAATCAACCCACCAGAAGGTTACGCCGTCCTTCTCATACGGGTGATGAAGAATTTTGAAGTAGTTTTCAAGGAACTTCGGGTTTTCTATCTCGAAGAGAACCTTCTCTTCCATTGCGGGGTCCTTGCCCATCGCCTTTGCCATTTCGGGGTACATTGACTCGTGCGCCGCAACGCCCTCAGCAGGGTGAACATTGAGCGTTACCTCCATACCCTCCGAATGAAGGTGTGAAAGAAGAGCCTTGTAGTCGGGAATGAGCTCTGTGTTCCAGGTGTATCCCGTCCACCCGCTTCCGTACTTCGGGTCAATTTTTATATAGTGCCAGTCGATATCAATTACGGAAACCGCAAAAGGAACGCCCTCAGCCTTGAAGCGAGCCATAAGAGAAGTGTATTCCTCCTGTGTGTATGCGTGGTATCTGCTCCACCAGTTGCCGAGCGAAAACCTCGGAAGAAGCGGTGTGAAGCCGGTGAGCATATAGAACTCGCGCAGGGCAAGCTTGTAGTCGTAATTATCGGGCATACAGCCGTAGCAGAAGAGATACTGGTCAGTATATTTCTCCGCGCGCGGAGTTGTCCAGCCGTCATCGTCGATAACGAGAGAGTCACTGTCATCCAGAAGAACGGGAGTGGCGTTTTCGCTCATTATTCCGTTCTCAAGCGGACACTCGCCCTCAACTCTGTCAAGAGTACGGCAGGTTCCCTTCATATTTGTTTTGCTTTCCTCGTCATACTTCCATATGTTTATGAGCGCGCCGTCTGCATATGTATTTACAGTCAACGAATACTTTGAAAACGGCTTTTTGTTATATACAAGCTCTACGAACTCGGTTCTTATCGTAAGGTTTCCGTTTTCGTCCTTTACGGAAAACTCAGGAACATCGAAATCCCTGTTTATTACGACCTGGGTTGCACGGTCTTCGAAAACTCCGTTTTCGTTATATTCCATCCTTATAAGCCTCGGCGTGAGAACTGTGAATCTATACTTTTCGCCTCGCACCTCAGCAGATGCTTTACTCTTCGGAGTAGTTTTGTAGTTGTATTTTTTGTCTATACGCATAAAAATCACTCTCCTTTGCGTAAAAGTATAGCATTTTTCGTTTTATTATGATATATTATAATTGTTTAAAAATATCAGATTTTTGTCATGAGGTAATTTCTATGAGTGTTGCTTTCGAGGAAAAAACTTCAAAAAGAAATAATACAGAACCTTCTGTGTTCTGTATTGAAATGGAGAGAACCGCTCCAATCTCCGGTGTTCTGCCCCATTATCACGATTATATCGAAATTTTGTATGCCATAGACTGCAATCTGTCCGTATGGATAAACGATGATGAGTTTCCCTTTTCAACAGGCGAGCTCATCGTCATAAACTCTCGCGAAGCGCATGAGGTATATGCAAAAGATGAAAATTGCGGGAAGTATTTTGTAATTAAATTTTCTCCCGAGATACTCCGCTTTGAAGGTCAGCCGACAGATGAGAGCCGATGTCTCATCCCGCTTCTGCAAAATGACCTGTCAGGTCTCAGACGGATATCTGCCAAAGAAGCAAAAGCATCAAAAATTAAAAGCATCATAGAAAATGTCGCAGAAGAGTGGAACCTCAACTCCTTCGCCGGGTCATATGCCTTGCGCGGAGAGGTTTTGTCTCTCTTTACGCAGATTGTTCGGATTTGGGAAAAGCGCTGCGGTGACAGTCTTTTTGTCTTCCCTGACGAGGTTTCAGAGACAATCTTCGCGGTAACAGAATATTGCAGTGAAAACTTTGCAAACATAACAGAAAAAGAGGTCGCAAAGCTTTTTGCAATGAGCTACAGCTATTTTTCCCGAACCTTCAAGCGCGTTATGAACAAAAGCTTCACGAGCTATCTGACCGATCTGAAGCTCGACTTTGCGCGAAACCTTCTTCTTACAACCAACCTTTCGATAACTCAGATTGCACAAGAGGCAGGCTTTTCAACAACCAGCCACTTTATTTCCTCCTTCAGAAAAAAAACAGGTTTTTCGCCTCTTGCCTACAAAAAAAAGCTACTCACGGAAATATAGCCTGCTCTATTGAATTTATTATAAAAAACAGTTATAATAAATTATATATAATCCTTTTTCGGAGGTGTTTTCAGTGGACGCTAACAATGTTGGAAATTATACAATCCCTTTAAAAGAAATTGAGAAAGAATTCTCTCTTGAGGTAATATACGGCCCTGAGGGTTATGAGAATATCGAAATCAGCTCAACGGACATCAACCGTCCGGGACTTCAGCTCTCGGGTTTTCTTGACTCTTTTGACAACACACGCGCCGTCGTTATCGGCCGAGTTGAAACAATGTTTTTAAACACGCTCTCCCCCGAAGAAAGAACTGCAAGATTCGACAGCTTCTTCTCAATGAGAATTCCTTTTGTTGTATTTACACGAAACCTCGAAATATTCCCGGAAGTAGTCGAGGTTGCGAAGAAGTATAATACTCCTATTTTCCGAACAACAGACGATACATCCGCTTTTATGGCGGCGCTCATTTCATACCTCAATGTCCAGCTCGCACCGCGCATCACCCGCCACGGCGTTCTCGTTGAGGTTTACGGTGAAGGTGTTCTCCTTCTCGGAGAAAGCGGAGTCGGTAAGAGCGAAACCGCAATAGAGCTTGTAAAGCGCGGTCACCGTCTCATCGCAGACGACGCTGTTGAGCTTAAAAAGGTTTCTGCAAAGAGTATTGTCGGCTCTGCTCCCGAAGTCATCCGCCACTTTATTGAGCTTCGCGGT
>JAZOAS010000092.1:0-19301 GCA_045595605.1 Eubacteriales bacterium
GAGCTTGAACTGGTCAGCAGTGAGGTTTTTCTTTATTCTCTCAGGTGTGAGCTCGACATACGCAGGTCTTATAGCTTCGTGAGCATCCTGAGCGCTCTTTTTTGTCTTGAAAACACGGCGTGTTTTCGGGCAATATTTTTCACCGAAGGTATCGGTTATGAAATTTCTTACAGCGAAAATCGCCTCGTCAGCAAGGCGGAGGGAGTCGGTTCTCATATAAGTAATAAGACCGGTAAGGCCCATTCCGTCAACCTCTATTCCTTCATAGAGTTGCTGAGCAATGGTCATCGTGCGGCTCGGTGACATACCGAAGCGACGGGATGCCTCCTGCTGAAGAGTTGAGGTAATGAACGGGGGAACGGGCGAACGCTTTTTCTGCGCGCGCTTTATGGATTTGACAAAGAAATCTGCGTTCTTTATGCTCTCGATGATAGCATCGGTTTCCTCAGCTGATGCGGGCTCGATTTTCTTTGTATCTGTTCCGTAGAACTTTGCGGAGAAGCTACCCTCATTCGGAGCAATTCTCGAAAAGTCAGCATCAATTGTCCAAAACTCGCGCGGAACAAACTCGCGGATTTCGTTTTCGCGGTCAATAACAAGTCTTGTTGCAACAGACTGAACTCGGCCTGCAGAGAGACCGTAGCGAACCTTCTTCCAGAGAAGCGGGGAAAGCTTATAGCCCACGATTCTGTCGAGAAGACGGCGAGCCTGCTGAGCATTTACAAGGTTTTCGTCTATGTCACGGGGCTTTTTTATGCCCTCTAAAATCGCATTTTTGGTAATTTCGTTAAAGGTAACGCGTTTTGTCTTCTTGTCGTCGAGCTCTAAAAGCTCTTTGAGATGCCATGAAATAGCCTCGCCTTCGCGGTCAGGGTCAGTTGCGAGGTAAACGGCATCGCTCTCTGCGGCAAGGGTACGAAGCTCGCGGATAAGCGCACTTTTACCCCTGATTGCGAGATACTTCGGAACAAAACCGCCGTCAATATCAATGCCTATATCACTTTTCGGAAGGTCACGCAGATGTCCCATGGATGCCATGACTTTATACTTGCTTCCAAGATGTTTTCCGATTGTTTTGACCTTGGTGGGAGACTCCACTATTACAAGATACGACATATATCAGACTCCTTATTAAGAATTATAAAACTTTGAAACGGCAGCCGGGAAGCTGCTTGACAATTTTTCTGATTTCGAGCATCGTCAGAAGCGAGAGAACCTTCGGTATCGGCATATCGCAAATGGAAGATATCTCGTCTGCGCGAAGCTCATCGCCTGAAATTGCTTTAAGAATTGCTTTTTCGTCGTCAGATACCGAGGAAAGAACCTCCTCGGGAATTGAAAAGGGCTTTTTCTCTTCGACTTCAGTTGAAGATTCAGGGGGAAGCACCTCGGAAAGCGAGATTTTATCCCCGAAGAGATGTGTGTATTCAGAAAGGATTTCCTGACCGCAGGTTACGGGTATTGCACCCATGCGGATGAGGTTATTCGAACCGCGCGCCTGCGCTTCAAATATGCCAGACGGCACGGCAAAAACATCCCTGTTCTGGTCAAGTGCAATCTGCGCTGTAATGAGAGCACCGCTTCTCTCGGGAGCTTCGATAATGCAAACACCGAGCGAAAGCGCGCTTACTATTCTGTTTCTTTTGGGGAAATTTATTCTGTCGGGCGGAGCTTTCGGAGGATACTCCGAAAGGAGAGTGCCCGATATTTCGACTTGTTTCATGAGACTTCTGTTTTCCGGAGGATATGCGATATCAAGTCCACACCCGAGAACGCCTATCACCTTGCCGTTGCTGTTGAGCGCGCTTTCCATGGCAACGGTGTCAATACCGCGGGCAAGACCGCTGCAGATTACGCCGCCGGAAACAGCAATTTCAGAAGAAATTTTCTTTGCGGCGTGTAAGCCCTGGACAGATGCCTTTCTCGTTCCGACAACGGAGATGACGGGTTCTGTATCGACTGATAACGGAAGCCCTTTCGCATAGAGAAGAGTCGGACAGTCAGCTATCTCCAAAAGTCTTTTCGGGAATTCTTCGGATGTGCGAAGGATAACGCGACAGCCTTCCTTTTCGCAGTCGGAGAGTATTTTCCTTGAAGCGGAAAGGTCCTTGTCAAGAAGCTTTGAAAGCTCCTTTTCGCCAAAAGCAATACCGCAGGACTTAAACGCTGTGCGGTCTGCGGCAAAGATTTTTTCAATGTCGCCAAAGTGCGAGAGAAGGTCGCCTGTCTTGCGACTACCTTTATAAAGGGCTTCCGAGAGCCATACCCATTTTTCGAGGTTATTCATTTTCTCCACTCATTTCATACATGAAAATAGCGGCGGCAACGGCAGCGTTGAGAGATTCCGCCGCGCCCTTCATCGGGATGATTACACTTCCGTCACAGAGGGCGGAAATTTCACGGCGGACACCGTTGCCTTCGTTTCCGATTACAACAAATGCGCCGTGGGGAGAACATTCGGAGATTGTTTTGACATCGCCGTAAAGCTCTGAGCAATATACGCGCCTTCCACCTTCGCGAAGTCGCGGGATGAGGGATGTAAAGTCGTCGTAAATCACGGGGACTCTGAAGATAGAGCCCATTGCCGAGCGGATAGTTTTCGGGTTATAGACATCCGCCGTACCGTCACAGAAAACGGCATCTATACCAAATGCATCAGCCGTGCGGATGATAGTTCCGATGTTTCCGGTATCCTGAAGCCTGTCCAGAAGAATGGCAGAGGAGATGCTCTCGGGAGCAGTGTTCTTCATACGGCAGGAGAAGATAACGCTCTGCGCGCTCTTGAGGGTTGTAATGCTGTCAAGGATATCCTGAGGGACAATATAGCAGTTTTTTGTCGGAAGGGACGGAATATCGCCCTTAAAATCCTCGCTCAAAAGAAGAGCTGTGATTTCAAAGTTTTCGCGAATCGCCTCGGAAAGAAGCTTTTCCCCGTCGCAGACAAACTCTCCGCATTCAAAGCGGAAGTCCTTGTCTTTTGCAAGTGCGCGGAGCTTTTTTACCGTCGGGTTCTGCCGACTTGTAATTCTTTCAATCATTTCAAGTAACCCTATCTGTGAAATCAGCCTTTTGCGAGAATGCCCGAAAGGACATGCGCGGCATTTTCATACTTTTTCGCTATGCGCTCGTTTTTTATTCTGCCTTCTGTCTTAAGCTTTATGCCGGCGTAAATACCGGTGTGATTCGGAAGGTCAAACTTTTTGAAAAACTCGGTTTCGTCAACCCTTACGAAATATTCGTCCTCGCTCTCTATGCCGAATTCGGAGAGGGGCTCAAACGCGCCCTGTTCCGCGTACCATTCTATGTACTTCTTGTCAAAGAAGAAGAGGAGAACCTCGTCGTCTGCCATGGTAACGGTTATCTTATCGATGTTTGCGCGCGTTCCCTCGTCGAGAATCTCGCCGGAAGCACCGGTGCCGACGATACTCTGCGTACAGAGCATCTGATAGCCGACCTTCGATTCTTCTTCAGCGCCCTTCGGGGTAATCATCGCGGAAAACTCATCTGAAATCGCAACCATATCCTGTGTACTTGCAAAGAGCGCGCCACCGAGAACATAGTCGAGGTCGTTATACTCCTTGAAGAATATATCGGAGATAAGCGTGCATACGAACACAACGAGAAGAATTGCAATAAAGGTTGCAATGCGGAAATGGTACCAATATACATTTTTGAACCAGTACTTAAGCTTTTCAAAGAAGGTCGCATCCTTCATAAAGCTGTCAGGTTTGAAAACCGCGAAAACATCGCGCGAATCACGGCTTGGCTTCAAAGTATATCAGTCCTTTCTCTTAGAGTAAATAAAATTACTTATCAAGTGTTTTCATTGTGGGGAAGAGGAGAACATCGCGGATAGCGGCGCTGATTATGAAACAACCGTTATCCCAGACAAAAAGCGCAAATAATATCATTTCTATGAGTTTGCATAATTCTATCTACCATCAAATAACTTGACTTGTATTTTGCGAGCATTTTACAACTTTAAGTGACGGTCATATATTTGATTTTTCTTGTTATTAATAACAGGAAGAATCCTTTCACCTTTTGGCAAGAGATCAGCCAACTGCATTACTTCGTGACTCGGCGCACTATTTCCTTCGACAATATCAACACCTGTTTCAGTTATCGCGATATCCCAACCGACAACGAGATTCCCTGTTAGTTTTGTGTGTGCTTTTTTAACAGTGTCTATGGCCTCGAACCAGTTAGGAATATTTAAACCAATCAATTGAGCTTTTGTAATTGGATGATGCATATATCGTTTTTGATTGTGATCAACGGCAAAAGAGCAAACAATCCCCGTTTCGATATCAATAGATGCAACAAGGCCGCCACAAGCCATATTATCAACTAAACACTCTGTTTTGGAACCAGATCTCAGAGAAGCGGAAATGATCTCAATGCCATCATTTTTGCGTAAAGACACAATCCTTATTGTATTAACCGAAAAAGGGTTAACAGCAGACAACACCTTGTGTTGGTTGATAAATTCTTCGCACAACATGTCATCCGTTATTTTATTGTAATATTCTAAAACCTGTTGATCGCTTTCGTAATTAAGAACAGAGAAACCGTTGCCAAGGGAGCCTTTATCAGGCTTAAGAACAACTTGCTTATGTTTTTTTACAAACTCCAAAAAAACCTTTTTGCCACATTCAGGCAACTTAAGTACTTCTCGTTGGAAAAACTCTGATAAATTGTTATAAAAGTTATATTTAGAGCCAGTAATCTTTATGTTATTAACGCGCCTGTATTGATTTCGTTGGTGATGCCTCAATAGAAAATTTTTACGGTAATGGTCTTTGTAATTATAGAATTGATAAATTAAATACTCGTGCAGTGTGACATGAAATCTCAAACGGCAATATAAAATATCGAAAAAAACTAAAATACAGGATCCCGTTGAGTCTTTAACTTTCAAAGAGGCTTTCATTACAGCTACTAAGAAGGCCTTTACTTTTTTTATATAGTTCATACAGAATTCCTTTTGTTAAAATTATTTATCAAGTGTTTTCATTGTGGGGAAGAGGAGAACATCGCGGATAGCGGCGCTGTCGGTAAAGAGCATTGTCATACGGTCAATACCGAAGCCGATACCGCCTGTTGGGGGCATACCGATTTCAAGAGCGTTTAAGAAGTCCTCGTCTGTTGTGTTAGCTTCTTCGTTACCCTGGGAGAGCTGCTCCTCCTGGTCACGGAAACGCTCACGCTGGTCAATCGGGTCGTTGAGCTCGGAATATGCGTTTGCCATTTCCCAACCGTTCATAAAGAACTCAAAACGCTCAACATAGTTCGGGTCCTCAGGCTTTTTCTTCGTAAGCGGAGAAATTTCAATCGGGTGGTCCATAACAAATGTCGGCTGAATGAGGTGCTCTTCAACGAACTCTTCAAAGAAGAGGTTTAAGATATCACCCTTCTTGTGTCTCTTTTCAAATTCGATATGGTGCTCTTTTGCAACTGCCTTTGCTTCATCATCGGTTTTGATTTCGTTAAAGTCAACGCCTGAATATTTCTTGACAGCGTCAACCATAGTAATTCTCTCAAACGGCTTACCAAGGTCCATCTCAATTCCGTTGTATGAGAGCTTTGTTGTGCCGAGAACTTCCATAGCAACATGACGGTACATATTCTCTGTAAGGTCCATCATGCCGTGGTAGTCGGTGTATGCCTGATAAAGCTCCATAAGAGTGAACTCAGGGTTGTGGCGGGTGTCAAGACCTTCGTTTCTGAAAACTCTGCCGATTTCGTAAACGCGCTCAAGACCGCCGACGATAAGACGCTTTAAGTAAAGCTCGAGAGAGATGGGGAGCATGAAGTCCTCGTTAAGAGCGTTGAAGTGAGTCTCAAACGGACGGGCAGCAGCACCGCCTGCATTTGAAACGAGCATCGGAGTTTCAACCTCGATGAAGCCCTGGGTGTCGAGGTAGCGACGGATAGAGCTTATGATGTTTGAACGCTTGACAAAGGTATCGCGGACCTCGGGGTTCATAATGAGGTCAACATATCTCTGACGGTAGCGGATATCGGTGTTTGTAAGACCGTGATACTTCTCGGGAAGCGGCTTTAAAGACTTCGAGAGAAGAGTAATCTCGGTGCAGTGGATTGACGGCTCGCCTGTTCTTGTGCGGAAAACCGTACCGACAGCGCCGACGATATCGCCGATGTCAAACTTCTTGAATTTTGCAAAAGCATCCTCACCGACATCGTTTATACGGACATAAATCTGGATTTTTCCCTTGAGGTCCTGAACATCGCAGAAAGAAGCCTTGCCCATTCCGCGACGGCTCATAAGACGGCCGGCGATGCTTACGGTCTGACCCTCAAGCGCATCGAAATTATCTATGATGTCAGTTGAGTGGTGAGTCTGGTCATATTTAACTATTTCAAACGGATTTTCTCCATTTTCGACAAGCGTTGCAAGCTTTTCACGACGAATACGGAGAATTTCGTTCAAATCTTCCATTGGAGCTTCGTTTACTCTTGTTTCTTCAGTTGCCATTGTATTTCCTCCATTTTAATCATCATAGGCGGACGCAGAAACTGCGACCGCCAAAAATTAATTTCCTATTTCGACTATTTTGTACTCAATTATACCGCAGGGAGCTTCGACTCCTACGATATCTCCGACAGCCTTGCCGATGAGAGCTTTGCCAAAGGGTGATTCGTCGGAGATTCTTCCCTTATAGGGGTCAGCCTCCTGAGAACCGACAACCCAGTATTCCTCGATAGAGCCATCGGTCATATCGCTGACCTTGACATGTGAGCCTGTGCGGACTTCGCTGTTGTTTTCAGAAATCTCAATAACCTCTGCGTTGAGGAGGATGTTTTCGATTTCTGCCTTGCGGGAGAAAAGGCGACCCTGTTCGTTCTTTGCCTCTTCGTATTCCGCGTTTTCTGAAAGGTCGCCGAAGGAGCGGGCTTCTTTGATAAGCTCTGCAACTTCGTGCTCCCTTACATTCTTGATCCAGTCGAGCTCATCGCGAAGCTCCTGTAATCGTTCTTTTGTAAGTTTATATGTTTTTGCCATCTCTGTTACCTCTTTTTCCTCATTATAATAAAGTTGTTTTCTACTATATAAATGTGAAGTTGATTTACAACTTCTCATATTATAGAGAGCAAAATGCAAAATGTCAAGTAAATGTTTTGAAAAATTGCATTTTATAGGGGGAAATTATGACGAAATTTGGGGTCATAGCTGTATTTTGCTCAGGTTTCGGAAAAAATAATTTTCACATCAGAATCTTTTAAAATTCCGCAAAGGTCAAGCGCCTCACAAAGAGAGGTATGACAGGTGTCGGGAATGTCGAAAGGAAAGTCTGCGGGGAGAGGAATTTTAAAGGCTGAAAATGAAAAATTTTTATCGCGGGAGAAAAGCTCAAAGCCGTCATCGGAAAGTGAGATGCGTATATGCTCTTGGGGCGGAGAGGATTTGATTACCGCGCCGCAAGCATTGAGACAAGCCTCTGCCACAGCGCAAGAATCCGCGCAGGAAACAAAAACATTGTTTGTTTTGGCAAGAAGCGTAAGCGCGGCGCGCGTTACGCTCCAGAAGCTCCCGCCGCAAATGTAAAAGGTTGTCGGAAGCTTTAAGCTTTCGGCAAGACACAGCGCCGCATCGGCGCTGTGTCTTAAAAGTAAGTTTATTCCGTATATAGGAGTTATTCCGAAACAAAGAAAGGTGTCGGAAAGACAAAAGTCAGGTGACAAAGCAACAAACGAGAGCTTTAGCTCCGAAAGCTTTTTTATGCACTTTTTAAGCCGTCTTTTTGAAATCCTTTCCGAAATCTCAGCTTTATAAATCCCGACTCCGCGATAGAGCCCGGGAAAAGAAATGAGAAAGGCGTTTTTCTTAAGGTCTTTTCTTTTGAAAAGTATGCAGACACGCAAGAGAACCACCTGCCACAGATTTGATTATCTGTATTATGATATTACTTTTAAAAAATAATATTACTCTGCTTTTTCTTTTGCTGCGATTTTCTCGCGGATTACTGAAAGTGCCTCCTGAAGCTGGCGGTCGCCGTGCTCTGTGAGGAGATAGAAATTCTTGTTTTCCTCTTCAGAAAGCTCAACGAGTCTGTCCGGAGTAAGACCGCCTGTTGCTTCAAGGCTTACGCCCTTGCCGGTGAAGTACTTGCTTACCGAAAGGACGAGGCCCGAACCGTCTTTGAGCGGGATGTTTGACTGCGCAAGTCCTTTTCCGGTGGTCGGCTCGCCGACGATGAGCGCCTTGCCGGATTCTCTGAGGGCAGCCGCGAAAAACTCAGCCGCGCTGATTGAATACTGGTTTGTGATAACGGCCATAGGAAGGTCAACTTCCGATTTGTCCGATTTGTATTCGGTAACCTTTCCTGCCTTGTTCTCTTCGCGAAGGACAACACCCTCGGGAAGAAGCGGGTCGAGCGTGTTTACGAGGACCTGCATAAGACCGCCGGGGTTATTTCTGACATCGAATACGATTCCCGAAACATTTGCTTTTTTGAGGCGTTCAAGCGCCTGAGAGAAGTCCTTGTCAACATTTGAGTCAAAGCTTACGATTTTGATGTAACCGATGTTTCCGTCGAGAATCTTTGAGGAAACATTCGTTACATCTATTTCGCGGCGGGTGATGCTCATATTTATCGGGGTGGCAACGCCCTCGCGCACGATTACGAGTGAAACGGGGGTGTTGACCGCACCTGCGATGCTCTTTACCGCAGCGTCATAGCCGATGTCTGCAACCTTCTTGCCGTCAACGCTGACAATCCTGTCAAACGGCGCGAGTTTGGCGTATTCCGCGGGAGAATCCTCAAAGACATCAAGAACCATAACCGCGTCATTTTCGTCGTCAAAAACGGCGTTTATTCCGATTCCGACCACCTTTGAGCTGAGAGAGGTCATAACGGAAGAAAACTGCTCAGGGGTGAGGTAGTGTGACCAGCGGTCGCCAAGCATGGCTACCATACCGTAAAGCGCACCGTCGGTAATGGTTTTTTCGTCGTATTCATTTACATAGTACTTGTCAATATAACTTCTTACCTCGGCGATTCTCGCATACTGCGACTCCATATCGGAAAGGTCTGCAAGCTTTGCGTTATATTCGCGCTCGGCGGAGTAGAGAGTTATACAATATGTGATTGCGGCGGTGAGAAGCATAAGAGCCGCAGTCGTCATTATCTGCTTTCTTTTCATAGCGCCCTCCTCTGTTTAAGCCGAGGGAGATTAACCCCCTCGGCTTGCAAGTTATTTCTTAAAATAATTCATCGGATTTGTATGGTTACCGTTCAGGAGAATTTCAAAGTGGAGATGCGGGCCCGTTGACCAGCCCGTAGAGCCTACAAGACCGATAACATCACCTTGAGCGACCTTTGCGCCCTTTGTGGTTTTGATTTTGCTCATATGAGCGTAGAGTGTTGATTTGCCGCCGCCGTGGTCAATGATTACATAGTTGCCGTAGCCCTTGCTTGACCAACCCGCAACAATAACCGTTCCGGAGTTTGCGGCGTATATCTCACTTCCCATGCTTGCGCCGATGTCGATACCGGTGTGCATGGAGGTTTTCTTTGTAATCGGGTCTTTTCTTGTACCGTAGTATGAGGTGATATATGTCGCCTTCGTCGGCCAGCGGAAATCACCGCCGACATAGGTAGTCGAGCTGCTTCCGGACTTTGCGAGAAGCTTTTTGAGCTCAGCCTTTGCCTGCTCCTGTGCTCTTTCTGCCTCGTTGAATGCCTTTTCATATTCGGCGGCTTCCATATTGAGAGACTTTATGAGGTTGTTTGCAGAAGCGTACTGGCTTTCAAGCGACTTTTGCTTTGAAACGAGGCTTGACTTTGCAGAAGCTTGAGCGGCGCGGTTTTCGTCCATCTTCGCTTTTTTTGCCTGAATTTCAGAGCGGGTCTGGGCGAGCGTACGCATAAGCTTTTTGTCACCTTCAACGATGTCGCCTATGAGCTCTGTGCGGGTGAGCATATCGGAAAAGCTGTCTGCTGAGAGGATTATGCCAAGCATTGAGACCGAGCCTTCCTCCTCCATAATGCGGACGCGCTTGAGAAAATCGTCGTTTTCTTTTTTCTCTTTAGATTCTGCCTCTCTGAGCTCTGCCGAAACTACTGAAAGCTCAACATCAAGAGCTGCGATAAGCTTGTTTATGGTTTCGACTTCCTGCTCGGTTACATCAATCTGGCGGTCAAGAGCCGCTTTCTTTGTCATAGTCGAGCTCTTTTTTGACTCAATGGCTTTAAGTTCTTTCTGTATTTTGGTTTTCTGATTTGCAAGCTTTGAAAGCTGGGAGTTGAGGCTTGAAACGCTCTGCGCGGCATCTGCACGGTTGTATATTGCGATTTCCGCAACAAATGCGAACACGAGCGATAAGGCAAGAACTCCGGCAATAAGTGCGGAGATTATGCGCACGGCTTTGCGATTCATATAAGACGCCTCCTATACTTTCAAGAATTTTCGAAGCGTTATTGCGCTTCCGATACCGCCGACGGCGATACCTGTTCCGAAGAACATAAGGGAAAGATATCCTACACAGTTTTTAAATGGAATGGTCGGGATAAAGCTTATTCCGGAAAGGGCGCTTGCGACGATGTATTCATATACGCACCACTGCAAAAGGAGCGAAAGAATTGCGCCGACAATTCCGATAAGAAGTCCTTCTATGATGAACGGGACACGGACAAAGCCGTTTGTAGCACCGATCATTTTCATAATTGCAATTTCCTCGCGACGGTTGAACATAGTAAGGTTTACCGTGTTTGAGATGATAAATACGGAAACGAGGATAAGGATGATTATGAGCGCTGTGCAGACTACGGTGACAACATCGCGGACCTGAATGATTTTATCCGAGATGTCGCTTCTTGCCGAAACCTTTGCGATTCCTTCGATTTCAGCAAGCTTATCTGCAACCTTCTGAGTATCCTCTATATTGTAGAGAGAAACGGTATAGCGGTCGCGGAGCGGATTTCGCTCATCAAGACCGTCAAGAAGCTCGCTTTCGTCGCCAAAGTCCTCCTTGAAGCTCTCAAGAGCCTCATCCTTTGTCATATAATCGACCGAGGAAATCTCGGAGATTTCGAGAATATCGGACTTCAGCGAGCGGGACGCAGCCTCGGAATATGTTTCGTCAACAAAAGCGACAACCTTGTTCTGACTTTCGACATCAGCTAAAAGGCGGTTGACATTCGCGGCAAGGAGCGTGAAGCTTCCCATAAGGAGAAGGCAGGCTGTAATAACGCTCATTGCGGCAACGCTCATCAAGCGATGAGTGAATATGCTGTGGATTCCTTCACGGAGGAAATAAGAAATATTATAAAGTCTCATTTTTGATAATACCCACCTGTCTTATCGCTTATGATACGGCCGTCGGAAATAGTGACGACGCGTTTTACAAATTCATCAACAAGCTCTCTTTCGTGAGTAACGACGAGAACGGTGGTTCCGAGCTCGTTTATCTTCTCAAGGAGAGTCATTATTTCGATTGACATTTTCGGGTCGAGGTTTCCCGTCGGCTCATCGGCGATTATCATTCGCGGGTTATTGACAATCGCACGGGCAACAGCGACGCGCTGTCTTTCGCCGCCCGAAAGCTCTCCGGGAAGGCTCTTTGCCTTATGTGAGAGACCGACAAGCTCAAGAACATACGGTACACGGCTCTTGATATGTCGGGGAGAAGCGCCGACGGCGCGCATTGCAAAGGCGATGTTTTCATAAACGGTTTTCTTGTCAATCAAGCGGAAGTCCTGAAAAACGACGCCGACCGTACGCCTGAGCAGAGGAACCTCTGACGGCCTTATTCTGTTGAGGTTGAAGTCGTTTACTATGCCACGGCCTGAGGACATCCTGACTTCGCTTGTAAGTATTTTAACGATGGTGGATTTGCCCGAGCCTGAAGAGCCTACGAGGAATACAAATTCACCGTCGTCTATTTTCAGATTGATGCCCGAGAGTGCAGGTGTTCCGTTTTCGTACACCTTGCAAACATCGAGAAGCCTGATCATTTTTCTAACAGTCCTTTCTGTTGGAATTTAGAATGCGGAGTTCTGGGTAGAGAGGTATTTTTTGACCATGAGCGCAACCTTGAAGATTATCGCGTGGTCAAATTCGCGAAGGTCAAGCCCTGTTATCTTCTTGATTTTCTCAAGACGGTAAACAAGGGTATTTCTGTGAACGAACAAGTTTCTTGAGGTTTCGGAAACATTGAGGTTGTTTTCAAAGAACTTCTGGATTGTCATAAGAGTCTCCGAATCGAGAGATTCGAGGGAGTTGTCAGAGAAGACCTCGGAGAGGAACATCTCACAGAGTGTTGTCGGAAGCTGATAGATAAGTCTGCCGATGCCGAGCTTTTCGTAGCTCATAATGTCGCGCTCGGTGTCAAACATCTTTCCGACATTGATGGCGGACTGAGCTTCTTTAAAGGAAACTGCGAGGTCCTTGAGAGTTTTTGCGACGGTGCCTATGCCGATTTCGGTTTTTGCAAGAAGCTCGGACTTGAGAGTATCGCGGATGCTTTCCGCAATCTTCACAAAATCACGGCTTTCCGAAAGAGGAGCAACCTCGTGGACAAGGGCGATTTCGTTTTCGCTTATACTGATGACAAAATCCTTTGCTTTGTCGGGGAACATACTCGAAATAATGTCAATGGCGGCAGAGTCGTAAAGCTCTGTCTGGCGGATGAGGAAAACAACATGGGGAATCTCCTGCGCCATACGGAGCTCGCTTGCCTTCATGTAGATATCGCCCGAGAGGATGTTGTCAAGGAGAATGTTTTTGACAAAGGTTGTGCGGTCGTGCTTTTCGTCGTAATAGCGTTTTGCATTACCGACAGCAAGGGCCGCCATTACAGCAAGGCTTTTTGCATGCTCGTCCTCACCTGAGACAAAAACGACATATTCAAACCGCGCGCCCGGTGCAGAGACGGGCTTGTATGTATCACCGTCATATACAAGGTAAGAGCCAATCATCTCGTCGAGCGCGCCGAGAGCTTCTTCGCGGCGGGAGCCCTTGAGAGAAGGGTCAGTACAGGCACAGACGCTACCCGTGGTATCGAGAACGCCTATGGTTCTGTCTGTTGCCTCCTTCATCTGGAGTATTGTATTCTGAAGCATTGCCCAAGCCATAATTAATCCACCTTTAACATAAACAATCTTTGCGAAATTACACCAAATACATTGTACCAAAAAATATATGTAAAATCAATGAATTTTCTGTAAAAACATCTAAATTTCACATTCGGCGTCAAGTACATCTTGTGATATTTGCCGAATGAGGTCGGAAAGTGACGAAAACTGTTTTTCCTCCCTGAGAAAGCGCACGAATTCGGTCTTTAAAACTTTTCCGTAGAGCTCGCCCGAAAAACCGGGGATATGAGTCTCTGCAAAGACGGTGCTACTGTCGGAAACCGTCGGACGGGTGCCTATATTCGTTATTGCGCGGTATGTTTTCCCGTCAAAAGTAACGCGGGAGGCATAAACACCGTATCGCGGGATGATGACATCGGGCGAAAAAGACTGATTTGCGGTGGGAAAGCCGATATCGCGTCCGAGAGCCTTGCCGTGAAGAACCTCGGAAATCGTGCAGTGATAATGACCGAGGAGCTCTTTTGCCTCTTCCATATCTCCGCTTTCAATAAGCGGGCGTATGCGCGATGAGCTTACCGCCTCGCCGTGAAGCGTAACCTCGTCGATTATCTCACAGCCGATTCCGCACTCTTTGCAGAGAGCTTTAAGTGTTTCGGCATTCCCCTTTCCGCCCTTACCGAAGCGGAAGTCGTATCCTGCGACGACAAAGCCCGCGCGAAGCTCCGAGATAAGAATTTTGTCAAAAAACTCCTCACAGGACATTGCTGAATATTCTGCCGTGAAGTCTTTTATGACGATGTCGGAAATGTTATAGAGCTCTGATATAAGGTGCGCCCTTTCTTCGGGGGAGTTGATAAGCCCGACGCTCTTTCCCGAAAGCACCTTTGACGGGTGGTTTGAATATGTAAGGACACACGGCGTAAGTGAAAGCTCTTTTGAAACCTCGAAAGCTCTCTTAAGAAGCGCGCCGTGTCCGATATGTATTCCGTCAAAAAAACCGAGAGCAACAGCTCTTTTCATAATCTACACCTCAAAAAAACTTTTTACCGTATGGAGATATCCGCGTTCATTTCCGCTTGCAAGCATAAGAAATTCTCCGCTTTCCGAATAAACGCGGTAGAGAACACCGCTCTTTGCGTTATACGGAACATCCGCGCCGTTGCGACACTTTTTCTCACCCGCGGAGTCAATCGTTACCGCCTCGCATTCCGAGAACATAAAATCAAGCGGGGTAACCGAGGGAGAGCTTTCGATTTCCTCAATCGTGCGGGCGTTTTCAATCTCAAAAATACCCGACTTTGTACGGCGGAGCGCCGTCATAGTTGCACCGCAGCCGAGTTTCTCGCCGATATCGCCGATGAGGGAGCGGATATAAGTCCCCTTCGAACAGGCAACGGAAAGCCTGTAATCGTTTCCTTTAATGTGGGAGAGCAAAATTTCAGTGATTTCAATTTTGCGCGCCTGTCTCTCGATTTCCTTGCCCTCGCGCGCAAGCTTATAAAGCGGAACGCCACCGACCTTTATCGCAGAGTACATCGGCGGGGTCTGGAGAGAAGTCCCGAGAAAGCTTTTGCAAGCAGCTTCCACCTCGTCGGGAGAAGAGCAAACCTCGTTCTCGGCGAGGATATTTCCGGTGATGTCGAGAGTGTCGGTAATGATGCCGAGGCGAAATTCCGCGACATACTTTTTCTCGTCAGAAAGCGCAAATTCGCAAGCTCTTGTCGCCCTGCCGATAAAGACGGGAAGAACGCCCGTTGCGAGCGGGTCGAGCGTGCCTGAATGACCTACGCGACGGGTTTTGAAGATGCGGCGCATACGCGACACGACATCGTGGGATGTGAGCCCTGAGGGCTTGTCAACAATAACAATTCCGTTCATTTGTTACCTCTTGAAATAATATTCGTAAAAACAGGCTTTGCGGAACACAATGTGTTCCGCAAAAAGCTAAAATAACTCAAGTTCTTCAATTTTGGATATAATACGCTCTTTAGCCTCATCCATTGAACAGTCCATAAAACAGCCTGCTGCGCCGTCGTGTCCGCCGCCACCGAAATGGGCGCAGACTGACGCGCAGTTAACCTCTCCGCCGGAACGGAGAGAGAGCTTTATTCCCCCGTCCTTCTCGTGGAGATATATACCAAGCTCAACGCCCTTTGCAACGCGCGCAAGGGCAGAGATGCTGTCGGTATCGTCAGGAGTTGCGCCATGGCGCTCTACCATCTCGTCGGTCATCTTAATAACTGAAACCTTACCGCCGAAATAAAGTTCAAGCCCTGAGAGAATCTCAGCCTCAAGCGCTATGCGGCTCGGTGACTTCTCAGTAAAGAATTCGCGGTTGATAGCCGGGAAATCTGCACCGTGAGAGATGAGTTCTGCTGCAACTGTGTGGCTTTTCGGGGTTGTGTTGCCGTGGAGAAAACGGCCTGTATCGGTAGAAATTGCAAGATAGAGAAGGTCTGAAAGCTTTTTCGTGAACTTGACGGAAAGCGCCTTCAATATATCAAATATAATTTCTCCGCAGGCGGAAGCCTCGGGCACTACACAGACCTTTGCAGAATAAGACGCGTGCGTGATGTGGTGGTCAATCGCAAGCTCTATTCTGTCGGCATACTCCTCGCAGGAAGCAGGGAGAAGCTTTACATCGGCAACATCAACCGAAATTATGCAGGAAGGAGAGAAATCTTCCGGTGCAAAGTACGGCTTTGCGCGGCGCAAAAGCTTTTCCGAAAGCTCAGGGTTTTTGAATACATAAGCCGTTTTGCCAAGACCTTTGAGAGCAAGGCAAAGCGCGGCGGCGCTTCCTACCGTGTCGCCGTCGGGGCTCTTGTGTGTAAGGATAAGGATGTTGTCGCGGGTTTTCAAAAACTCTGCCGCAGTTTCGGGCGTGAGATTCTTCATCTCACGGTCACGGCGCGAGACATTTTCGATAAGCTCCATGATGTGAGTTCCCGCAACAATGGAATCGTCGCCTACAAAGGTGAGCTCGGGAGTATGACGGAGGCCCATTGCGCGCGCGGCCTCGCGGCGAAGATAACCGCTTGCGGCGCGAAGACCCTTTATGCAGTCACGGCGCTTTTCATCGTCGCCGAGAACGCTGACAAAAACCTTTGCGCTGCCGAGGTCCGGCGCGGTTTCAACATGGACAATGCTTACAAGTCCCGAAGAAACGCGCGGGTCGCGGACGGTACGCAAAAGGGAAGAGAGAGTCTTCATAAGCTCATCATTGACGCGTCCCATACGAACACTTCCCATAAGTGACTCCTTTCGTGTAAGGCGAGGGGAGAGACCCCTTAAGCCTTTTCTTCAATCATGGTGTACGCCTCGATGACGTCACCTTCCTTGATATCATTATAATTTTCTACGGAGAGACCGCATTCATAACCGGAAGAAACTTCCTTAGCGTCGTCCTTGAATCTCTTGAGAGAAGCGAGAGCACCTTCGAAGATGACGATGTTGTCGCGGAGGACTCTGACGCTTGCGCTTCTTGTAATCTTACCGTCGGTGACATGGCAGCCTGCGATTGTGCCGACCTTTGAAACCTTGAAGGTCTGGCGGATTTCCGCATGACCGAGAACTTCCTCGCGGAAGGTCGGAGCGAGAAGACCCTTCATAGCTGCCTCAATTTCCTCAATGCAGTCATAGATTATGCGATAGAGGCGGATATCCGTACCGTTGACTGCGGCGCTGTCGCGAGCACCGGAATCCGGGCGGACATTGAAGCCGACAACGATGGCGTTTGATGCAGAAGCGAGGAGGATATCAGACTCGTTGATACCGCCGACGCCTGCGTGGATAACGCGAACTCGGACTTCGTCGTTTGAGAGCTTTTCAAGAGAAGCCTTGACAGCTTCCGCTGAGCCCTTAACATCAGCCTTGACGATAATCGGAAGCTCTTTGATTTCACCCTGCTGGATCTGGTCAAAGAGGTCTTCGAGAGAAACCTTCTTTGCGGAAGCTTTGTTGAGTTCGTCTTTTTCTGTCTGCTTGCGCTGTTCGACAAGCTCACGAGCCATACGCTCGTCATCTACTGCGTAGAAGATGTCGCCGGCGTTGGGAACTTCCGAAAGACCGATAATCTCGACAGGAACCGAAGGTCCTGCAGTCTTTATCTTTCTGCCCTTGTCGTCAGTCATGGCGCGGATTCGGCCGACTGATGTTCCTGCGATGACAACATCGCCTGAGTTGAGCGTTCCGTTTGAAACGAGAAGTGTTGCAACAGGGCCGCGACCGCGGTCGAGCTTTGCTTCAACAACCGTTCCCTTTGCGCTGCGGTTCGGGTTAGCCTTGAGCTCGAGCATATCTGCAGTAAGGATTACCATTTCAAGAAGCTCGTCAATACCGTCACCGTACTTTGCTGAAATCGGGCATACAACAGTATTTCCGCCCCACTCCTCGGCAACGAGCTCGTGCTCTGTGAGCTGCTGCTTGATGCGGTCGGGGTTTGCGCCCTCAGCGTCCATCTTGTTTATAGCAACGACTATCGGAACACCCGCAGCCTTTGCGTGGTTGATAGCTTCGATTGTCTGAGGCATGATACCGTCATCCGCCGCAACAACGAGGATGACAACATCCGTAACCTGAGCACCGCGGGCGCGCATTGATGTAAATGCTTCGTGACCCGGGGTGTCGAGGAAGGTAAGTTTTCTGCCGTTGATATCTACTCTGTAAGCACCGATGTGCTGGGTGATACCGCCCGCCTCACCGGATGCGACATTTGTCTTTCTGACAGCGTCGAGAAGGGATGTTTTACCGTGGTCAACATGTCCCATAACAACGACGACAGGATCGCGTCCTACGAGGTCCTCTTCGCGGTCCTCGCTCTCGTCAATAAGTCTGTCTTCGATTGTGACAATGATTTCCTTTTCGACCTTCGCGCCCATTTCAAGAGCAACGATAGCCGCGGTGTCATAGTCGATGACATCGGATACAGAAGCCATAACGCCAAGCTTTATAAGCTGCTTTACGACATCAGCGCCCGTTCTCTTCATTCGTGATGCGAGCTCGCCGACAGAGATTTCGTCAGGAATCATAACGGTGAGCTGGGGCTTCTTCTGGACCTGAGCCTCGAGCTTCTTCATCTTCTCCTGCTCTTCCTGGCGGCGCTTTGAACCGAAGTTCTGCTGCTTACGGTCGGGAGACTTCTTTATCTTTTGCTTCATAGCACCCATATCCCTGACATTGTCGGGAACGAGGTTATCTACGCGGTCGTCGTACTTTGAAAGGTCAACCGAGCCGCCGCGTGTATCGATGACATGAGTCTGAACGCCCTTCTTTGTGGTAACGGCTGCTGCGCCGTCTGCAACGGGCTCTTCCTTCTTTTCTGCCTTTTTCTGAGGCTTCGGAGTCTCTTCGGGAGCTTTCTTCTCTTCCTTCGGAGCCTTCTCGGCTTTCTTTTCGGGAGCCGGAGCTTCCTTTACCTCTTCCTTATAGACATCGGACATAAGAGCCTCAAAGCTCTCAACCTGATTCTCAAGAGTGAGAACATTGAAAAGGATATTGAGCTCCTCATCCGTGAGCGCCTGCATATTTGATTTCGGCGCCTCTGTATATTTTGTCAGAATTTCAGTAACTGCTTTTGGTGTGATTTCAAAGTCCTTCGCGAAATCGCGGACCTTGTATTTCTGTGCACTGCTCATACAGTTATCCACCTCCGTTTGAATTCGTGATTGCGCTTTATTTGTTTCGGTTTGTCTTTTTTCTTGATATCGACCTTTTTGCTTTCTTCTCAAGCGTCGGGAGAATGAGGCTTGCCTCTTCGTTTCCGTCTGAAAGCTTTTTTGCTATCGCGGCGGAAAAGCCCGTGTCGCAAACCGCGACGATTGCCGATGGGCGCTTTCCGAGCGCGTTTCCGATTTCCTCACGGCTTTCGGAAACGGTTATGCAGGGAAGACCGAGGCTTTCTGCGATAGATTCAAAGGTCGCCCGCGTTCTGTCTGACGCGTCCGCGGCAACAAGGAGAAGCTTTGCAAGACCTCTGCTGCAAGCACCCTTTACGGCTTCGTCGCCGATTTCAAGCTTGCTTGCGCGACGGGCGAGCCCAAGGAGCGAGAGATATGAACTACTCATTTTCTGCCTCCGCGAGCTCTTTTGTAAGAGTTTCATAGACAGCATCGGATATTTCAGACGAAAAAGCTCGTTCAAGCGCGCGTGTTTTCCTTGCGCGATTTAAGCATTCGAGCTTTTTGCAGATATATGCGCCTCTGCCGGGAAGCTTGCCTGTGAGGTCGAGCGAAATTGCGC
>JAZOAS010000093.1:0-2952 GCA_045595605.1 Eubacteriales bacterium
TTTATGTCGAGCCCGTCAATTGGCTTATCTGTCGGAGAGTATCCGTAAAGGAGAAGCCCGGGTCTGACACATTTAAGGTGCGCCCTCTTATAGTTTACCACAGCGGCGCTGTTTGCGCAATGGCAAAATTTAAAGGTTTTACCCCGCGATTTCAAAATATCGCAAACTTTCATGAAGTTTTCAAACTGTTCGTCGGTAAATGAAGTGTCGGGGTTTTCTGCTTCTGCAAAGTGGGTAAAAATACCCTCAACCGAAAGCCCTGCGAGATTTGAAATTTTAAAAGCCTCTTCCGCTGCCGTGTTGATATTTGCGCTGTGTGCATAAAGACCGAAGCGCGACATGCCCGTGTCAAGCTTTATATGTACCGCAACAGTTTTTCCGAGGTGTGAAACAGCGTCAGAGAGCTCCTCTGCATAGCTTAGGCTGTGAACGGATTGAATGATATTGTGCTTTACAAGAAGCGATGCAAAGTGAACGGGCGTTGCGCCGAGAATCATAATAGGCGCGGTGATTCCGTTTGAGCGAAGCTCGAGCGCTTCGTCAAGGCATGCAACAGCGAGGACGGCTGCGCCGAGCTTTTCAAACAGTCGCGCGACAGCGCTTCCGCCATGACCGTAGCCGTCAGCCTTTACCACGGCGATTATGTCAGCACCGTTTGTGTATTTTTTTATTTCGTTAAAGTTGTGAGAAAGCCTTGCAAGGTCGATGCTTGCTTCTGTTCTGTTTAATATTCTCATTTTGTCTTGTGTTCAGCCCTTTCAAATTCACACATTATAATCCGCTCGCCGTCGGAAAAGATTTCCGCATAAAGCGGGAGAAAGCCGTCTTTTGAAAACCAGGATCTGTATTCGATTTCAGAAAGGTCTTTTTTCTCTTTTGAAATAACGAGGTATGCCGTCTTACCGTGCATGGTGTCATTTGTTATTTCTCCAAAGCTGCCGCTTTTCCAGGAGTTTAAAAGAGAATGAATGCAGGAAAACGGAGAAATTCCGCAATCGGAAAGCTTTCCGATTTCCAAAAGCGCGCCGTCAAACTCCAAATAACCGCTCTCACCCGAAACAGAGTAGGAGACCCCCGCAACCTCATCGGGTGCGAGAACGCAGGCACGGTCCTTTTCGGGAGAGTGGGTGTAGCTTATCGTATATTTCGCCTCTTTTGATGGAAATGAAGCGGTTATGTGCGCTGTGTATTCTGCCTCTGTCACTGCAGAAAGAGATTTTTCAAGCTCCTTTTTTTCGTCACCTGTGGTTGCACAGGAGGAAACGGTAAGAAGGATTGCCAGAAAGCAAAGAAAAGCTTTTATTTTCAAGTCTGTTTTTGCACCTCGCATATAGCTGATTTGAGGGTACAAAGCATGTCTGTTGGGGTCATAGAGTATTCGCCGTAATCTTTTGCGGCGAGATCTCCTGCCATGCCGTGTAGCCACACTGCAGTATATGCGGCGCGATTAGCGGGTATGCCCTGACCGATGAGCGAGGTTATTATTCCTGCAAGCACATCACCGCTTCCGCCTTTTGCCATACCGGGATTTCCCGTAGTGTTTACAAAAAGCTCGCCGTGAGGCGTTGCGGTAATTGTGCGGTGCCCTTTGAGGACGAGAATGCAATTGTTCTCGCGGGAAAAATTGCTTGCAAACTCCTCTCGTCGTGTGTTGTCAAAATCAGGTACAAGGCGGGAAAATTCGCCTTCATGTGGCGTGAGGATGATTTTGCGGTTTGCATCTTTTATTGAAATACTGTTTCTTGCGATTAAAGTAATCGCGTCGGCATCAAGAATAAGCGGGGAAGAGGAGAGCGCAAGCTCTCTTTTTAAAATGAGGAGCGAGTTTTTCGTGATTCCGACACCGCAACCGAAAAGGGTAGCATCAAAGGCCTCTCCCGAAGTTTTTCGGGAGACAAGAATCGGCTCGTTTAGCTTTAAAGCAAGAATCGGACGAATCTTTTCGGGAAGAGACAGGAAAACAAGCCCGCTTCCGGTGTTTACCGCCGCCTGTGCGGCGAAGTATGCCGCGCCCGTGTATTTCTCGCTTCCGCAGATAAGAAGAACGCGCCCGAAATCACCTTTGTGAGCTTCGGGATTTCTTTTTTGAAGGAAAATATCGGCTTTTGTAATTTCTTTCATAAAAATCATTCCTTAAAGGAGTGTGGCGAGGTTTATGATTCGAAGCTCTTTGTCGTATGCATAGCTTACGGTGTTCATCGTTCCGCCGAATGTCCGCGTGAGGTAGCAGAGAAGAATATCAGCCCCGTCAACGAGCGCGCGGTTACGGCGTTGCATACATAAAGAATCGTAATTCTCGGAAAGATATATAACGCTGTCGGCTGAAGAGACGATGTTGCTGTATGCCCGTCTGAATTTTTCCGGCCAACGGGCATCCTGGTTGCGACAGGGGAGAAGCATATGAAGCTGTATATCCGGATTCTTTGCGCGCTTTGCGAGAATCAGACTTGCTGCGAGAAGGTCGAACCCCATAGCTCCGCCACTTCGGAAGATGCGCACACCGGAAGAAATCAGCCCGTCAATCGTAGTCGAGAGAAGCTCGGGGAGCGCAGATTTATGAACTTTTAAAATTTGTCTGTGCCCGGAAAAAGAGCAGATAGTATTATCCATAAAAAACCTCATATTGTATATAATAGTATTGTATCACATTTCATATGTAATGGCAAAAAAATTTTTTAGGTTAAAAACAATAAAAAGTATTTACATTTGGAAAAAGATGTGTTAAAATGATTCATGCTAAAGTGCCGTAATTTCGGCATGTACCCGTTCCGCAGTTTTCGGATATAACGCCCGTCTTTCGGGGAGTTCACCCGCCGAATACTTCGAAACCGGAAAAATAAGAAAGAAAGGTGAAGAAAATGATTCTCAAGGAAAAGAAGACAGAGGTTATCGCAAATAACCGTCTCCACGAGACCGACACAGGTTCTCCGGAGGTACAGATTGCAGTTCTTA
>JAZOAS010000094.1:0-3612 GCA_045595605.1 Eubacteriales bacterium
CACAGCGCAGGATGCGTGTCGTTTATATGAATAGCTACTTTTTCTGAGAGATTGTCAAGTGTTCCGTAGCGCTTCATATGATTGAAAATAATGCTCTGTAAGGACGCTGAAACAAGAAGATACTGCTGTTTCAAACGGAGAATTTTACCTGCAATATGGTCGTCAGCAGGATAGAGAATTTTCGTAATGACCTCTGCCATTGTGTTCTCTTCCAGAGCCTTCGCGTAATCGCCTCTTGAAAATGCTGACATATCAAGTCTGTTTGATGACTTTGCACTCCAGAGAACAAGTTTGTTGACCGCGTCTGTGTCATATCCCGATATATACATATCGTAAGGAACGGCAATAACGGAATTGTAATTTGTGTGAGAAACTTTATACTTGCCGTCATCATACCAGCCGGTAACATCTCCGCCGAACTTTACTTCAAACGATTCGTCTTCCCTGGACTTCAGCCATACATCGCCCATAGAAAGCCAGTTATCGGGAAACTCCATCTGCCAGCCGTCAACTATTTTCTGTTTGAAAATACCAAACTCGTAACGGATTGAAAAACCCGTACCCGGAAGACCGACACTTGTCATAGAGTCAAGGTAGCACGATGCAAGGCGACCGAGACCGCCGTTGCCAAGACCTGCATCCGGCTCAATGGCATATAACTCTTCTATATTAAAGCCGCATTTTTCGACAGCTTTTGCAAACTTTTCTTCAACGCCCAAGTTATAAAGGTTGTTTCTGAGTGAAGTGCCAACCAAAAACTCCATGGACATATAATATACCTGCTTTGTATCATCAGCGCGGTATTTGTCGTGGAACTTCTTTCTTTTTTCTGTCAGAAGACCTGACACCACAGAACAAAGAGCTTTATACATCTGCTGTTTTGTAGCTTCCTTAGAATCACAGCCAAAAAGCCTTATGCAAGCTTCATTTAAAAGGTTTACTGTGTTATCTGCTTTTTTTACTGTTTTTGCCTGCGCGGCAGACTTTGCCGAAGTTGTTTTTTTCGTTACTTTTTTCTCGCTCATCTTTTTCTCCTGTCATCAAATTTCGTTATATATCCTCAAATACTCCTGAACCGGAACCTTCCAGCTACTGTTATATTTGATAAGATTCTTAATATGCTTATTCCATTTGTCCTTATCGCCATAAAACTCTATACACCTGTCAACTGCACCAAGCATATCGTGAGCATTATAGCCTTTGAAGGTAAAACCTCTTCCCTCAAGTGTTTCAACATTGAGAGGCGGTACGGTATCCCAGAGACCGCCGGTTTCGCGCACTATCGGCACTGTACCGTAGCGCATAGCTATAAGCTGTGAAAGCCCGCAAGGCTCACTCTTTGACGGCATAAGGAACATATCGGCGCCTGCATAAACTTTATTTGCAAGCGCGGGATTAAAGGTAATATTTGCAGACATTTTGTCGCTATGAACATACGCATTGAAATTAAACATATCCTCATATTTCGAATCGCCCGTACCTATGACAATAAACTGCAAGTCTCTCTGCATAAGCTCGCCCATTACATACTCAACCAGGTCAAGACCCTTATGGGAGACAAGACGCGATATCATAGCAACAACGGGCACATCGGGTCTTACCGGAAGACCAAGCATTTTCTGAAGCTCTTCCTTGTTCTTTACTTTTCCGGAAATATCTGATGCTGTAAAGTTTTCAAAAATAGTTGTATCCTTTGCCGGGTTATATAAATCGGTGTTGATGCCGTTTACTATTCCCTCAAGCTTATAGGCGTTTTCGTTCAAGATATTCTGAAGCCCGTGTGCAAAAAAGGCATGTCGTATCTCATGGGCATATGTCCGCGATACGGTCGTTATCTTATCTGCCGCAACAATAGCACCCTTCATAAAGTTTATGCAATTATCGTATGTGAGCATACCTCTCCAGTATTCATCTACTCCGATAACATCGTTCATAAACTCATTCGGCATTTTACCCTGATACTCAATATTGAATGGTAAACACCGTGGATGCATTGTCATAAACACCTGCATAAAGCGCTTTTTTTAGCACCGGGATAAGCGCTGTCTGCCAGTCGTTGCAATGTATGACATCCGGATAATAATCGAGCTGGCGCATCGCTTCAAGAACCGCGAGGGAAAAATAAGTAAATCTCTCACCGTCGTCATAATGCCCGTAGATAGTGTCACGGTAGAAATAATGCTCATTATCCACAAAATAATAATTTAGCTTCTTTTTCTTGCTGACGGCTTTGAATATTCCTACATACTCTTTGCGCCACGCGACCTGGACATCAAAGCTTTTAATAAATTCAACTTCGATATCGGGGTTATCTTTGATGCTCTTATAGTAGGGTATGAACACAGACACCTCAACATCTTTTACCGTAGCAAGCTCTGCCGGAAGCGCTTGGGCAACATCGCCGAGCCCTCCGCTTTTTACAAACGGCGCAGCTTCGCTGGCAGCAAAAAGTATCTTCATATAGTTTCACCTTTCTTTATGATAACAGGGTTGCTCGGAGCGCCTACCAGGCGCGTTCCGTCGGTTATTGTAACATTTTTATCAATTATTGCATTTTCTATGTATGCATTCTCGCCAATCTTGCTACCCTGCATAATCACAGAACCAATAATCTTTGCACCTTTACCAACTTTTACATCTCGGAAAAGAACTGAGTTCTCAAGACTACCGTTGATAACACAACCGTCGGCTATGATACATTCTTCGACAGAAGAATCTTCTCCGTAATACGCCGGAACCTCGTCGCGAACCTTCGTATATACCGGTGCTGACGGTCTGAACAGGCTATTACGAACCTGTTCGTGTGTCAACAAAAGGTTGTTTTTCAGATATGTCGCAACATCTCTGTTTCTTAATATTGTCTCGCCAAAAGTATATAAATTGACAGAGAGCTTGCCCTCGTTGAAAAACTTCTGGATAAAGTCTTTTTCAAAGTGATAAAAACCTGCAGAAACGCGCTCATTTACGACTTTGATCAAGGCTTCGCGTTCCATAATGAACATACCGATTCCGACAAGCGAATTTTCTCCTGCCGCACAGTTGATTGCAATTGATTTTGCACTTCCGTCGTCATTTGTTTCAAACACAGTCGGATAGTTATCTGCTCCGCTACGGGGTTTAGTCACCACGGCTGTAATGTCTCTGCCGGATTTTATATGGTCTGCAAGAACTTCACGGTAGTCTATATTGCAAATCGTAATCGTATCCGAAAGCACGATGTAATCGGAATTCTGAGCATTCAGGAAGTTAAGCGCAGTATAAAGCGCCTCAAGCTTTCCGTGATACACATCGCCTCTTCCGGATGCAAATGGCGGAATTATGAATAAACCACCGTTTTTGCGATTTAAATCCCACTCTTCACATGAGCCAAGATGGTCCATAAGTGACTGATAATTATACTTTGTAATAACACCTACTGAGGTGATATTGGAGTTAACCATATTTGACAGCACAAAGTCAATCTGCCTGTATCTGCCGCCAAACGGCAAAGAGGCTACCGTTCTCTGAGCGGTGAGCTCTCCAAGATACGCATCATAGATATTGGAAAAAATTATACCGGATAGTTTTTTCATATCAGTTACCTCCTTTAAACAACCTCACTCGGTTTTACAA
>JAZOAS010000095.1:0-11072 GCA_045595605.1 Eubacteriales bacterium
TCGTCTTTCTGTGCATACATCGAAAAGTCGGAATCCAAGAAAGAGATTCACAGCCTTGTATATATTGACATTAATGTCGGTATCGGTGCGGGTATAATTCTTGATGACAGAATTTTTACCGGCGCTTTCGGAAACGCGGGCGAATTCGGCCATGTTTCCGTTGATATAAACGGCAGTCCCTGCAAATGCGGAAACCGCGGTTGCCTTGAGGTAATGGCGGGCACTCCTGCTATCTGCAAAGCTTGCGGCGTTTCTTCAATTTCTGAGGTAAATACGGCAGATGAGGCTGTTATGGAAAAACTTTCAGACATCTGCAGATATATCGCCGCCGGAATAAACAATATAATAAATATGATTAACCCCGAGGCTGTTGTTCTCGGTGGTGAGGTAACAAAGCTCGGCGAGCCGTTTATAAAAAAGCTTCTCTCTGAGCTTGATTCAATCGTATTTTCAACAAACGCTGAAAACTTATCGCTTCGTTTCTCAACAGTTTCGGGAAACCCTGTTACGAAGGGTGCGGGAAGATATCTCCTTGACCGAATCTTTGAAGACGGCGATTTCATAACGGAATAAAGAGGGAATAAAAGTGTCAATATTCGACCTTTTCAAGAAAATAGAGAGCGAAAGAAAAGCGCCTGTCGGAAAGCCTGAATGGATAATTGCAGGGCTTGGTAACCCCGGCAAGGAGTATGAAACATCTCGCCACAATACAGGATTTCTCATGCTTGACACGCTCTCGGGAATAAACAAAATAGATGTCCGCGACCTTAAGTTCAAGGCACTTTGCGGAAGGGGAGAAATTGCGGGGGAGAGCGTTCTGCTTCTCAAGCCCCAGACTTTTATGAACCTTTCGGGTCAGTCAATCTGTGAGGCTGCGGCGTTTTATAAAATTCCGATGGAGAGGGTAATTGTTGTGTATGACGATGTTTCCCTGCCTGCCGGAAAGCTTCGCATAAGAGAAAAGGGAAGCGCCGGCGGTCATAACGGAATAAAGAACATAATCGAGAGAAGCGGAACAGATGTCTTCCCTCGGATTAAAATAGGCGTTGGCGGGCCTCCGTCATCGGGAGAGCTTGTGAACTGGGTTCTCGGCTCGTTTGGTGAGGAAGACCGTAAAAAGCTTGAAGATGCTATTGATAAAGCGTGTAAAGCTTGCGAAGAAATTATAAAAGGCGGATGCCAGTCTGCTGCGGCAAAATTCAATTAGAGGCAGGAAGAAAAATGCTTGCTCTGAGTCAGGTTTTAAAAAAGAATAGAGATTTTGCAACGCTTTTGCAAAAAATAAATGCCGGAGAATGCCCAATCGCACTCTCCGGTTTATCTTCCATACACAAAGCGCACATAATCTCTGCGGTGAGAATGGAAACAAAGAAGCGCGTTGTCTGTATTTATGCAGACGAGCTTGATGCAAGGCGCGCATCACGCGACATTTCCGTTATGTGCGGAGAGGAGCCGTATGTCTTAACGGATATTGAGCTCTCACTTCACGATGTTGACGGTGCATCCCGCGAGTTTGAACACGAGCGCACGGCTGCCCTCAAAGCGCTTTCTGACGGGAGTGCGGGAATAACACTTGCCTCTGCGTTTTCACTTTTGCAGAGAACTTCTCCACCGGATGAGCTTGCCAAAAAAACGATAGTCATCCGTCTCGGTGATGAACTTTCGCAGGAAGCGCTCTGTAAAAAGCTTTCCGAATACGGATACAGCAGGTGTGAGGTCGTTGAGAGTGAGGCTCAGTTTGCTGTTCGAGGCGGAATAGTCGATATTTTCTCACCGGGTAAGGAAAACCCTGTGCGAATTGAGTTTTTTGGCGACGATGTTGATTCTATGGGCTACTTTGAGTGTGAAACTCAGAGGCGAATAGAAAATATACGCGCCTGCGAAATTCTCCCGTCGTCAACAACAGATAATGAAAAGATGGCTTCTCTTGCCGAGAAGCTTGAAGAGACCCTTCAAAAAGAGAATAGGAGAAAAAAGAAAAACGAGCGCCTTTTAAAAACGCTCGAAAACGATATTGAGCTTCTCAAAGAAGGAATCCCGCCGAAAGCGCGCGACAGGTATTTAAACCTCATAAACGACGGCAATTTCTGCGGGCTTGATTATATTTCCGAAGACACGATTATATTCATAGACGATTATTACCGAATAAGAGACTCTGTCGGCCGTGAGAAAAAGCGCGAGACTGAGGATGTAAAAAGCCTTATTCACGGCGGATATCTGCTTCCCGACACTGACGGTTTCTCGGAAAGCTTTGAAGCTTTACAGAGTTTTGTAGCGGAGCGCAAAAGCGTATTTTTAGAGGCGTTTGTCCGCGCAGAGTATGGAATAAAGCCAAAATCCGTGCTTTCTCTTTCGGGAAGACAGCTTCCAAGCTACGGCGGAAATTTAGAGCTTGCCTGCTCTGAAATTTCGGAAGCGATTTCATCAGGAGACAGGGTAGTTATCCTCACGGGAAGCGAAAAAAGCGCTGAAAAAATGCGCGTGCTTCTGGAGGAGCGTGGGATAAAGGCAAGTGTAGATACGCTTCTTGCCATACTTCCCGAGTCACCGTGTGCAATTATCGGAGTAGGTGTTCTCTCTGCGGGATTTTCTTATCCGACTGATTGCTTTACTCTGTTTACGGAAGGTCAGCTCATGCGCGCGCCAAAAGCTCGTGGCAGGATATCGAGAGACAAGAAGAACAGCAAGAAAATTGGAAGCTATCAGGAGCTTACGGTAGGTTGTCTTGTTGTTCATGACCTTCACGGCATAGGAAAGTTTGCGGGCATAACGAAGATAAAAACTGACGGTGTTGAGAAAGATTATATAAAGATAATGTATCTCGGTACGGATGCTCTCTATGTTCCGGTAACCCAGCTTGATATGGTTTCCCGCTATATCGGTGGAGGAGAGGACTCGGGAATTAAGCTCTCAAAACTCGGTGGCGGTGAATGGCAGAAGACAAAGCTTCGCGCAAAGGGTGCGGCAAAGGAGCTTGCTGAGGAGCTTATAAAGCTTTATGCCGCGCGTCAGGCGCTTGAGCGCGAGCCGTTTCCCGCAGACAGCGACTGGCAAAAAGAATTTGAAGAAAACTTCGAATTTGAGGAGACGGATGACCAGCTTCGTTGCAGTGCAGAAATCAAGGGCGATATGCAGAGAAGATTCCCAATGGACAGACTTCTCTGCGGCGATGTAGGCTTCGGTAAGACCGAGGTCGCGCTTCGCGCTGCGATGAAGTGTATCCTCGGCGGTCGTCAGGTTGCAATTCTTGTTCCGACAACTGTCCTTGCCGAACAGCATTATATGACGGCGTGCCGTCGCTTTTCGGGATATCCGATAAAGATAGGCATAACCTCGCGCTTCTGCTCGGATAAGCAGAACAAAGCGACAAAACAGGGCGCGAAAAACGGTGAGCTTGATATAATAATCGGAACACATAAGCTCCTTGCAAAGACCTTTGAGTTTAAAAAGCTTGGACTTCTTATTGTTGATGAAGAACAGCGCTTTGGTGTTTCTCATAAAGAGAGACTTAAAGAGATGTCGAAGGAAGTCGATGTTCTGACTCTTACCGCGACCCCGATTCCGAGAACACTCAATATGGCGCTTTCGGGAATTCGCGATATGTCAATAATGGAGGAGGCTCCGCGCAACCGTCACCCTGTTGTCACCTATGTTTTTGAACACGACAAGGAGATTGTTGCAGATGCAATTCGCCGCGAGATTGCGCGCGGTGGGCAGGTTTTTTATCTCCATAACAATGTCGCGTCAATCGAGGCGTGTGCGGCGCGAGTTGCGCGTCTCGTTCCGGGGGTAAGCATCGCCGTCGGTCACGGTCAGATGGGCGAGGGCGAGCTTTCTGAGGTTATGAGAAAAATGGGCGAGGGCGAGATTCAGGTCCTTGTTTGCACGACGATAATAGAGACGGGAATAGATATCCCGAATGCGAATACGCTCATAATAGAGGATGCAGATAAAATGGGGCTTGCCCAGCTTCATCAGATACGCGGGCGCGTCGGCCGTTCGAGTCGCCATGCTTATGCATATCTTACCTATCGCAGAGGAAAAGCGCTTACGGAGATTGCAGAGAAGAGGCTTGCTGCAATCCGCGAATATGTCGAGTTCGGTTCAGGCTTTAAAATCGCAATGCGCGACCTTGAGCTCCGAGGTGCAGGAAATGTCCTCGGCGCTGAACAGAGCGGACATATGGTGAGTGTCGGATACGATATGTATTTAAAGCTTCTCGAAACTGCAATTTTAGAAGAAAAGGGAGAAAAGACGGTGGATACAACCGTCTGCACAGCGGATATTTCCGTCTCTGCGAACATCCCCGAAAAGTATGTTTCCTCAAGTGAAACTCGAATGGACCTTTACCGCCGTATTGCATCAATCGCAGACGCTGACGAGGCGGACGATGTTATAGACGAGCTTATTGACCGTTTTGGCGAGCCTCCGCGTGAGACGATGACGCTTATTGATATTGCGCTTCTCAGACTTTCTGCGGCAAAAGCGGGGATATGCGATATCACTCAAAAAGGGCAGTCGCTTAAAATAACGATGGTTGACCCGACATTTGATGTGATATCAAAGCTATGTGCGAAACCTGAATACAAGGGGAAGATTCTTCTCAATGCAGGTCAGGAGCCGTACCTTATGCTTAAGCTCCGCTCAGACGACAACCCGCTTGAAAAGGCAAAGGAATTTGTCGAGGCTTACAAAGTGGCAAAAGAATAAGAAAACCCTGCAAGCAGTTGCTTGCAGGGTTTAATTTTTAAAATCAAAGAGCGGTGACGCCGATAACTCCGTGGATGGAAGAAACCTCAAAAATGAAGGTGTTTTTATCTTCAACATAACCTGTATGTATAACAAGAATGATTTTGTCGTTTGCTGTCTTGAGAGAGGTTATGTCACAGCCTTTTTCGATGAGTGTCTTTGTAAGGTCGCTTACGGAAATTTCGGAGCCTGAAGCTGCAACCTCAAAGCTCATATCGTTTGTCTGAAGCTTAAGAGAAAGAGGGCGGAGAATATAGGTTGTAAACATGATAAGGACGAGGATTGTGAGAGAAACCTCGATGAATCCCGCGCCTGCGACAAGTCCGAGGCAAGCTGTGGTCCAGAGACCGGCGGCGGTGGTGAGACCGCGGACGCGGTTTTTGCTTACCATAATACTTCCGGCACCAAGGAAACCGATACCGCTTATAACCTGAGCACCAAGACGGGTGATGTCGGTGATTGAACCGTATTTATCAGCTATAAGCTGGCTGATAATCATAACGGAAGCCGCGCCTATGCAAACGATGATGTGGGTGCGAAGACCCGCGTCGTGCTTGCTACTGCCTCGCTCCATACCGATAAGCGCACCGCAGAGAAGGGCAACCAGAAGCCTTACAAGTACGGCACCGTAAGCGGATAGAGAAATAAGCGATAGTGTCATCATAATTATTTTCCTCCTTAAAAAAACCTAAAAAATAGCAAAAAGACGCAGAAAAAAAACTCTGCGTCTATGGCAATTCATGTGTACTTATATCGCGCGCTGAACCTTACCGGAACGGAGGCATCTAGTACAAACATAAATATGACGGGGTGAACCATCAACGATTGCTTTAACTCTCTTTACATTGGGCTTCCACATTTTGTTTGAGCGTCTGTGTGAGTGAGAAACCTTGATACCGAATGTCACGCCCTTATCGCATATTGCGCATTTTGCCATTTGCCGCACCTCCTTCAAATCTTGTCAATAAACAGCATCTAATATAATAACAGATTTTTTTGAAAAATGCAAGTGGTTTTTTGAAAAAAACTAAAATAAGGCAAAATGATAAGAAAATGGCGATTTTACCTGAAATTTGTCATTGAATGAAGTTAAAAAATGCTGTAAAATGAAAACTACGGCAAAAGAAAGGAAGTGATGTCGTGAAAAAGATTATTGTAAGTATGCTTCTTGTGCTTGTATTTTTCGTCAGCGCAGGAGCTGCGAATGTGACGATTGACGGAAATGAGTTTCGTGGTGCAAAGCTTATCGGGTCGGTTACATATGTGCCAATCAGAAGGTTTTGCGAAAGTTTGTCGGACTGTGAGGTCTCGTGGGATTCAAAAACAAAAACTGCGACGGTTTCTTTTTTGGGAAGAGAGGCTATTGCAAAAATCGGGAATGAGTATGTGGAGAGTGACGGAAGATACATCTTTTCGGGAAATCAAAATAGAATCATAGACGGCAGCACTTATGTACCTCTCAGGAGTATTGCGAAGACTCTCGGTGCAGGGGTCTCGTGGAACTCAAAAGAACGGGTTGCCGTTGTAAAACGCGATAGTGAAAAATTCTTGTCGGCGGATGAGTTTTATAATATGACAGACCTGTATTGGCTCTCGAAAATCATAAGTGCCGAAAGTGCGGGTGAAGCGCTTTATGGCAAAATAGCCGTCGGAAATGTTGTTTTGAACCGAGTGAAGAATAAGGAATACCCGAATAGTGTATATGAGGTTATCTTTGATAAGAAAAACGGTGTCCAGTTTACACCTGTTGCAAACGGAACGATAAACAACGCCCCAACCGAGGAAAGTATAATGGCGGCAAAGATTTGCCTTGAGGACTATAAGCTCTCGGATAAAGAAATTCTGTTTTTCTTAAACCCTCAGATATCCACAAGTACATGGGTTCCTGATAACCGCGATTTCGTCATGACAATCGGTCGCCACGATTTTTACGCATAAAACACTTGCATTTTGAAAAGCGAGGGTGTATAATGCAGTTAAATAAATACAGGGGAGCTTGTATATGCAGGCTGAGAGGAAGTAATCAAACTTCGACCCTACAACCTGATGCGGATAATGCCGCCGTAGGAAGTCATAGGAAAAGATTTTTTACAGGAGGCATCCGGATAGGGTGTCTCCTGTTTTTATTTACAGATTCTGCAGATCTGATTTTAATTTAGGAGGTAAAAGTGTATGAAAGCAAGTATTGCAATCCAGGTTCTTCCGAAGGTGGAAAGTGAGGCTGAGCTTATCCGTATTGTGGATGAAGTGATCGCCTTTATAAAAAGTCGAGGGCTCAATTGTCATGTAGGACCGTTTGAAACCACTATTGAGGGCGATAATTACGACGAGCTTATGGACATTGTAAAAGAGTGTCAGCATGTTGCAATCAGGGCAGGTGCAGAGAGTGTGTCGGCGTATGTCAAGGTGGTTTACCGACCGGAAGGAGAAATACTGACAATCGATGGAAAAATTAAAAAACATTCTGAAGCGTAGTTTGCCGTCTGTTATTGCGGTTTGCTCTTTTCTGGCTTTGTGGCAGACTGTGTGCATTGCGGGGGTGATTCCGTCATATATGTTGCCCTCACCCGTGAAAGTGCTTGATGCTTTTGTGTGTGAGTTACCGATATTGTGGGAAAACTCCGTAATCACTCTGCAAGAAGCATTTATCGGAATGCTTTTTGGCGTCATGATAGGTTTTTTTGTCGCAGTGTTAATGGATAGCTTCGGTGTGCTGTATAAGGCGTTTTATCCGATCCTTGTAATTACGCAGACGATTCCGTCTGTTGCGATTGCGCCGCTTCTCGTTTTGTGGTTTGGTTATGAAATGACGCCTAAGGTAATTCTTATAGTAATTTCCACATTCTTCCCCGTAACAGTGGGGCTGCTTGACGGTTTTAAAAGTGCCGACAAAGACGCGATAAGTCTTCTGAAGTCCATGGGCGCAAACCGTTTTCAGATCTTCCGATACATAAAATTTCCGCAAAGTCTTCCGCAACTGTTTTCAGGGCTTAAGATTGCGGCGGCGTACAGCGTTGTCGGTGCGGTAATCAGCGAGTGGCTCGGAGGCTTTGGTGGGCTCGGCGTTTATATGACGAGGGTGAAGAAGGCGTTTGCTTTTGACAAGATGTTCGCGGTGATTTTCCTTGTTTCGGGGATATCCCTCGCGCTTATGGCGCTTGTAGAGGTTGCAGAGAAAAGATGCATGCCTTATCGCAATTCGGACAAAAGAAATAGGAGGAAAATATGAAAAAGGTTATATCTTTAATTATTGTTTTAACATTTGTTTTAGGATTAGTTGGTTGTGTGAATACAGAGAGCGACCCCGAAAAGGAGAAAATAACGCTCGTTCTTGACTGGACACCGAACACAAACCATACCGGTATCTTTGTCGCCGAGGCAAACGGATATTTTGAAGAAGCGGGGCTTGATGTAGAAGTAGTTCAGCCGCCCGAGGGTGGTGCAGAGGCTCTTGTTGCGTCAGGCAAAGCGCAGTTTGGTGTGTCATTTCAGGACTCGCTCGCCCCTGCTTTTGCAGGTGAAGAAAAACTGCCGATTACAGCTGTTGCTGCAGTCATCCAGCATAACACATCCGGAATCATCTCTCGTGCAGGCGAGGGAATGGATACTCCCAAAGGTCTTGAAGGGAAGAAGTATGCAACCTGGGATATGGCGGTAGAAAAGGAAACTATCCGCGATGTAATGAAGGCTGACGGCGGCGACTTTGACCGAGTCGAGCTTATTCCGTCAACCGTTACGGATGAGGTATCTGCGCTCAGAAGCGGTTCGGTGGATGCTATCTGGGTGTTTTATGGCTGGGCAGGTGTAGCTTGTGAGGTAGCGGGACTTGATACTGACTACTTTGAGTTTGCTGATATAAGCCCCGTGTTTGACTACTACACGCCGGTCATCGTTGGCAATAACGACTGGCTCAAAGAAAACCCCGAAACTGCAAAAGCTTTTCTCAAGGCGCTTTCAAAGGGATACACCTATGCGGTGGAAAATCCGAGAGAGGCTGCTGATGTTCTGATGGATGCGGCCCCTGAACTTAAATCAAATACCGAGCTTGTGTATGCAAGTCAGGAATACCTCGCAAAAGAATACATAGCCGAGGCTGACCGTTGGGGAGAGTTTGACGGCGAACGCTGGGCGGCGTTCTTCAAGTGGCTTAGTGATAACGAGTTGCTCGAAGGCGAGCTTGACCCGTATTACGGTTTTACCAACGACTTTATTTCTTAGTGATATGAAGCTTGAAGTAAAAAATATAAATAAGTCTTTTGACGGAAAATGTGTTTTGAAGGATGTTTCTGTCGAGCTTTGTGACGGTGAGCTTGTGTGTTTGCTTGGCGCAAGCGGTAGCGGCAAAACAACGCTGTTCAATATTATTTCAGGACTCATAAAACCTGATAGCGGTAAAGTGCTTCTTGACGGCAAGGATATCACAAATAGACCCGGCAAGGTAAGTTATATGCTCCAGAAAGACTTGCTACTGCCGTACAGAACTATAGAGGACAATGTTGCGCTTCCGCTCTTTCTTAAAGGTGTGAATAAAAAGGAAGCGCGCAAAGAGGTGTCAGGGATGTTTTGCAGGTTTGGTCTTGGGGGAACGCAGAAAATGTATCCGAATGAGCTTTCGGGAGGAATGCGGCAGCGTGCAGCTCTGCTTCGGACATATATGTTCTCACGCGATGTTGCGCTTCTTGATGAACCGTTCTCGGCGCTTGATACATTGACAAAAAGCTCAATGCACAAATGGTATCTTGAAGTTATGGAGAAAATCCGTCTGTCAACGCTGTTTATAACTCACGACATTGATGAGGCGATACTCCTTTCGGACCGAATCTACCTTCTGTCAGGCTCGCCTGGAAGAATTGCGGGTGAAATAGTAATCAGAGAAGAAAAGCCACGGGGCGAAAACTTTAATTTGACACCTGAATTTCTGGAATATAAACGGAAAATCCTCTCGATGCTCTAGAACTTAAAAGCGGTATGACAAAAGTCATACCGCTTTTAAAAACTATGTTAATTGATGTCGTCAACATTATACGGAGTTGACTGGTAAACATAATAGTTGAGCCAGTTCGTATAAAGAAGCTGCGCGTGAGCGCGCCAGGTGACAATCGGCGCGAGTGTCGGGTCGTTGTTTTCGTAGTAATTTTTCGGAATACTTATCGTTTTTCCAAGGTTAATATCGCGCTCGTATTCCGATGCTAGCGTTTCGGCATCATACTCGGGATGGCCTGTGATAAAAATCTGTCTGCCGTCGCGACTTGCGATTATGTATGAGCCGGCATCGGGAGAGGATGCGAGAACCTCAAGTGCATCGCATTTTGCAAGCGCTTCTTCGTCAATTGCCGTGTGACGGGAGTGAGGCGCGAAAAAGAAGTCATCATATCCTCGGAGAAGCGGGCATTTCGGAGCGAGGTTTTCGTGCTTGAATACACCAAAAACTTTGCCGTCACTCGGAGATTTGTCAATTCCGTAATGATAGTAAAGCGCCGCCTGAGCACCCCAGCAGATGTGGAAGGTGGAAAAAACATTTTTCTTTGACCATTCCATAATCTCGCAGAGCTCGGGCCAGTAATCAACGTTGTCAAACTCAAGCTTCTCAACGGGAGCGCCTGTTATAATCATACCGTCATACTTCTTGTTCTTTATCTCGGAGAAATCCTTGTAGAAGGAATCGAGATGTTCGCTCGAAGTGTTCTTTGAACGGTGGGTAGCGGTTTTGAGCAAATCGAACTCAATCTGAAGCGGGGTGTTTGAAAGAGCACGAAGAAGCTGTGTCTCAGTGGTAATCTTCGTGGGCATGAGGTTGAGGATGAGTATGCGAAGTGGACGGATATCCTGGTGCATAGCGCGGAACTCCGTCATAACAAAAATATTCTCTTGTTCAAGAATGCTTCTCGCAGGGAGAGCGTCGGGAATTTTAATCGGCATAACTTTTCCTCCTGATTCGTTGAAAATATTATATACTAAAAGCAGTTTAAAATCAATGGCGAAAAAATTTTTATGAATAAAATGGAAAGTTACATATATAATAACAATAGCTTTCAAAAAATTTTTGGAAAAAAGTTAAAAAAAGTTATTGACAAAGTAGGGTGATAGGTGGTATATTATTAAAGCACCTCACGCGAGGGGGCTAAAAAAGATTTGAAAAAAATCGAAAAAAGAGCTTGACAGCGTAGGTGTGATGTGATATAATCAATACTCGGTCGCGACTCCGGAAGGGGAAGTGGCGGATGCGATTAGAGGTCGCACTTGTACCTTGTAAATTAAACAACGTAACAGACAACAACGCCGGCGCCTGATATAGGGTGGGCCCCATATCAGGTGCACAAAAA
>JAZOAS010000096.1:0-25827 GCA_045595605.1 Eubacteriales bacterium
AGCGTCGGCACCTGCATCAATGCAATGGTGAGCAAAATCGATAAGGAACTGTGAGGGGTTTTCCTTTGCATCTCCGCTGAGCTCGTGAGAGTGAACGGCAATCATAATGTAGTCAGCCTGGAACTGTGCCTCATAGATTGCCTTTTCTACTCGCTTGATGTCATCTTCTTTTATTGTTGTGACAACCTGTGCCTTGTCGCCTGCTCTGAACTTCAATGAGCCAAACTCAGCTTCATCGGGAGCAAGCTCTGCATAGTAGCCTTCCTTGCGGATGATTTCTGTTGCAACATTGATGTTTGTGTCCTTTGCTATGCGCTTTATGATGTCAAGGTCCTCTTGCGGAAGCTCAACATAGCTTTCTTTGCGGAGACCGTTGATGCCGGGACGACCCGGATAAAGCGGAGATTGCTCACCTGCCATCATCGGAGCATCAAAGGTTGAGTTTACAGCGATAAGAGCAACGCGGCCGTTCTTTGTTTCAAGGTATCTCGGAGCTGCAGCTGCTGCAAGGTTTCTGCCGACGCCTGCGTGTACAAGACCGCTTTCCTCAACAGCCTTGAGGGTTGTCTCAAGACCGCCGTAAGAAAAGTCGAGAACATGGTTGTTGTTAAAGCTTGTCATATTGAAGCCGAGCTTTTTGAGGTCTTCAAGAACTTCGGGGTTTGTGCGGATGTATGTACCGCCGCTGAACTGAGAAGCGCAAGTCGTACCCTCATGGTTTAGAGTTGTTTCGAGGTTGAAGAAGCGCGCATCCCCCTGCTCGATAAACGGGGTGAGCTCTTCATATCCCTCGTAGTCTTTGTAAATTCGTTTCTGGATTATTGCGTCTCCTGCTGCTGTGAATTTCATTTTCCATTCCTCCGTAAGATGTTAAAAAATGCATAACCACTGAAAACGGCAGTTATGCATTTGGTGTAATATTAGGAATTTGCTTCTATATAGTTTACAACATCACCAACTGTTTTGAAGAGGTGAGCGTCGCTGTCCTTTATGGTAATATCAAATTCTTCCTCGACGGTCATCATAAGCTCAACCATATCGAGAGAATCAGCGCCGAGGTCCTCGGCAATATCGGTGTTTTCGTTTATTGTTGACGGGTCAATATCGAGCTGTGTCTCGATTATGCTTTTCAAAGTATCAAGAATCATAAAAATAAACCTCCTGAATAAGTTGTTCCTATATCCGTATAATAGCACCATTACACGGTTTTTGCAATAGTAAATTTAAAATCAGACAAGTTTTTTTCTCACAGTATCAAGAAAAGAGAGAATCTCCTCTTCTGTGGAAAAACGCGAAAGACTTATGCGGACCGTGCTGCCTATAAGGCGTGAGGGAACGCCGAGAGCGGTGAGGACATGGCTTTTCTTTCCTCGACTGCAGGCAGAGCCTGCCGAGACATAAATTTCGTCCTCCTCGAGAAGACGCATCGAAACCTCGCTCGGGTATTTCTCAAAAGCGACGCTTAAAATGTGCGGGGCGCGGTTGAACGGCTCGAAAACCTGAACATTCGGGAGAATTTCAAGCTCCGAAACGAGGCGCGAGGAGAGCTTCTTCATTCTCTCGGTACTATCATCAAGAGCTTCGTGCGCGCATCGTGCGGCGACTTCAAACGCCGCAATCTGTGCCGTAGCTTCCGTTCCGGAGCGAAGTCCTGACTCCTGACCTCCGCCGAGAAGCTGAGGTGTGAGGCGAAGCCCCTTTTTTATGTATATAGCGCCGATTCCTTTCGGGGCGTGGATTTTATGTCCTGAGAAAGAGATTATGTCCGCGCCGTATTTGCGCGTGTCAATCGGGAGCTTTCCGTATGCCTGAACCGCATCGGTATGAATAACCGTTTCGCGGTTTCTGAGATGAACCGCCTTTGCAATTGCGGGGATGTCCATAACAGAGCCGACTTCGTTGTTGACGCTCATAACCGAGATAAGGAAGGTATCCTCGCGAACAGCCTCTGCGACATCAGCGGGCCATACAAGCCCGTCAGGGCGCGGGGAGATATAAGTAACCTCGTACCCTTTCGATTCAAGGCGCTTTGCACATTCGAGAACAGACGGATGCTCAAAGGTCGTTGTAATCATATGTTTCTTCTTACCGCTTCTTGCGGCAAGACCGAAGATTGCGAGGTTGTTACTCTCAGAGCCGCAGGAGGTGAAGAAGATTTCATCGCTCGAAGCTCCGAGCGTATCCGCAACGGTTTTTCTTGCGCTCTTTACGATGTTTTCCGCATCTATTCCGAGCTTGTGAAGCGAGGATGGGTTACCGAAGCCCTCGCACATTGCAGAGAGAGCGGTTTTTGCCGCCTCGGGAAGAACGCGGGTTGTTGAAGCATTGTCAAAATATACCATATCTATCTCCAGAAAATTATTATATGTATATTATAAAACATCAGGAATAATAATTCCAGCCTTTTATTGAAAAAACTGTCGTTTTCATATTGTAAGGGAAAATGATTTGTGATATAATGTCTCTGTTTGTTTGAGTTTGCGGAAGAAAAGGGGAATATGCTATGAAAAAAGCATTTTTTTACATAGTTTTCGCAGGGCTTCTTTGGGGAAGCTCGGGAATTTTTGTTCATTTTCTTGAGCCTTTCGGCTTTACCTCAATGCAGATGACGCTCGGCAGGGAGCTGTCTGCGGCGATTGTGATGGCGTTATTCATCTTTTTTGCAGATAAAAAGCTTTTCAGGACAAGCTTCAGAGACCTTGTGCTTTATGCACTCAGCGGTATTTCGATGTTTCTTGCCGCCGCGCTTTACTACAGAGCAATGCAGATAACCTCGGTTTCGACAGCTGTTGTGCTTATGTACACATCTCCGATATTTATTATGATTTGCTCAATCGCATTTTTTGGGGAAAAGCTTACTCTGATAAAATCTGTTGCTGTTGTCGCGATGCTTTGCGGTTGCGGTCTCGTTTCGGGAATTGCCTCCGGGTTCAATGTAAATCTCGTAGGTTTTCTTTTTGGAATCGGGGCAGGTATTGCATACAGTATCTACAACATTGTTACGAAAATAGAGATGATAAGAGGGTGCAATCCGAAGACTGCGACAGTGTATTGCTTTATATTCGCGGCGCTTTCGGCGTTTCTGACATCAAATCCGTCGGGGGCGGCGGAAATTATTGCAGCGCGTCCGTCAGGAGCGGTTCTTCTCGCAGCCTGCGGAATTTTTACCTGTGTAGTGCCGTATTTTCTTTACACGCTTGCGCTTCGCGACATCCCTGCAGGTACGGCGGCGTCGCTCGGTATAATTGAGCCGATGGCGGCAACTCTTTACAGCGTAGTGTTTTTAGGCGAAAGGCTTGATATATACTCAATCTGCGGAATCGTTCTCATTCTCGGCGCGGTTCTCGCATTGAGCAGAGAAACAGGCAATGAAACATAGAATTGATTTGTTGCCAAAGCAATACTTTTGTGGTATAATAACCGTTGGAAATAAATAAGGAGGGCTTTAATATGTCTGGAAAGGTTGTTCTCGGTGCTCAGTGGGGCGACGAGGGTAAAGGTAAATTCATAGATATTTTTGCATCAGAGGCTGATGTTGTTGTTCGCTCACAGGGCGGTAACAATGCAGGTCACACTGTAATCGTCGGTGAGAATGTATATAAGCTTCACCTCATTCCGTCGGGTATCCTCTATCCGAAGACGATGAATGTTATCGGTGCAGGTGTTGTTCTTGATCCGAAGGTTGTCCTTGCGGAGATGGACGAGCTTGCCGAAAAGGGGGCAACTCTTGACAATCTCTTTATTGACGAGCGTACACATGTTATCATGCCGTGGCACATCGAGCAGGACGGTCTTGAAGAGGCTGCCCGCGGCGCAGGCGATATCGGTACTACAAAGAAGGGTATCGGTCCGTGCTATATGGATAAGGCTCAGCGCGTCGGTATCCGTATGCACGACTTTATCTCAGAAGAAAAGCTCGCTGCCGCTGTACGCCGCGTTGGCGGGATGAAGAATAAGCTCTTTGAGAGCTATTACGGAGCTAAAGCTCTTGACCTTGATGCGATAATCGAGGAATACAGCGTTTATGCAAAGCGCCTTAAGAAGTATGTCCGCGATACAAGCGTTATGGTATATGACGCTATAAAGGCAGGCAAGAAGGTTCTCTTTGAGGGCGCTCAGGGAACTCTTCTCGATATCGATATGGGTACATACCCGTATGTTACATCTTCTCACCCTGTTTCCGGCGGTGTTTGCGTCGGCGCAGGTATCGGCCCGACAGCTCTTTCGGAGATTGTCGGTATCTTCAAGGGCTATACAACCCGCGTTGGTAAGGGCCCGTTCCCGACAGAGCTCGACGACGAAATCGGCGAGTATATCCGTCAGGCAGGCTTTGAGTTCGGCGTTACAACAGGCCGTGCCCGCAGAACAGGCTGGTTTGACGCTGTTATGGCGAGATATGCAGTCCGCGTAAACGGTCTTACATCAATCGTTATAAACAAGATTGACCCGCTTCGCGGTCTTGATAAAATCAAGCTTTGCACAGCTTACGAGAAAGACGGCAAGATTGTAAACGACTTCCCGGCAGACCTTGACGAGCTTGCAAAGTGCACCCCTGTTTACGAAGAGTTTGACGGCTTTGACGAGGATATTTCGAATGTCAGAAAGTACGAAGACTTCCCGCAGTCTGTAAAGACATATATCGAAGCTGTTGAGAAGGCTTGCGGATGCCCGGTATCAATCATCGGTGTCGGTCCGGACCGCGAGCAGATAGTTTATAAAGACTAATTTTAAGGAGTGGTAATATGTCAAAGATAAATGTTGTCGGTCTTGGCTACATCGGTCTTCCGACCGCGCTTATGTTTGCGTCTCACGGTGTAGAGGTTGTGGGAACTGACTATAACGAGTCTCTTGTCGCAACGCTCAACGAAGGAAAAACCACATTTGAAGAAAAAGGCTTATCAGAGCTTTTTGAAAATGCAATCTCTTGCGGAATAAAATTCACTACGGAGTATATTTCAACCGATGTTTATATAGTATCGGTACCGACTCCGTATGACAAAGCAAGCAAGAAAATCGACCCGAAGTATGTCATAAGCGCTGTAAAGAGCGTTATGGCAGTTTGCCCGAAGGGTGCAACGGTTGTTGTCGAGTCAACAGTTTCTCCTGGTACGATTGACCGTTTTGTCCGCCCGGTTATCGAGGAAAACGGCTTTGTTATAGGTCGTGATATCAACCTTGTCCATGCTCCTGAGCGAATCATTCCGGGGAATATGGTATATGAGCTTGAACACAACTCAAGAACAATCGGTGCAGATTCAAAAGAAATCGGCGAGAAGATTAAGGCTCTCTATTCCTCATTCTGCAAGGGCGAAATCGTAGTGACAGATATCCGCACGGCAGAGATGTCCAAGGTCGTTGAGAATACCTTCCGCGATATAAACATTGCGTTTGCAAATGAGCTTGCAAAGATCTGCAGAAGCGACGGTATGGATGTTTACGAAATCATCCGAATCGCCAATAAGCACCCGCGAGTCAATATTCTCTCACCGGGTCCGGGTGTCGGTGGCCATTGTATTTCCGTTGACCCGTGGTTCCTCGTCGGAGACTATCCGGGCCTCGCGAATATCATCCTTGCGGCAAGAAAGATAAATGACTCAATGCCTGAGTTCGTTCTTGAGAGAATTTCTGAGATTATGGATGAAAACGGCATAACCGATATTTCCCGCGTCGGCCTTTACGGTCTTACCTATAAGGAAGATGTTGACGATGTAAGAGAAAGCCCGGCTCTTCAGATGCTTGACAGTATGAAGCGTCACCTCGGCGGAACAATCACCGCCTATGACCCGTTTGTGAAAAACCGTCTCTGCGACGGTCAGGTTTTCGACTTTGACGAGTTCCTCGGTAAGGTTGATATCGTGGTTGTCCTAACCTCTCACACTCACATCAAGGAGAATGCGAAGAAGCTTGACGGAAAGATTATCTTCGACACGAGAAACATTATCGACGGCGACAAGGTTTATAAGTTATAAGAAAATTCGCAGTGCTTTAAGCACTGCGAATTCTTTTTATATCCGAAACTATTTTGTTGAGCTCTGCCCCCAGAACAATTATGATTCCCGCAAAGTATAGCCAGAACATAAGAAGAATTATGGCTGAAAGTGAGCCATAAAGGGAGAGCGAGGACATGAGATTATTTACATAGAAAGAGAAAAGAGCCGTAAGGAGAAGAAAGGCGACAATTGAAAAGAGAGTTCCGGGGATGGTGTCACAGAACCTGACTTTAACTGACGGAACAAACTTATAAACAAGCGAAAGAATTATGAAAAGAATCGCGGACATCAGTATCCAACGGAAAAACGCGATGATATCGAGAAAAGCGAAAACAACAGGAATGTCCGCGAGAACGGTTGAGATAAAGTCGTTGCCGAGTGCGACGATGATGATGCAGACAACAAGAAGAATTGCAAAAAGAAGAATGTAAAGCATGGAAAAAAGCGTATTCACGAGGAATTTTCTCGGTTTCTTGACGCCATATGCCATATCAAACGCGATAACAAGTGAACGGACGGACTTTGACGCCGAGAAGAGGGCGATGATAATACCGAATGAGAGAAGTGTAACCGAGCTTTCGCGGCTTATATATTCGATATAGCTTGTGATGAGCGAAACAATCTGCTCGGGGAAAAGCGGTTTGAAGAAAGAAATTGCGGTGGAGCTTGGAATATCGAGTGACGCGATGACCGCGTTAAAGAAAATCAGGAACGGAAAAATCGAAAGAATGAAGAAGTATGCAAGCTGACCGCCCGTGTACGCAATTCTGTGGTCCAGGAAGCGGCGCCAGAGTTTTTTTGTTATAAAAAGCGGGAGGGATAGGTTTTCTTCAAGGATTCTGAACATAACTTTCACCACCTGTAAGTCTATTATACACAAATTTAAATCTTTTGCAAACATAAAGAGGGAACAGGTTGTTTTTTTAGCGGGAATTTGTTATAATAAAAAGATAAATAATAAAGGAATTTTTGATATGAAAAATAACAAATGGGTAATAGGAAAATATGACTCAGAAACGGTTGAGTTGCTCTCTCGCGAGCTTAATGTTCCGTCGCTTACAGCAAAGCTTTTAGCAGTTCGCGGAATAAGAAATGCAGAGGAAGCCCGCCTTTTTCTTGATAAGGATTTATCCGACCTGTGCGACCCGTTTCTCTTAAAGGATATGGACCGCGCCTGCGAAAGGATAAGAAGGGCGATTGAAGAGAAAGAGAAGATAGCCGTATATGGCGATTACGACGCTGACGGCGTAACCTCAACCTACATACTTACGGACTATTTCAGAAGTCTTGGCATTTCTTGTGTATATCACATTCCTGACCGTTTTGGCGACGGCTACGGTATATCTGAAACGGCGCTTGACGCGCTTAAGGCAGAGGGAGTTTCACTTATCGTTACGGTAGATACGGGAATAACCGCGGTAGATGAGATTGAGTATGCAAAAAGTCTCGGGCTTGATGTCGTTATAACTGACCACCATAAGTGCGAGGAGACTTTACCTTCAGCGTATGCTGTAGTAAACCCAAACCGTGATGACTGCGAATACCCGTTCAAGCCGCTTGCGGGAGTGGGTGTTGCGTTCAAGCTCATATCCGCGCTCTGCGGTGGGGACAGTGCCGTTATGCGGAAATACCTTCCGTATGTCTGCATTGGTACGGTTGCGGATGTTATGCCGATAACGGGTGAGAACAGGATAATCGTCGCAAGCGGACTTCAGATAATTTCAAAAGAGCAGAGCCCCGGGCTTTCTGCGCTCCTTTCTGTCGCAGGCTTCAAGAGAGAAGAGGCGCTCACCTCAGGTGCTGTGGGATTTCTCATCGGACCGCGTATGAATGCGGCGGGGAGAATGGGAAGCGCGCTTCTTGCGCTTGAGCTGCTCTTTGCAACTGAGGAAAATGCAGAGGAGCTTGCAAAGGAGATAGATAATAAAAACCGCGAGCGTCAGCTTTGCGAGAGTAAGATAATGGAAGAGGCTCTCGGCGTTCTTTCAGAGCATCCGGAATATAAAGACGGCTCAGCGATAGTCCTTTCGGGTAAGGGCTGGCACCACGGCGTTCTCGGAATTGTCGCCTCGCGCATATGCGGAATGTTCAATAAACCGACGATTCTCATCTCGGTTGAGGATGAAGCCTCGCGCGGCTCCGGCAGAAGCGTCGAGGGGGTAAGCCTCCACGCCGCGCTTTCAAAGTGCCGCGAGCTTCTTGAAAAATTCGGAGGTCACGAGCTTGCAGCAGGAATTGTAATAAAAAAAGAAAATATAGAGCAGTTCCGTGACATGCTGAATGATGAGCTTCGTGAACAGATGCGTGACTATGTTCCGACACTTGAGGTTGATTTTAAAGCTGAGCCTCACGAGCTTACATTACCTCAGCTCCACTCGCTCAGACTTATGGAGCCTTACGGAAAGTTCAACGAAGCACCGCGCCTTTGCCTTGAAAAGTGCAAGGTCTCAAAGCTTTCGCCTATCGGAAACGGCAGGCATACAAAGATTGTTATAGAGCACGGCGCACGCCTTCAGTGTGTTTATTTCGGCGTAAAGTGCGACGAGCTTCCTTTCTCCGAGGGAGACTATGCCGACATAGTTTTCACACCCGAGATAAATAACTATATGGGTGAGAGCGTTCAGCTTCACATAAAGGACGCGCGCCCGTGTGAAGAAGACCTGAGAGATGTCACAGATGCGCTCCGTTTCCTCGGCGATATAGAAAACGGGGTATATAGCGAGAATATCTCTATTGCATATAATGAGCTTGGAAGCATCTGGAGATTCATAACCCATGAGCGATATGAGAAGTCAGTTCCGATTATCGGGGTAAAACGAAGGCTTTTCGTGAACGGCGGGGAAGAGGAAACAAAAAAGCTTCTTCTTGCGTTCCGCATTTTCTCCGAGGTCGGGCTTATGAGCTATGAATGTGAAAATTTAAGGGTTTCGATAAAGATTGCAGAGCATAATAACAAAGTAAACCTCGAAGATTCAAAAACCTATATGCGATATAAAAGTTGTGGGAGTAGATGATTTATAATGATGCCCGAAAATAAATATCAGGAGCTTATTGCCAAAATAAAAGGCGATATGTCCGAACAGGATAAAAACAAAATACATGAGGCATACGACTGCGCAACAGAGGCTCATGAGGGTCAGAAGCGCCGCGACGGTAGTGACTATGTAACTCACCCGATTGCAGTTGCTGAGATTGTTGCGGAGATGGGGCTTGATGCAGAATCGCTCATATCAGCACTTCTTCACGACTGTATCGAAGATACTGAGCTTGGATATGACAAGATAAAGGCAAAATTCGGCAAGGAAGTTGCAGATATTGTCGAGGGTGTATCAAAGCTTACGAGAATGCCATATACGAGCAAGGAAGAGGCGCAGATTGAGAATTTGCGAAAGATGTTCCTTGCAATGGGAAAGGATATCCGCGTTATTCTCATTAAAATTGCCGACAGACTTCATAATATGCGCACAATCGAGTTCCATAAGCCCGAGAAACAGCGCGAAAAAGCGCTTGAAACTATGGAGGTTTATGCACCTCTCGCTCACCGTCTCGGAATGCAGAGGGTAAAGTGGGAGCTTGAAGACCGTTCTCTCCGTTGCCTTGACCCCGTGGGTTATGCAGAAATCACGGAAGAGCTTGAAAAGAGAAGCGAAGAAAGCCACGAGTTTTTAGAGCATATCAAGGAGCGCCTTGTCGAGCGCCTTGAAAGCGCGGGAATTCACGGCGAGCTGCACAGCCGCGTCAAACATATTTACAGCATATACAAGAAAATGTACACTCAGCACAAAACGATTGACGAGGTTTATGACCTTTACGCGATGCGCGTCATAGTTGACTCTGTTGCTGACTGCTATAATATTCTCGGTTTCATTCACGATATGTACAGACCTATCCCGGGTCGTTTCAAGGACTATATAAGCACGCCAAAGGCGAATATGTATCAGTCGCTTCATACGACTGTCATTGGTCGCGAGGGTATTCCGTTTGAGGTTCAGATAAGAACTCACGAGATGCACCACACTGCGGAATACGGAATCGCGGCGCATTGGAAATACAAATCGGGTATCTCAAAAAGTTCGCTTGAGGAAAAGCTTGCCTGGGTACGCCAGCTTATGGAAAGCCAGGAGGTAGAAGACGAAGACTTTGTAAGCTCTTTGAAGACTGATATGTTCAGCGACGAGGTTTTCGTGTTCACTCCGAAGGGCGATGTTGTAAACCTCCCTGCGGGCTCAACGCCTATCGACTTTGCCTACTCAATCCATTCTGCGGTAGGTAACAGAATGGTCGGCGCAAAGGTAAATAACCGCATAGTCCAGCTTGACTATAAGCTTCAGAACGGCGAGATTGTCGAGGTTATCACTTCAAATTCGGGTAAAGGCCCGAGCCGTGACTGGACGAAGATTGCAAAGACTTCTGAAGCGCGAAATAAGATAAAGCAATGGTTTAAAAAGGAATGCCGTGAGGAGAATATCGCCCGCGGAAGGACCGAGCTTGAGCTTGCGCTCAAGCGTGACGGAATAGAGTTCTCCTTTGAAGACGATGCCGCAATTTTATCATCCGTTGCAAGCAGGATGTCGTTCAATGTAGTTGACGATATGTACGCAAGCCTCGGATACGGCGGTATAAAGCTCAACCGTGTCATAAACAGACTCCGCGCTGAAAAGGAGAGAACTTCGTCTGTAACTCAGAGCGAGGAAGAAATCGTACGCGAAACCGTTTCAAATTCAAAGCCTGCGCAGACCTCAAATTCAGGCGTTATTGTTCCGGGCGTTGAGAACTGCCTTGTAAAGTTTGCAAGGTGCTGTACTCCGATTCCGGGCGACTCGATTATCGGTTTTATAACCCGCGGTTACGGTGTTTCGGTTCACCGCTCCGATTGTCAGAATGTAACGAGCGCGATGCAGAATGCGGAGGATTTAAACCGCTGGATAAGTGTTTTCTGGGCAGATGACATAAAGGAAAACTTCCAGACCTCTCTCCAGCTTTCCGCAAAGGACAGGGACGGACTTATCATGGATGTCGCATCGGTTATAAACACGCTGAAGCTTCCCGTACTTCAGATGGATGCGCGCCGTCTCGGCGACGGATATGCGATTGTAAACATCGTATTGAACATAAAGGGAAAAGAGCAGCTTGAATTTGTAATGAACAAGCTTCACAGTGTTTCCGGAATTATAGATGTCAAGCGTTCAAGGAATTAAAAGGAGAAAGCTTTATGCGAGCAGTAATTACGCGCGTCAAGTCTGCGGAAGTCAGGATTGACGGTGCAGTTCACTCAAAAATAGGAAATGGACTTCTTATCCTTCTCGGAGTTTCCGTAAATGATACAACTCAGGATGCAGAATATCTCGCGAAGAAGATTTCAATGATGAGAATTTTTGAGGATTCGGAAGAAAAGCTCAATCTTTCGTGCTCTGCAATCGGCGGAGAGATGATGGTTGTGTCAAACTTCACTCTCTATGCAAACACCCAGAAGGGAAACCGCCCGAGCTTTGTCGATGCGGCGCGACCCGAGCTTGCAAAGCCGTTGTACGAGTATTTTGTGTCGCTTCTCCGCGAGGCAGGCTATAAGACGGAAACAGGCGTCTTCGGAGCTTATATGGAGCTTGAATCGATAAACGACGGTCCGGTAACAATAGTTATGGATACCGAAACTGTATTCGGAGGAAATGAAAGATGACCATTGAGGCGATGAGCGTTGGTTTTCTTGGTACGAATTGCTACCTTGTATATAGTGGAGAAAAAGCCGTTCTCATCGACCCGGGCGCAGACGCGGAGAGGATTCTCGGAAGGGTTGGGAAGCTTTCTCTCAAAGTAGAGTATATTCTTCTCACACATGCGCATTTCGACCATGTCCTCGCAGTTTCCGAGATAATCGAAAAAACGGGTGCAAAGCTTGTCTCAACCGCAGGGGAGAGACTACGCCTTAAGGATGAAGAAGTATCGGGTCATACGATGCTCAGAACCCGCGAGTTTATTCCGCTCTCGGCAGATATGGAGGTTTCCGACGGCGAAGTTCTTTCGGTAGGGGATATGACATTTGAATTTATTTCTACCCCCGGACATACCGAAGGAAGCGTCTGCATAAAAAGCGGAGATGTGCTCTTCTCGGGAGACACGCTCTTTGCCGATACCTGCGGAAGGTGCGACCTTGCAGGCGGCGATATCAGTGAAATGATGAAATCCCTAAAGAAGCTCTATGAGCTTCCGGGAGACTTTCGTGTTCTTCCCGGACACGGCGAAGAAACAGCTCTCTCCCGTGAGCGCGAGAGCAATATGTATATGATAGAGGCGGCGAGACGGTGAAGCTTTATCTCGAAGGACATGATTTTGAATACGCGACACAGCAGATATATATGTGTATGTTTCCCGACTCTCACGCGGAGTTTGTTTCCGAGAGACCGGAGGCGGGAGATTATATAATATCTTCGTTTTCAGAAAACGGAAATAAGATTACTCTCGAAACGACAATATGTAAAGACGGAAAAGTGTCTTTTGAAAGCGCAGAAGAGAAGATAGAAGTCGGAACGGGCGATGAGGACAGAAAACGCGCAATCCGCCGTGCAATAAAGACCTCTTTTTACAAAGCTTCGCTTCCGTATCTTCCGAAGGCTCCCGTATGGGGTGCGCTTACGGGGATTCGCCCGTCAAAGGTCGCGGCAAAATACCTTGATGAGGGAAAGTCTCCCGAAGACGCTGAGAGGGAAATGTGCGAGGAATACTTTGTATCACAAGAGAGGGCGCACCTTGCCGTTACCTGCGCTTCCCGTGCAAAGGCTGTGGCAGATGGGACAGGCCCGCGCGACTTTTCACTGTATGTGGGGATTCCGTTTTGCGCTTCCCGTTGCAGATACTGTTCTTTCGTAAGCCATTCTATTGAAAAGGCAAGAGCGCTTGTCGCGCCGTATCTCAAAATGCTTTCGTACGAGTTGTCGTCGCTTGGAAGTGCCACCAAAGAAGCGGGACTCAACCTTCGCTCCGTGTATATAGGCGGGGGTACGCCGACTGCGCTCTCGCGCGACGAGCTTGAGTTTGTAATGCGCGAGATATCGAAGAATTTTGATATTGAAAATGCGCTTGAATACACGGTTGAGGGTGGGCGTCCCGATACGCTGACCTATGACAAAATTGAAACTATCAGAAACTTAGGCGCAACGCGAATAAGTGTAAACCCGCAGACCATGAACAACGATATTCTCGCGGCAATGGACAGACGCCATACGGCGGAAGATGTTGTGCGCGCGATAGAGGATGTGAGAAAGGTCGGGGGACTTGAGGTCAATATGGACCTTATAGCAGGCCTTCCGGGGGATAGCCTTGAAAGCTTTGAAAACTCGGTTGACAGAGTCCTTTCGCTCTCGCCAGAGAATGTCACGGTACATACGCTTGCGATAAAGAAAGGGTCAACCTTAAGTAACGAAAAATACAAGCTCCCCGACGGTGCTGACACCGAAAAAATGGTTGAGTATTCGATGAAAAGGATACTTGCCGCGGGTTATGCGCCGTATTACCTCTATCGCCAGAAGTATATGTCGGGAAACCTTGAAAATGTAGGGTATGCGCGCCCCGGCTCTGAAAACCTGTATAACAATTATATTATGGACGAGCTTCATACTATCATCTCTGCGGGTGCGGGAGGAGTTACAAAGCTTATTGATACCGAAAAAGGCAGGATAGAGAGAATATTCAACCTCAAATATCCATATGAATACAATAATACAAAAGAAAAGATTGACCTTACAAAAGAAAAGATAAAGGAGTTTTTTGCAGAATAGGAGGGAGAAAAATGCCCTTAGAACTTTGTGAGATAAACAGAAGAATAAAAACGGATGCCGAAGGCTTTGTCGGCGAGTGTGAGGAAAAGTATGAAAAGGCGATAAACTCGGCTGCGAAAAAAATTGCCGATAAAGCGTCGGAGAGCTGTGTCGTTCTCCTATCCGGCCCGTCGGGCTCAGGAAAGACGACAACAGCCTTGAAGCTTGAAAGAAGCCTTGAAAAGCTCGGAATAGGAACACACCCGATTTCACTTGACGATTATTTCAGAACGGTGGATGAGGCGACCGCGCCGAAAAACGAGGACGGAGAGATTGATTATGAATCTCCGCTTTGTCTTGATATGCCGCTTCTGAACGACCACATAAAGAAGATTATAGACGGCGAGGAGGTCCTCGTTCCGAAGTTCGATTTTAAAAATCAGCGCAGGTCGAAGATGACCTCACCGCTTCGCCTCGGAAAAAATGAGATTGTCATATTCGAGGGAATCCACGCGCTTAACGACGCGATAACAGGAGCGTGCGGGTCTCACGGAATAAAGCTCTATATCTCAGCGAGAAGTAACTTTCAGAATAACGGCGAGGTGTTCTACAAAGGCACATGGACGCGCCTTACGAGAAGAATCGTGCGCGATAATCTGTTCCGCGGCGCAAATTCGGATTTTACGCTTGCGATATGGGACGGTATCCGCCGTGGCGAGAAGATGTACATCTCTCCGTTCCGTGACCGCGCCGATATAATAATCAACTCAACTCACGAATATGAAATCAATGTACTTAAGAAGCATCTGAAAGAAGCTGTCAAGTCTGTTCCCGAGGGGATTGCGAGATACGACGAGGTCTGCTCGCTTCTTGAGAACATAAACGGCTTTTCGGATCTTCCCGATTCATTCGTGCCAAAGGATTCGCTCCTTCGCGAGTTTATCGGCGGCGGAAGCTTTAAGTATTGATAATTATAAAAAAAGATTTGGAGGGTAAAAAAGATGAAAGATTCAATCAGAGGAATATGGGATAAGATTTGCGCTGGTGCAACTGCTGCGGGTGAGTTTGCCGCAAAAACCGCAGAGACAGTAAGCTCAAAGGCACAGGATGTTTACAATTCATCAAAGACAAACCTCAAAATTCTCGACCTCACAACTGATGTTGAGGTACTTTATAAGGAAATCGGCCGCATCATATACGCTGCTCACACAAACGAAGAGGCGTCAACTGAGGAGCTTGATGCAAGACTTCTCGCGATAGACGAGAAGATGAAGGAAATTGAGGACCTTCGTATTTCTATGGCTTCAGAGAGTGAAGAGAAGGTCTGCTCAGAGTGCGGAAAGAAGAACCCGTCAGAGAGCAACTTCTGCTCAAACTGCGGAGCAGCGCTTTAATTTCGGAGATTTCTACAAATGGATATACTTTTTGAAAATGCGAAAATCATAACCGTGTCGGAGGAGCTTCCCTATCTTGAGGACGCTTTCCTCGGTACGGAAAACGGAAAAATCAAATACATCGGGAAAGACCGTCCGGAAGAGCCGGCAAAGCGCGTTATCAACGCAAAAGGTAAGGTTCTTATCCCCGGTCTTATCAACGCGCATACGCATGTTCCGATGACGCTCTTCCGCGGCCTTTCGGACGATTGCGAGCTTGATGTGTGGCTCCGTGAGCACATCTGGCCTGCTGAGGACAAGCTCACAGACGATTCGGTGCTTGCGGGGACAAGCCTTGCGATTGCGGAGATGCTTGCCTCGGGTACAACCTCGTTTTCTGACAGCTATTTCTTTGTAGATGCGATAGCGAGCGTTGCAAAAAGCTCAGGGATAAAGGCAAATCTTTCCCGTTCAATTATCGGAAACGGTGAAGATTTTGAGAACATGCCCTCGGTTAAAGAGGCAAGGGCACTTTTTGAGAATATTCATATGTTTGACGGCGGTCGCCTTCGTGCAGACGCGTCAATCCACGCGGAATATACAACAGAGCCGAAGTGCCGTATAAAAGTTGCAGAAATGGCAAAAGAAAAAGGTCAGATTCTTCAGATTCATACATCTGAAAGCGAGTCTGAGCACGAAAATTGCATCAAAAAGTACGGAAACACACCTACTGCGCTTTTTGAAAGTGAGGGCCTTTTTGAGGGAACCCGTCCGCTTCTTGCGCATTGTTGCTATATAACGGACGAAGATATGGAAATCCTTAAGAGAAATAACGGCTCGGTTGCGCATTGTCCGGTAAGCAACTTAAAGCTTGCCTCGGGTGTTGCACCGGTTCCCCAAATGCTTGCAAAGGGGCTTAATGTAGCCCTTGCGACTGACGGCGTTGCAAGCAACAACAATACCGATATGTTTGAGGAGATAAAGCTTTTTGCTATTCTCCATAAGGGAATAAACAAGAACCCGACTGCAATAAGCGCGCCTGACGCGATAAGAGCGGCAACTCTCGGCGGTGCGATAGCACAGGGAAGAGACGATTGCGGAATGCTTAAAGAGGGATACTCTGCGGATATTGTCATGATTGATTTTGATGCTCCTCATCTTATCCCGTGTCACAATGCAATTTCCAATACGGTTTACTCAGCAAAAGGAAGCGATGTTTGCCTCACTATGGTAAACGGAAAAATTCTCTATGAAAACGGAGAGTTTACAACAATCGACATAGAGCGCGCAAAGCACGACATCATAGCTTTGCAGTAATAAAAGAGAGCTTTTCGGCATAAATTCGCAGTATCATATAAAAAGGTGTGATGTTGTGAATCAGTCGAAAAAGAGAGCTATTCTCCACGGTGCCGGAGCGCTCGCGATCGCCGGCGTTGTGGTTAAGGTGACGGGCGCGCTGTACAAGATTCCTCTTGGCGTTATGCTCGGGCCTGTCGGAATGGCAAATTTCTCAATTGCGTATAACATATATTCCCTGCTGTTTGTAATTGCAACAGCAGGTGTTCCTGTTGCGGTGTCAAAGCTCGTTGCAGAGAGTCTCGCCACGGGGAGAGGTAGTGTCGCGCAGAAAATCTTCTCGGTCTCCCGAAAGGTTTTCTTTCTTTTGGGCTTTTCAGGGTTTATTGCGATGTTCTTCGGGGCGGAATTTCTCTCCCGACTTATGGGTAGCAGCGATTCTGCGCCTGCGATACGGGCAATCTCGCCGGCGGTTATGTTTGTTTCGCTCTCTGCTGTCAGCAGAGGCTATTTTCAAGGCTATTCCGATATGTATCCGACAGCCGTTTCCGAGGTTGCAGAGGCTTTCGGGAAACTGTTTGTAGGGCTTACTGTCGCGTGGGTGCTTAAAAAGAACGGCGCAAGTCCACCGATTATCGCCGCAGGAGCTCTTTTTGGCGTGAGCGTCGGTGCACTTTTATCGGTAATCTATTTTAAATTCAGAATAAAAAGACTCCCGCGCACTAAAAAAGTTCGCGGTGGGGGAGGACTTGTGATAAAAAGGCTTTTTTCGCTGTCCGTGCCGATAACGGTGGGTGCGGCGGTTATAAGCCTTACTGCCGTGATTGACAGTGCGCTTGTAATGAACATTCTCAAAAGCTCAGGCTTTTCGGAATATATGTCAAAGTGGCTTTTTGGCGGATATACATACGCTTCAACACTATTCAGTCTCCCGTCGTTTTTTACGGCGACGATAGCGTCAGCCTTGGTTCCTGCGATAGCGTCCGAAAAGGCTCGTGGAAGCGAAATTGAAGTTGACAGGCTTACAAATTCCTCCCTTCGCCTTGCAATTCTGATTTCGTCGCTTTCGGCATTCGGGATGGCGGCGTTATCCGACGCCATAATGGTTCTTCTCTACGGTAGCGGTGCAGATGCGGATTGTCTTCTTCTCGCGTCACAGCTTTTGAAGCTTTTGTGTCTTGGCGTTATTCCCTTGTCCGTTGTGACGGTGACAAATGCAGTTCATCAGGCAATGGGGAACGCAAAAATCCCCGTGATATCAATCCTCTGCGGAGGCGCTTTAAAGCTTTTCTCAAATTATATTCTCGTGTCAATACCCGGAATAAACATAAACGGTGCTGCGATAAGCACGGTCATTTGCTATATAGTAGCGGCAGGTATAAATGTTATAAATTTGAAGAAATATCCGTGTATCGGTATAGATGCGGTCGAGGATATGGTAAAACCGATACTCGTCGGCGTTATGGTATTTTTTTCGGCAACAATTATTAATTTTAAGACAAAACTCGCGCTTGGAGTGCATTTTTCAACGCTGTTTTCTGTTTTGATAGGAGCGATAGTGGGAATATCTGGTACTTTTTTGCTGAAAATTGTTCGCAAAGAGGACGGAAAACTCATTTTTGGGAATGCAAATATATTTAAATTTATAGATATTGATTGAAAAATTTAGGTATTTTTCAAAAAACACTTGCAGGAGAGCGATAAATATGGTAAATTTTATTAGGAAAGACAAATACGGGGTTTATGACCTCGTAGAGCTTACAAAGGTCCTCAGGTCGGAGAACGGTTGCCCTTGGGATCGCGAGCAGACTCATAAAAGTATTCGTATGAACTTCGTTGAAGAGGTTTATGAGGCATGCGAGGCGATTGATAACGATGACACAACACTTCTTCTTGAGGAACTTGGCGATGTTCTCGCTCAGGTTGTTTTTCATGCCGAGCTTGAAACGGAGATCGGAAGCTTCGATATAGACGATGTCGCAGACGGGGTCTGTAAGAAGTTTATTCTTCGCCACCCGCATGTTTTCGGCGATGTTTCTGCAAAAGACTCGGATGAAGTCCTTAAGAATTGGGACGATATCAAGCGCAAGGAAAAGAACCAGAAAACCCATTCCTCCGCTATGGATTCCGTAGCGAGGAGCTTGCCTGCTCTTATGCGCGCCGAAAAGCTTTGCTCAAAGGCAAAGAAGGCGGGAATGGCAGAGAAGAGCCTTTCCGAGCTTTCGGACGAGATTAAGGGTGAGCTCTCCCGCGGTGAGGAAATGAACATCGCAGACATTCTTATGAATGTAGTCCGTCTTTCGAGAGTTTTAAAGGTGAATCCGGAAGAAGCTCTTGATTTCAAGAATGAAGAATTTATAAAAGAATTCAAGAAGCTTGAAAATTCGGACAAGCTTTAATTAACACGACTAAAACGGCTGGGGGTAATTACGGCCTTTTAGAAATATTATTAGGAGGCAAAACAGATGAACAAGACAGAATTGGTAAACGCAGTTGCAGAAAAGGCAGCAGTTTCCAAGAAGGACGCAGAGAAGGTTATCAACGCTACTGTTGATGCTATCACAGCTGCTCTTAAGGCTGGTGACAAGGTTCAGCTCGTAGGCTTCGGTGCTTTCGAAGTTAAGGCACGCGCAGCTCGTCAGGGCAGAAACCCGCGTACAAAGGAAACTATCACAATTCCGGCATCTAAGAGCCCGGTATTCAAGGCTGGCAAAGCTCTTAAAGACGCTGTCGCGAAGTAATTAAGTTTTCAAAGAGGTTAACCGGGGCAAGGTCCTGTACTTTGCCCCTATTAGCCCGCCAAAATTCGCAAATGAAGGTCAAGTATGAGAATTGATAAATATCTCAAGGTTTCAAGACTTATAAAAAGAAGAACTGTCGCAAACGAAGCTTGCGACAACGGCAGGGTATCAGTAAACGGAAGACCCGTAAAGGCGTCTTATGATGTCAAGGTTTCCGATATAATCGAGATTGCTTTTGGTTCGCGTTCACTTAAAATACGCGTCCTTGCCGTATCTGAACATATGACAAAGGATGAAGCGCACACTATGTATGAGGAAGTGCGCTGATTTTTGTATTTAAAAATACTTTCTTAAATTTCGAGAATAAAGCTTATACCTTCCGAATATGCTTTTACAAAAAGCATTGGAGGAAGCAGTATGCAGCTTGAAGATAAAGGTTTGGTCCGTGATGTTCCGCAGAACATCATAATAGAAAATCGCCTCCGTATGAGTGTTACGGGTGTACAGGATGTGGAGAATTTTGACGACTCGAATGTCGTTCTCTACACAACCCGCGGTCTTCTTACGATTCGCGGTACGGCGCTCCATGTGGAGAGGTTGAACCTCGAAACGGGTGAGCTTGCGATAGAAGGTACAATCGACGGGTTTGATTACAGCGAAGAAACCGTGTCTTCCGGCGGGTTCTGGTCTCGTCTCTTTAAATAGCGGGTGGGATTATGGAGAATACCGTTTCGGTTCAGACGCTGGAGTTTCTGTATTCAGCCCTTCTCGGTATCGGTCTTTTGGTGTTTTACGATTTTTTGAGAACCGTGCGTACATACTTAAAAAGCTCGCGCGTTGTAACCGGGCTTTTTGATGCGCTTTTCTGGGTGTGCGCTGTTCTTGCGCTGTTTGCGTTTGTTCTGACATATACCGAGGGCAGGATGCGCTGGTATGTTCTTTTTGGCGCTTTCTGCGGAGGATTTGTTTACAGAGCCGCCGCAAGCGAGATTGTGTTTAAGCTTATGAAAACTACGGCGGACGCCGCAATAAGGCTTTTAAGGCTTTCATCGAGACCTGCTTTAAAAATTCTCTCCTTTTTCAAAAGAAAGGGCGGAGAAATTGAGAACAGGATGATTAAAACGATAAGAAGCCGTAAAAAGAAAGGAAAGGCTGATAAAGTTGGCAGCAAGAAAAAAGAGAAAAAAGAGCATTTTTCCTAAGTTGATACTTGTTGTGTTTGTCATATATGCCGCTGTGACGATTATCTCAAATCAGATAAAGGTCAAGCGCTATAATGAGGACACGGCGAAAAATAACGAGATAATCGTAACAGAGTCGATGAAGAAGGAAAAGCTCAAACAGGAGCTTGAATCTGAGATTGACGATGAGTATGTAACCCGCGAGGCGCAAAATCAAGGTTATGCCGCGCCGAATGAGCGCGTTTTTGTAGATATAGCAGGAAGTTAAAACAAGGAGGATACAGTCAGAGTATGGGACTCGAAGTTGGGGCTATTTGTAGTGGAAAGATTACTTCAATAATGAAGTACGGTGCATTTGTGGCGCTTGAGGACGGAAGCAGCGGAATGGTACATATTTCAGAAATTTCGCACACATTCGTAAACGACATAAACGAGCACCTGCAGGCAGGACAGCAGGTTAAGGTTAAGGTCATAGCGATTGACGAAAAGGGAAGACTCAGCCTGTCTATAAGAAAGGCGGAGCCCGCACCTGCGCGCCCGGCACAGAGCTTCTCGCGCACACCTCCTGCTCCGGTCAAGCAGACGGAGCTGTCGTTTGAGGATAAGCTCAAGCAGTTTATGCAGGATTCCGACAGCAAGATTTCGGGAATCAAGCAGTATTCTGACCGTCGCGTAAATACAAGGCGTGGAAAAAGATAGATAAAAGAAAAGCCATATCAGGAAAATTTCCTGATATGGCTCATTTTTTTTATTTGCCGAGAATATAATTTGAGAGAGGTAAAATGTCCGATTTTTCGGGGAGGTTTATGCTTTTTATGAAAAACAGAAAAGGTCTTGGAGGATTTACATCTCTTGCAGTTATGTTTTTGCTGTTTGCATTGATTATAAGAGTTGTGTCAAAGGAAGGTCTCGGTGAAATGGCGGCTGAGAAGATAGCGCAGCTTTCGGAGAATGAGACTCTCCTCCGCTATGCGGTTTCAAACGAGACACAGATTGTGAAAAGAGAAGACAACGGCGTTTTAAAAGTTCTCGCGTCTGAAAGCGCTTTTCTTCCGGTGGACACGCCTGAGAAGGAGAATGTGCAAAAAACGCGGGAGGAGCTTGTTGTCTGGGAATATACCCCGGGCGGAGAAAAGCGGGAAAATACATGTCCGATAGAGAATATAACCATAAGCCCGAGCTCTGAAAAGGGGTATGTCCATTACGGTAATGTATGGGTAAAAAACGATTCGACAAAAGGGATAGATCTGAAGTGGCTGCTTTCCGCAAAGCTTCCGTTCAAACTCACGGGAGACGGCCCTCATGTGCTGATTGTCCACACCCACGGAAGCGAGGCGTATTTTCCTCAGGGCAAGGAGGAGTATGTGCTTACCGATGTCGAGCGCACCTCGGATAAGAAGTACAACATGATAAGGATAGGAGACGAGCTTGAAGCTGTTTTAAAGAAAAACGGGGTATCGGTCCTGCACGACCGCAATATATACGATAGCCCGTCATACAACGGCTCTTACACAAGAACTCTTGACGCAATCGGTCAGGCGCTTAAGAAATACCCGTCAATAAAGGTTGTGGTGGATGTCCACCGCGACGCGATGACGGCAGGGGACGGAACGAAATACCGCACGGTTGCAAACATAAACGGAAAGCAATATGCACAGATGATGCTTGTAATGTCAACGGGCGAAAGCGGGCTTCCGCACCCCGACTGGGCGGAAAACTTAAAGCTTGCGGTAAAGCTTCAGAACGCGCTTGCGGGGAAGTATCCGAACATTATGCGGCCTATGAATCTGAGGAAAGAGAGATTCAATATGCACGCCACAAAGGGATCAATGCTTGTCGAGGTGGGAACGAGCGCAAACTCAGTAGGCGAGGCAATAGAGTCAATAAAGCTTTTCGGAGAAGAGCTTTCAAAAATTTTAAAGACGGCAAAATAGAAAGCGTGGGCGGTAGCCCACGCTTTCTATTTCTTTTTCCGAAGCATTGAAAGGTAGCCGATTGTGACGACGATAAACGCGCCGACCGAGTCGATTATAATATCCTTCATCGTGTCTGAAAGCGCGTCGCGTCCGATGAGGAGAGTGCCGTCAGCGGTCCTGAATTTCTGCATATTGAGACCGAAGAGGGAGTCTCCCGTAAATTCGTAAATCTCCCACACCGCGCCGACAGCAAGCGCAAAGCAGAATGCGAAAAGACATACAAAAAGCGGGCTCAAGGTAACCTTTACCTTTTTTGAATCGTTGAGTATGGTAACGAGCGTAAAGCCGAAAGCACCGAGCATTGCGCCTGAGAAGGCGTGCAGAATCGTGTCCCAATGCGGAACAAGGTAGTAGAAGTTTCTGACCTCGCCGAGATATATGGCGCAGTAGAGAAAGATAAAATAGAGAATGGACATATAGTTCGGAAGCTCAAAGGACCATTTCCTTTCAAGAGAGGCGGGAAGACCAAGAACAAGAACGCCGAGAAGACATTGCAGAAGCATAAGGACATAGTCGCTTCTCAGGTGTTCGTTCGGAGTTCCCGTACTGACGGCGGGCGTGTTTACAATACGGATGATTGAATAGACTATGGAGAAGATAAGTGTCAGGAAGACAAATATGCCGATAGCCTTTTTGATTTTTGTTTTGTTCATTAGAAAACCTCCTTTGAAATTGTAAACAATGAGAAGAAAGTCGCTTTTTGTAAAAAACATACTTGCAAGAAAGGTACAATGCATATATAATGATACGAGGAAGTTTTATAAGGATGGGTAAAACTGTGTCGTATATTATAGTGGATCTTGAATGGAACCAGGCGCGGTCAAACCGCGAGGTTGTAGCCGACAGCAACGGAAAAAAGCTCTACGGAGAGATTATTCAGATTGGTGCTGTCAGGCTTTCTGAAAAATTCAAAATAGCAGATACCTTTAAAATAAATATAAGACCGAAGTATTATAAAATCATCCACCGCAAGGTGCGTCAGATAACCGGAATCAGCCAGGAAACGCTTGCAAAGGGTGAGGAGTTTCTCGCGGCAATAGAAAAGTTCCGCAAATGGTGTGGGGATGATGTAACCTTTCTTACCTGGGGACCGGACGATGCGCGTGTAATGCGAAGGAATATTGAAATGTACAATGTTTCTTCAGACTGGGTGGATAACTGGTACGACCTCCAGATGATTTATAATATGCAGACGGCATCCGGAGAAAACCAGAAATCGCTTTCTACCGCTATTGAGCATTTCGGCATAAAAGCTTCAGAGCCTATGCACGATGCGCTTAATGACGCGTATTATACGGCGCGCGTCGCGGAGCATCTTGATGTTATAAACGGTATCGCAGAGCTTCGCGCAAGAGCGAGAAGACGCGCGATACTGAACGAAGACCACCCGCTTATGTGTGAAAGCTACGGCGCGTACAGAACCCGTCGCGACGCTTTCGCTGAGAAGACGATTGCAGAAGTAAGATGCCCGACTTGCGGGGAGATATGTACCGACCGTAGAAAATGGGTTGCAGAGGGGAATGATAAATACATAACCCTCGCAAGCTGTGAGGAGCACGGCAAATATATAATTCGCCTTGTGCTTGAAAAGAGCGACGGCGTGTACAAAGTATCGAAACTCATTTTTGAAGCGGGAGACGGTGCTGAAGCTCACTATGACAAGAGAGTCAAGCGCGAGACCTCCGGCAGAAAGAGAAGAAAAAGAAGAACAAAGAGCGCTGCCCCCAGAAAACCTCAAAAACTTGAAAAAAGTGCCGAATAATGTTATAATACATTTTGGGTTGGGTATTTATTCTAAAAATAAGGGGAGTAAAATATGGCGGAAATCAAAAAGAGAAAGCGTCGTCTTGGGGATAGGTACGATGGCTTTCGCGTAAAGGCTATGGACCCTACTTTTGTCATTATACCGCAGATTATGAGAACAAGGCTTGACAGCCAGATTTTCTTTGAAGAACAGATTGACATCACTGGGCTCCGCAAATTCATTGTGGAAAACCGCGAGGATATCCCGGGCCTTTCCATGTATCATTTATTCGTTGCGGCGATTCTGAGAACGATTGTTGACCGCCCGAGGATAAACCGTTTTGTAAGCGGCAGAAAGATTTATTCGAGAAGCTACCTGAGAGCATCGCTTACGATAAAGAAATCTATGGACGAAGACGGTGAGGAAGGTCAGCTTACACCTGAGTTTTCTCCGAATGTCACCTTGCGGGATGTAGTTGAGAAGTTCAACGAAGCTCTTGCAGAAACCAAGGCTGAGGAAGAAAAAAGCCGCGGGAATGATACGGACATAACAATCCGCATTCTCTCCGCGCTTCCGGGTTTCGTAATTAAGTTTGTAGTGTGGTTGCTTCGAAACCTTGACGCAGTCGGCCTTATGCCGAAGATTATAAATAGAGTAAGCCCGTTCCATTCGTCCGTATTTATAACGAATGTAGGTTCGATCGGTTTAAACCCCGTTTATCACCACCTGTATGAGTTCGGAACGACCTCTGTATTCATGGCGATAGGCAAGAAGGAAATTGTAAACGAAATTGACCGCGACGGAAAGGTAAACACCCGTCATGTAATCAATACCCGTTTCGTTCTTGACGAGCGCATCTGCGACGGATACTACTTTGCATCTGCAGTAAAGCAGTTCAAGTACTATATAAAGCACCCCGAACTGCTCCTTACACCGCCCGAAACTATAAGTGAAGATTATTAAAAAATTCTTCTGAAGCTTTGGGATCTATAATTTTTTGAAGAATATTGCTCTGAGCGAGTGAGACATGGTCATCCTGCGCGACTATGATATGGTCGTCGAGATGTATCCCGGCACTGCTCAGGGCAATTGCTATTTTCTGAGTAGTGAGAAGGTCATCTGCTGATGGAATAGCGTCGCCGTGGAGGTGGTTGTGGCCGATTATAACGCGCGTTGCGTCAAAGGCGAGCGCAAATTGAAGAACCTTCCTGACGCTTACATCTATGGCGTTTATTGAGCCTTCAAAAACAGGACGGCACGCGAGCAGCTTATTGTTTGAGTCCATGCACATAACGATAAGGACCTCGTGGTCATAACCGATGAAGTGCTTTGCGAGATACTCTGCGGCGTGGTCAACATAGGAGAAGATAATGGGCTTTTCCCATTTATCTATGCAGTATCTTCTGTAAAAGGCTGGGATGAGCTTTATATATGATGCGGCAGCCTCGCCCATACCGGGAATTTTGCAAAGCTCGGAGACCGGCGCGTCAATAACCTGCGGAATACCGCCGAATTCAAGGATAAGCTGCCTTGCCAGTTCGCAGGTATCGCGGCGGGAAATCACGCCCTGGAGCATGCGTTCAAGAACAATATAATCGGGAATGGTGTCGATATTTTCTTCTTCAAAACGGCGACGGAGTCTGTCGCGATGTCCCTCTGCCATTTGCATTCCCTCCTTTTTCCTTATTGTATTTTAAGTATAACACAATTTTACATAATATGACATATGTATTTTTATAAAAATTCTGTTAAAAATATGGGGAGAAATATTACGG
>JAZOAS010000097.1:0-12030 GCA_045595605.1 Eubacteriales bacterium
TGTCTTCTCCCAACGGAGAACACTGCACCACTGGTTATATTTCATCGGAAGGTCGCGGTGTGACTGGAGCACATTTGCAAAATGCTCGCAGAAAAGAGTTTCCGAAGTCGGACGGATAGCGTAGCGCTCCTCAAGAGGTTCACTTCCGCCGGTAGTTACCCATGCACACTCGGGAGCAAAGCCTTCAACATGGTCCTTTTCCTTCTGGAGAAGGCTTTCGGGAATGAGAAGCGGCATATAGACATTCTCAACACCCTGCTTCTTAAACTCAGCATCCATAATTCTCTGGATGTTCTCCCAGATAGCATAGCCGTAAGGACGGTAGATAAAAACGCCCCTTATTGATGAATAGTCGATAAGCTCAGCTTTTTTACATACATCTGTAAACCACTGGGCAAAGTCAACCTCCATATCGGTAATCTGTTCAACCTTCTTATCGTTTGCCATTTTTAATCTACATCCTTTCCAATAAACCTTTTCATAATCGTATAAGCCTGCGGAATGAATTTTCCGCTTAATTTTCCGTTTTCTTCTGAGTATGAAAGACCGCTCTTGTCTTCGATTCCGTCGCCAAAGATAACATACGGAACGGGCTCGATGACGTGAGTTCTTTCTTCAATCGGAGTCGGGTGGTCGGGCATGAGGAGAATTCTGTATTCCTCACCGCATGAGTCGAGGTATTCCTTGACAGGGCCGAGGATGTCCTCGTCGATTCTTTCAATTGACTTTACTTTAAGCTCCGTGTCGCCGTCGTGACCGCATTCGTCGGGAGCTTCAACATGGGTGAAGACGAAGTCAGCGCCGTTCTTGAAAGCGTTAATCGTAGCTTCTGCCTTGCCCTTGTAGTTTGTGTAGTAATCGCCTGTTGCGCCTTCAACATCATATGGGGTAAGCCCGATGCCGAGGGCAAGACCCATAATAAGCGGAACAGCCGTAACAACCGCACCCGAGATGCCGTGCTCCTCAGGGAAGCTTGAAAGCTGCGGCTTTGTCCCCTCGCCCCAGAGCCAGAGGCAGTTTGCAGGGCGAAGACCCTTTTCCATTCTTGCGATATTTACGGGGTGCGCCATGAGAAGGTCATAGCTTTCGCGCATCATCGAAAGAACTTCCTTGCCGTACGGACCTTCAGGGAGATAATCGCGTATGCACTTTCCGAGGATGTCGTGCGGCGGCATCATCGTATAGTTGTAGTCGATACCTGACCATATCATAATATGGCGGTAGCTGACACCACGGTGGAACTTTCGGTTTGCGCTTCCGAACTTTTCCTGGAGAGCATCGAGTAGCTCATAAGCTTCTTCGTTTGTAATTTTATCAGAGCTGTGGTCGAGCATAATCTTGTCTTCAAACTCGCCGTCGGTAGAGATGCTTACCAAGTTTGCGCGAAATACCGTATCGTCGCTTGAAAGCGGAATGTTGAGGCCCAGCGCCTCAATCGGGCTTCTGCCCGTATAGTATTTTTTCGGGTCGTAGCCGAAAACGCAGAGGTTTGCGATGTCGCTGCCTGTCGGCATACCCTCAAAGAGAGTGTTGGTAAGCCCAAGCTCTCCGTTTTTTGATATAAAGTCCATATTCGGCTTAACTGCCGCAGAAAGCGGAGTCTTTCCCGAAAGCTCGGGAATCGGACGGTCAGCCATGCCGTCGCCGAGCATAACAAAGTATTTCATATGTTAACCTCCGAAGTACATAATTACCCAATATAATATTATCTGTAATTATAACATCAAAATAAAGAAAAATCAACGGTTTTACTTGATTTGAGGCGCAGAATAATGTATTATTAATATAAGTTTTATAAGAGAAAGAAAAATTGGGGTGTGCATATGCTTATCATCATGTCAGGAAGCGCAGGGGTAGGAAAGAATACCATAATAAACGAGCTTCTTTCGGAGTATAATAATCTTACGCTCATGCCGACGGTTTCTACCCGCGCGATGCGCCCGGGCGAGGAGCAGGGAAGGCCGTATCTCTTCGTTACAAGAGAAGAGTTTGACGCGATGGTTTCGCGCGGTGAGATGCTTGAAACCTGCCCGATTCACGGCAATATGTACGGCTCAAGCCGAAAGATACTTGAGGAAAAGACAGCTGAGGGAAAGGTTCTCATAAAGGACATTGATGTTGAAGGAACTCTTAATTTAAAAAAGCTTCTTCCCGATGTCGTTGCGATTTACCTAAAGCCAAAGAGCAAGGAACAGCTCCGCGAGCGCCTTATCGGGCGCGGTGAAAAGGATATCGACCTTCGCTTGAAGCGTTACGAATACGAAGAAGAAATGTCAAAGCATTACGACTATGTCCTCGTCAACGACGATATGCAGGAAACGCTTGCCCGACTTCGCGAAATCCTCAAAAAAGAAACTGAAAAATTTGGCGCAAGCCTTACAAAATAATAAAAAGAGCTGTGTTTGGCCACAGTCGCATAAGGAAGTATTGGTTTTGAATGGCTATTTTCCGCTTGTATTGCACAAAAAATTCCGGGAATAGGACAGTATGCCCGGAATTTTTATATTTATCCAAACGAAAAATTTCTCAATTCAAAACTGCTTGCACCCTGAAGGTCTTGATTTTGGATGCAGTTTAAGCGAAAAAGGCAAGCATAACCTGACGGTTCGCTTGCCTTTTTTGAGAGAAAATGCGCCAAAAGACAGATTTTCAGGGCAAAACTGCCTTATGTGACTGTGGCCTTCTGCACAGCTTTTTATTGTTTATTAAAGTAACTTTGCCTTGTTCAAAAGGTTGTACATAAGCTGGATAAGCTCTGCGCGTGTAACCTTTGACTTCGGATTAAGTCTGCCGTGGTTATCACCGTTTACAACGCCTGCCTGTACGCATTCTGCGATATCAGCCTTTGCCCAGTTATCAACTGTTCCCGCATCAGTGAATTTTGAGAGGATCGAGGTTGCTTCTGAAGCGGACATTTCGGATGACTGCGAAACGCTCTTGCCGTTAAGGAAGCGCATTGCGCGAGCAACGATTGTCATTGCTTCGGCTCTTGTAAGGCTGCCTGAAGGCTTGAAGGTTCCGTCTGGGTATCCTGAAATGAGGCTGTATGAAACCGCTGACATAACAGCGTTGAAGTAGCTGTCTGTCGGAAGCATATCGAAGAACGGGCTTGCGCCTGTTGCATCACCGAATACGCCGAGCGTCTTTGACATGATTGTTACTGTTTCAGCACGGGAGATAGCCTGGCTTGCATTTAAGTCACTACCCTTGGTGTTTGCGAGAATGAGCTTTGAACCGAGGGTGTTTGCAGGAAGTGTAACCCATGCCGGAGTGTTTGTAAAGGTGTGAACTGCTGAGATTGCAGCATAGTTTCCGTCCTCAAGTGTCTTTGCTGTGAGGTACAAAACTCCGTTTGAGGAGTCATTGTTTGTCGGAACCGGAACAACTGCGCCGGAGTCTTCGATTCTGACTGCAGTGTAGAATGTTTCGTTAGCCTTCTCTTCAACAAGGAAGCGCTTCTTTGCAAATGCTGCGTGCTTTACGGGTGTGTTGCCGCCGGAAGCAGAAATTACATTTGCAGTAAGGCTTGTTGCGGAAACTTCGGTCGAGAAGGAATTGCTTGAAGCTGCAAGGTTGAGGCTCTGTGCTGCAGAAGAAACTTTTGCAATCTTTAATGACAATGTATCACCTGAAGCGAGGGAAGAAACATTGCTTGCAGGGAGATAATAAGTAGAGTTGCCATAAGAGAGAGCGAAAGTTCCGTTGAGGCTCTTCATCTTTGAAACGACAGATGAAGAGATGTTGAGTGTCGCAGAATTCTTAGTAGCCGGAAGCTTTATAAGAAGAACCGATGTCTTCGGGAGCGAGCTGAGGACTGAATCATCAGAGAGTGTTGCAACAACGGAAGATGAGTTTTCTTCTGTCTCGATTGGAATAAACAGTGCTTCGTCGTTTGCATATGCTCTTGCATCGCCTTCAGCTTCGCCGAGCGGAAGAGTTGTAATTGAATTTGAGAGAACCTTTCCGTTGTCGTCAGTCAAAGCTCTTGCAAGGATTCTAATCTGAGAGAAGTATTCCTCAGCGGGCTTTGCAAGAACGATGAGGAGCTCGTTGTTAGCTTCGTCTAAGCGAATATAGTCGTCAGAAGTGAGAGATGTGAATTTTCCGATTCTTGAAATCTGAATCTTCTCTTTGAGCTCATCGAGTGTCTCGAAGCTGTTATAGAAAGGCTCGTCAAACTTAAGGGTAACGGTGTAGAAATCGTCAGAAAGGCTTGCTGAGATGTTGCCTGAATAGCTGATCGAACCGGTTGAAGTTGTGTTATCATCATCGTCGTCGGTGCTGTCAGAAGAATCTGCGCTGAAGTACTCTGTTGTTACAGCCTCATTGAGGACATATCCCGTTTCGTAATCAGCAAGAGTGTTTGCGTTGATCTTAACACGGTTTCTTGTTCCGGTAAGTGGTTCGTCGAGAAGGATTGAAATAGCGTTTCTCGGCGAAATGGTAACAACATCGTTGTAGCTGAGCGTTTTGAAGGTGGAACCGTTTCTTGAGATTGAAATTGAGCTTAAAAGGTTTGCTGAAGAGGTTGCCTTGATGTCATTTTCAAAATAAATTCTGATTCGTGAAGCATCTGCATCGTAGGAAACGCTCTTGTACTCGGGAGCATAGTAATCATCATATTCGTCTGATGAAGAGAGTGCGGAGAAATAGTCTGTGGTAATTGATTTGCTGATTGGAACACCGACCTTTGAGGTGAGGGTGTCAGCTGCGATTCTTACGCGGTTTCTGCTTCCTGTGAGCGGTTCGTCGAGCGTGATTGTCATTGTGCTTGATGAGAAGGTGACAGAATCATGGCTTGTAAGGCTTTTGAAAGCGGAGCCGTTTCTTGAAACGGAAATTGAAGAAAGAAGCTTTGTTGCGGAGAGTGAGTTGCGCTTGATTATCGGGAGCGTGAAGTAGATTTTAATCTTGTTTGTACCTGAAGCAGAAACGCTTGAATACTGGGGAACAGAGGAGTCAGCCGTTGAGCTGTCTGTTACGCTGTTTGTGATAAGGTCCTGCGTAAGCGGATTTCCGTTGTAATCTGTGAGAGAATCCTCATCAAACAAAATGTAGTTGCTCTTATCAAGAAGAGGCTCAGCAAAAACAATTTTTACATAGTTTGAGCCAACAGTAACAGTATCTCCACCGCCGAGAATTTCAAAGTTGTTGAGGTTTCCACGGCTTAATTTGATGTGAGATCTGAGAAATGTCTGGGCAAGAGAAGCTGAAGTGCCGCTTGTTGCAAAGGCATTTTTGATTTTCTGTGTGAAATAAACAGTAACAGTACGAAGGTCAGAGCTTATTGAGGTGCTCTTGATTGCGGGCATATCAGAATCATCTGTATAGCCGGATGAAGTTGAGTTTGAAGCATTGATTGCAGAGGTAACGATATCCTTAAGGTTTATGTTACCGTTTGTGGCGTTCGTGAGTGTTCCCGCAAGGATCTTGAATTTAGATCTTGTTCCTGAAAGCGGTTCATCGAGTTCAATTATAATCTGACCGTTGTCAGTGTCAACCTCAATGTCTTCAGCAGGAATAATCTCGTTGAAGGATGAGCCGTTACGAGCGAGGGAGATATAGCCGTTCTTGAGGGTGTCGTCATTCGGGTAACCTCTTACCTCTGTTTTGAAACGGATAGTAACCTTGCTGCCTGAATCAGAGAGAGTAACGGGCTTTGTGTCAGAAAGCTCCGGACCTCTCGCATCAAAGAGAGAAGACTCAACGGGGATATCCTGTCTTGCAAGAGTGCCTTCCGTTACATAGACGAAGTTATCAGGGGTATCAAGAGGTGAAGCGAGAGAGATTGTCATACGGAAGCCTGAAATGCTGACTTTTGTAGAAGATGGGAGCGTTTCAAGCGCTTTTCCGTCCTTGCTGATTTTGATTCTGCCATTGAAGGAAGAAACAGCAGCTTCAATCTCCTGGTCGAAGGTGAGCGTTATGACAGAACGGGTAATGTCAAGGTCGATTCCTGAAATCGAAGGTCCTTTATAGTCGGCATAAGCTGCAAACGCCCCTAAAGAACAGGAAGAGGCAAGAATTGCCGCAATAAGGACAAGAAAGAAAGTTTTTTTGAGGATGCAGTTGACCTTTTTCATAAACAACCCCCATGCCGCAAGAAGCGGAGCCGTTTTTACGGCAGACGGCGCGCCGAATTTTATGTGCAATTTACTGTAAATGGTGTTTGTAAAAAATGCACAACACTATATATGTATATAATAGCCGAAAATTGTCAAAAAGTCAATCAATTGTTTATTCTATTTTATAAAAAGAAAAAATCGTTTATTGACTAAGGTAAAAAAAGGCGATATAATGTTTTTGTCAAGAAAAGACGGGAAGGGAGTTTTTGATAATATGTCAAAGTTTTTAAAGAAAATCATTTCGCTTTCACTTACAGCAATTATGCTGTTTGCGTTAGTTGTTCCGCTTTCGGCAGGTGCTTTCGAAATGCCTATGTTCGTGGTTTCCGTATATACAGAAGGTGGCGGTGATATACTTTGCGAGAGACCGATGTATAATATGGGTGAAATCGTAAATATCAGCGCGGTACCTAATGAAGGTTATGTTTTCTATTGCTGGATATCGGACGATGTCGTGTTTGAGAACCCCGCATCGCAAATTACAAGGTTTGTCATGCCGGCAAAGAATGTAGAGATAAGAGCGGTTTTTGCGATAGCTCAGAATGTTGCACAGAACACAGTCAGTGTTACTTTCGATACTATGGGCGGAAGTGAGTTTGCTCCTGTTGAGTTTTCTGTCGGAGCGATGTGTCCGGAGCCTACGACAGTTCCGACAAAACAGGGATATGTTTTTGAAGGTTGGTATGCCGACTCGCTCTGTACATTGCCGTTTGACTTCTCATCGCCGATTTACGCTTCAACCTTTGCCTATGCAAAGTGGTCTCCGGTAATTGAAGAAGTAAAGGAGAATACCTTTTCAGATGTAAAGGAGAGCGATTGGTTCTATAAGCATGTCATGTCGCTTGCTGAGAAGAACATCATTTCCGGAATGGGAAAGAACGCGAGCGGGGTTCCGTATTTTGCACCAAAGGCAAATATTACCCGTGCTCAGTTTGTAACGATTCTTTCAAATATGGCGGGCGATAATCTGTACAAGGAAACCGATGTTTCGGCGATTTTTGACGATGTAAAGAACGATGCATGGTATGCAGATGCGGTAGCGTGGGCATATTCAACTGGCGTTGCAAGCGGAACAGGAAACAAAACCTTCAGCCCTGAGAAGAATATCACCCGTCAGGATATGGCGGTGATGATTTCGAACTATGCTGCAAAGGTTGCGAAGATAACACTTTCGGACGATGTAGCGAGGGTTGATTTTGCAGACAGCAAGCAGATTTCAGACTATGCCGTTGCGAGTGTTGAGGCTATGCAGCGTGCAGGAATCATCTCCGGTCGCGGCGGAAACCTCTTTGCTCCGCGCGCTTTTGCAACCCGTGCAGAAACAAGCAAAATGATAGATGTTCTTCTGACAATGATTAATTAGAAAGTAAAGATGAAAATCCCTGAAATGCCATACGGTATTTCAGGGATTTTTTAGTCTTCAAGAAGTTCTTTTGCATTTGTCAAGGGAGCAGAAAGAGTGTAGTAAACATATCCGTAGCCGTCGTTTCCGTCAATAAGGAACTTTACGCTGTCTATTTTCGGAAGCTCTGTGAGTGTATTTACTATGGAGTAAAGAATTGTAGTTTCTTCCTCTTTTCTGTGTTTTGCGGAAGTTATAAACTGCGAAGAAACATCCACGATGCAGGTTCCGCCGTCAATGTAAACATCGTTGAGTACCGTGCCGGTCGGGAAGGGGCTTATGACATCAGCGGAACCGCTTCCTGCCATAAGAAGCTCGACAACCGCGCGCTCAAGCGTTTTTTCGCCAGAAAGCTGAATGGTTTTCTCTGTGGGTACAGCATCCGTATAGTCTTTGTTTACATAATAAAGATTTACGACATAGGAATCATAATATGTCTGTGGCAGAGTTGAAATAAAACTGTCAGCCGCGAAGGTTAAAGTCTCTTCGCCACAGGTGATTGCAAGCGATCTCGTTTCAGGAAGTGTGAGCATCGTGCTTGAGAGTGCGAAGTTAAGTGCGGCGCGCGCGTCAGCAGAAAGGTCGTTGTAAGTGGGGGAGAGTGTGAGATTACAAATTCCGTCGTCATAGGAAGAATCAAGAAGGTGCACATTTTTTGGAATAGCGGAGACAAACTTTCTGTCTGACGGATGAGAAAGAAGAGAATAAAGCTCTTTTATTGCATCATTGTTGGTCAAAGCTTTGAGGTGAGACTCGGTAAAAACAATTTGGTTTGGATTGTTATGCTCGAAATATGAGAGCTTGCAGGTAAGCGTGTTATCGTTCGGGCCTGATGTACAAGCCGTAAATGAAGCGATAAGGAGCATCAGAATAAAAAACTTTTTGATCATATGTACGCCTCCTCTGCGGAAAGACTCTGGAAAACGACCGTAAAGCGCGAACCGCCGCACGGTGATTCAGAGATTGTGATGGTACCTCCAAAGCTTTCAACATTACGCTTTACTATCGCAAGACCGAGACCGCTGCCACCGCGACCGTCATGCTTTCGTGATTTGTCAACGCGGTAAAAACGCTCAAAGACCTGTTCGCGGAATTCCGGAGCAATACCGATTCCGCTGTCGTCAACAATGAATGTACATTTCCCGTTTTTTGAAAAGAGAAAGACATTGATATATCCACCGGGGTTATTATACTTTATCGCATTGTCAATGATGTTGCTGATTATCTGGCTTGTTCCTTCCATTTCGCCGAGAATTATACAGTCTTCTTCAATATAGCTGTTTATCGTGATACTCTTATCATCAGCAAACGGAGTTAAATTGGAAATAGACTTGTAGATGATTTCAGAGACCGGAACGGGCGAAAGGGTGGACACGCTGTTGTTATCAAGTCGTGAGAGAACGAGAAGCTTTTCGGCAGTGTGTGACATTCTGTCAACCTCAAGAACGATATCATCGAGAAACTCCTTTGTTGTCTCGGGGCTTACATTTTCGGTTCCCGTTATTGACTCGCATAGGAGTTTTATTGCAGAAAGTGGTGTTCGAAGCTCGTGCGAGGCATCAGAAACGAAAGCCTGACGCATCTGCTGGACATAATCAAGCTCTTCGTATATCTTGTTGAATTCCTCAACGATAGGCGTTGTTTCATCGTGGCTGAGAACCGGTATCTTTTCGGTTCCCGAGTTCTCGCGTGACTTTTTGACTAAGGACATAAGACGCGAAAGTCGCGCTTTAAGAAGATGTGAAACATACGCAAAAAGAAGAAGGAAAAAGAGAATTGTTATTCCCGAAGAAATCAAAAGCGACAAGAAGAGCGAATTTAAGGTCTGCTTTAAAGATGGGTCGCTTTCTAAAATGAGGAGCGTGCCACGGATGTTGCCTTCTTCTACAAAAGGAATTGCGAATATACTCTCGATTGAGCCGGAGATGATAGAGCTTTCAAAGAAAGCGTCACCTTTCAAGGCAGATAGAGTTGACGGAACAAAAAGAATTTTTGAAGTGGTTTTTTCGATGTCTGAACTGTCATATATGACTTTAAGCTCTTCATCGGTAATAATGACTCGTTTTTTTACTCCTGACCAGGGAAAGAGTGAGTGGTCGGGAATCGAACCATAAGCCGAAAACGACGCCGAAAAATCCGACGCCGCTTGCTGAAGTTCAGTTTTTTTGTTTGAAAAAGCAGCTGAAGAGAGGCCGGAATATACGGTATATGTATAAGAAAATACCGTAATTACAGCAAAGAAAATGCAAAGAGAAAAAACTCTCAGCGACATATTTTCAAAAAGTTTTTTAAACTTACTGCTATGCTTTAAAATAGTATCCAACTCCCCATTTAGTCAGAATATAGTCAGGCTTTGCAGGGTTAGCCTCGAGCTTTTCGCGAAGTCTTCTTATGTGAACATCAACTGTGCGCATATCGCCGGGATACTCATAACCCCATACTATGTTGAGAAGATTCTCTCTGCTGTAGACCCTGCCGGGATTTCGCATAAAGAGCTCAATAAGGTCAAATTCTTTTGCTGTGAGCTGAACGAGGGCGCCGTCAATGTATGCGTTTCGCTGTTCGGTGTCAAGTATGAGCGAATCGCAGATGAGGCGGGTGTTTTTGAATTTTGCATCATTAGAGCCTGAGCGCCTGAGAATCGCGCGGACGCGTGACTTGAGCTCAAGTATGTTGAAAGGCTTTGTGAGGTAGTCGTCAGCGCCGTACTCGAAGCCAAGGAGCTTATCGGTGTCCTCACTCTTTGCGGTGAGCATAATTATAGGAACGGTCGAGAACTCCCTGATTCTGCGGCAAGCCTCAAGACCGTCGAGGCGCGGCATCATAAGGTCAAGAATAACGAGGTCGAGATGAATATTCTTGATAATCTCGAGCGCTTCCTCGCCGTTATATGCAGTTTCAACCTCATATCCTTCGTTTTCAAGGTTGAATTTTATTCCCTTAACGATAATCTTTTCATCATCGGCAACAAGTATTCGCATAACAGTTCTCCTTTCATAGTCAATGCGTTAAACTTCTATACAATCTTTAATGGCATCAAAGGTTGTCTTGCTGATGCCACGGACATTACATATATCATCGGGCTCATTAAACGGACCGTGAGAGTTTCTGTATTCAACAATTCTTTCTGCAATAGCCGGGCCGATTCCTTCAAGCATGTCAAGCTCTGAGGGCTCTGCAGAGTTAATGTTTATAAGGTATGGGGAAGCTGGAACTTCTGGATTTTCAATATAAGAAGTCGTTTTGTTGGAATGCAGTGACAGGGCAAAAAACACAATTACAAAAATAACGGTTATGATGCTGAGAAGTTTTTCCTGTCGCGAAAGTTTCATAATGGCTCCTTAACTGTTGTCTTATTAAAAGAAATCTGTTATAATATTCTCATCAAGAAAAGGTGAGTGAGAAGAATGAACAAAATAAAGGTTGTTTCTCTTGTTTTAGCGCTTATGCTCTCTCTTTCCGTGTTTGCAGGAGCGATTGAGAGTATAGATATAGACTCCAAGGCGTCGATACTGATAGATGCTACCGACGGTCATGAGCTGTATGCGGAAAACGCTGATACGAAACAGTACCCCGCGAGTATAACAAAGCTTATGACGGCGCTTCTCGTTGCAGAAAATATAACTGATTGGAGCGAGGTCATAACTGCAAATGAAAGTGCATTTGACGGCCTCTCTCTTGCGGGAAGCAGTGTCGGAATCAAAGCGGGAGAGAAGATGTCGGTTGACAATCTTATGATCTGTATGCTTGTAGCGAGTGCCAATGAAGCGGCAAACATTCTCGCTGAAAGAGTTTCGGGTAGTGTTGATGCGTTTGTAGAGCTTATGAACAGCCGAGCAGCAGAGCTTGGGCTTACGGGTACGCACTTCGTAAACACCAACGGACTCCACGACGAAGACCATTACACAACTGCGCGCGATGTCGCAAAGATTGCAATGGAGGTCAGAAAATACCCGCGTCTTCGCGAGATATACGGAATGGATAAAGCAACAATCCCTGCGACCAACATAGGGAAAGAAAGATTCTTCTTCACAACAAATTCACTCATATCGAGATACAAAGAGCTAGGATACATATACTCCCGTGCAAACGGTATGAAAACCGGAAGCACAACTCCTGCGGGGCTCTGCCTCGCGGCGAGTGCCGAGTATAAGGGGGAGGAACTGATATCCGTAGTTTTAGGTGCGAAGAAGGACGAAGAAACGGGCAAGAAGGGGAATTTTGTCGAATCGAAGAGACTTCTTGTCTGGGGGTTTGAAAATTTCAAACGCGCTATGCTTCTTTCATCATCCGAAGCGGTATGTGAGGTTCATGTAGAATCTGCAAAGGACCGCGATTATGTCATCGCTCATACGGAAGAGGACTATGAAGTTCTTATGCCCAAGGACTTTGACGAGTCAAAGGTTGAGTTTGTGACTGATACGATAGCGGAGCTTGAGGCTCCCGTCAACAAGGGCGACAAAATCGGCACCGTAACCGTAAAGTATGACGGTAAGGACTACA
>JAZOAS010000098.1:0-2604 GCA_045595605.1 Eubacteriales bacterium
CATTTGCAGGGACTGCCGTTTATATCAACGGAAACATGGCCAAATTCGCCCGCATTGCCGAAAGCACCGGTAAAAATTCTGTCATCAAGAATTATACCCGCACCGATACCGACATTGATATCAATGTAGACAAGGCTGTGAATCTCTTTCTTGGATTCTGACTTTTCGATATATGCACAGAAAGACGATTCGTTTCCGAGCTTTACCTTTACATCCGGAAATCTCTTGCAGAGGACCGTGAAGAAGTCGTTATCCTTGGTTATCGGAATGAGAGTTGAGGAAACCCTCTTCGTCTTACGGTCGATGACGCCCGGAACACCCACACAGATTCCAAGAAGACGACCAAAGTCTTTGCAGTATTTCTCTACATCGTCTGCTATTCTGTCGCCGATATCGTCGTACCCTGTAACCGCGTGGCTATGGAACGCGACACTCTCACCCGAGATGTTAAAAATCTCAAGTTCAAACGCATCCTGCTTAATTTCTACCGCAACAACGCATCCGCCGTCAGAATTGAGCTCAAGCATAATCGGCTTTCTACCGCTTCCCGAAAGCGTACCTGCACCAATTTCACGGACCATATTTTCAGATATAAGTTCATCCACAAGCGATGAGACAGTAGTAGGACTCAAGCCCGTAGCGTGAGCTATTGAGGCTCTCGATACGGGCTGATTCTCATTTATTAAATTAAAAACAAGTGTCAGATTTGAAAGCTTTACAAGCTTCAAATTTGCCGTTCTGTGGTTTTTCTCTGTTTTTAATACCATTAAAGCTTATTTCCTGTTCTCTTTAATGAATTTTTCGATTTCTGCATACGGAACAGCACCGGTAGAAGCGCCAACTTCCATGATGATATGTGCACCTACTGCATTACCGATAACGCAGGACTCTTCCATAGACTTACCGTTTGCGATACCGTAGAGGAAGCCTGCACACCATGAGTCACCTGCGCCTGTTGTATCAACCGGGTTCTCGCGCATAAACGGAGCAACATACTTGCCCTCAGCATCCTTACTTTCGCGGTAGTAGCAACCGTCTTTACCGACCTTTATAGCGACATGCGAAACGCCGCAATCAAAGAAGCAGTCTGCAATCTTCTTGTGGTCAGTCTCGCCGCCTGCAAGCTCGATAGCTTCTTCGATACTCGGAATGAAGTAATCAACATACTGAAGAGCGGGCTTAAGAACGCTCATCCAACGGCCTGTACCGTCCCAAGCTGTGTCAAGAGCGGTAATCTTGCCCATCTCTTTTGCACGCTTTAAAACCTTTGCACAGTCTTCACCGTCAAATTTATTCATAAGCATTGAACCTGCAACGAAAACAATCTTTGAATCTGCGATAACATCGAAGTTTACATCCTCATAGCAGAAGGTGTCGTTTGCACCCTTGCAGTGGAGGAATGAACGCTCACCGCTCTCGTCAACGAGAACGATTGAAGATGAAGAATCTTCACCCTTTGACTCAACAAGACCGTCAACATTGACGCCCGCATCAACAAGAGCGCCCTTGAGGAACTTACCGAAACCGTCATCACCGACTTTACCGATAAGAGCAATTTTTGCGCCCATAACAGCCATATCAATACCTGTATTTACAGCGCAACCGCCACTGTAGAGCTTAATGCTCGGAAGAAGATCAAGCTTTCCTTTTTCAGGAAGGCCCTTAACTCCCTTACAGATAGCGTCGGCAACCAAAATACCTACACATGCAACATCATACATAGTTCGTACCACCTTTATATTTATATATACTACATTAGTATATATTTTAATAAATTTTTCCACTTTAGTCAAGTGTTACCCGCAAAAAATATGCTCCGCAAAAGCGGAGCATATTAAAAGCATATCTTAGAGAGTTACGATCTTTCCTGTTTCCTGTGACTCGTATGCTGCCTTGATTATGCGCTGAGCCCATACAGCGTCAGCTGCCGGAACCTCAACGGGAGCACCGTCACGACTTGAACGGCCGAAAGAGTCAAGCTCTTTTGTGTACATATTGCCGAACTCAACTTCGACATCGAGCTTCTTGACCTCATCTCTTGTCTGCTGAGCATCATAGCCTGCAGAGCTGTCAGCAGCGATAACATCAATTGTACCGCCTTCAACCTGAGAGAGTGTACCGTAAGCTACGATTGAACCTGCTGTACCGTAAATTTCAAGCTTTGACGGAACAGCATCCGGAACATTGAAGTTTGACTCAACATAAGCAAATGCGCCGTTCTCAAGCTCCATCATAAGAGAAGCCTGGTCTTCAACCTCGTAGTTGAATGTGTTAGTTCTTGAGAAAGAAGCTACGCGCTTCGCCTTAGAACCGACAATGTACTGGAGAAGGTCGATGCAATGAACGCCGAGGTCCATAAGAGCACCGCCGCCAGAAAGAGCCTTTACCTGGCGCCATGCACCCGGAATATCCGGATACCAGCAGGTAAACTGAGCGCGGCAGGAAACTATCTGACCGATAGCGCCTGACTGAACGAGCTCACGAACCTTTGCATTGATTGCATGGAAACGCATAAGGAAGCCTGTTGCAATCTTAACGCCCTCTTCATCACATACGCGAAGAACTTCTTCAGCGTCTGCGATATCAAGGCAAATCGGCTTCTCA
>JAZOAS010000099.1:0-5412 GCA_045595605.1 Eubacteriales bacterium
TTCCTGATGTAAAGCCGTTTGACGAAGCCGTTATCTTCGGAGAACAGAACGGGAAAAGCATCTCCCCGTGTGAGCTTGCTTCCCTTTCGGGAACAATCTCATATGAGCTTCTCACCTCTATTACGAAACGCGTTCCGAGAACATATCAGGAATAGTTCGCATAATATACTCCGGAGGGCAAATGAGAATTTTTTGAAATTTTCAAAGTGCTGATTAAAATATGCCTGCTCGTGGAAAAATATAGTCGTCGAAGTTTTTCGGCTACTACATTCCTGCGGAGCGTGAGTAAATCGTGAACTACAGTATAAAACGCGGAGATATTTACAATGCCGACCTAAGCCCCGTCGTCGGCAGTGAACAGGGCGGTATGCGCCCGGTTCTCATAATACAGAACGATGTCGGAAACCGTCACAGCCCTACTGTCATCGCGGCGGCTATCACATCGCAGACAAGCAAAGCCAAACTTCCTACCCACATTGAGCTTGGCGGAAAAAACTTCGGGCTTGCGCGCGACTCTGTCGTTTTGCTCGAACAGGTCAGAACTATTGACAAAACCCGCCTAAAAGAAAAAATGGGAAGGCTTGACGATAACCTTATGCATCGTGTTGACGATGCGATTGCCGTAAGCTTCGGGCTTGCGGGAAACTGACACAAAGGATAAATTATACGGAGGTATATTGAAATGAAACAGAAAAAATGGAAGGCCATTACTACGATTTTTCTTCTCGTCGCCCTCGTTGTTGCCGGGGTTTTTGCGATTGCCGCTGAATATGGAACTTCTGATGACCCGTTGGTCAGCTTAAGTTACATAAACAATGTCCTCGCTCCCGAAATCTCCGAGAAGGTTGACGAAATCATAGCTCAGAAGACCGAGGGTCTCAGCTCAGAACTTGATTCCAAAATCAACTCAATTTCAGGCGAAATTGACGACAAGATTTCTGAATATACCTCCAAGAGCGCAGAGGAGCTTGTGACGGATGCATTCGTTGCAAATGTTGCTGACAAGGTCGCCGCAAAGGTCGGCGGCGGAAGCGGAGCTTCTTCTACCTTTGCCCTCGTAAAGATTAAATCGGGACAGACCATTACAGGAAAAGTCGGTATGGAGGCTCTTCTCCGTCTCGGTACTGCTTCCTGCGTATCATCGGGCACCCCCGGTCTTATTGACATGACAACGGGTGCTGACCTTGCAGGCGGTAAGGCGCTTGAGAAAAACCACCTTTACCTCTGCACAGTTGACGGTCGCGGAATAAAGGCAACGAGCGACGCTACGCTCCTTGTACGCGGACCGTATTCAATCTCTTAAATTATAAACAAAAGACAAAAAGCTGTTGCAAAGCTCTTGCAACAGCTTTTCTTTAATTTCAGAGGAGATGTAACTATGCAAAAAACACTTCCGCTTTATCTCGGACCGTCGGTTATCGGGTCAGTTACGCTTGAGGGCGATGAAAACCGCCTTTTTGCCGTAGCCAAAACATATGCAACCATAAAGGGAATATGCCGCGCCTACATAAAAAGCCGCGACGGAACACTGCTCATCGGCGTACTCTCGCCTGAGGGGAGTTTCTTCTCAGCTGAACGGACATTTACAAAAGAATCGCTTATTCGCGAAAAAATCTCACCGGAAGATATTTCCTTTGCATATGCGATATACAAAGAAAGCCCGCACACCTCGCATCCAAACACCTGGACGGAGATAGGCGAGCTTCCCGAAATATTATCAAAGAATAAAATAACCGCAACACTTGCAAGATACCGTGGTGTGATGACCGATGACCTTGCCTCACCAAAGGCCCTTGCCGTTCCGCTTTTTACGGGAAGACCTTTTCCAAGGCCTGATGTCCTGTGTCTTATGACTCCGTTAAAGATAAACGGTGAAATTTTCGGTGTGTGCGGTATCTCCGAAAACGGCGAGGTAAGAAAGCTTTAACGGACAAAAGCGTCAAACTCCGCCTCTCCCGAAACTTTTACGCTGACGCGGTTTGGTGCGCAGACTATAATCTCTCCCGCTTTTGAAATTGCGCCCGTTTTCTCACAAACCTTATCAGGACAGTCTGACGAAGTAACTCTCGCTTCCCCGCCCGACACGGTAACCGTACATCCCGAAGATTCAATTACTCTTTTTTCGGAAAGAGGGACCGTATATGTAAGCTTTCCGTCCTCGAAAATCTCAACGCGGGAGCCTTCTGCCATTTCCCCAAAGCCAAAGACCCATATCAGAATTGCCAAAACAGCAATCGCACAGGCTATAACGAAATCACCTTTTTTCAACTTCATAAACATAATCTTTCTCTGTATTCGGTGAGATAAGCCCGTCAAGGCCTTCGGTTACCGTGATTTTGTTGTCCCGTCCGATAAGAACAAGCTCAAAACCCTCATGCTCTTTCCAGAAGGAAAGGGCTTTTTCTTTACCCATTACGAAAAGCGCGGTTGAGTACGCATCCGCCATTGCTCCGTCTGAGGAAATGACACAGACGGTTTTCAGGTCGCTCTCTGCAGGGTATCCCGTTTCGGAAGAGAAGATGTGGTGGTAAACCTTGCCGTCCCTTTCAAAATACCTTTCATAATCACCCGAGGAGATTACGAACTTGTTGGAAAGCGGCACGGTAAGAACCCAGTCGTTCTCCCCGCCGTCAGGGTCTCGGAGCGCAACGCTGAAAAGACTGCCGTCAGGCTTAAAACCGTGGACATAAACATTGCCGCCAAGTGAAATTATTGCACCGGGTATTTCTTCCTCATCGAGAATTTCTTTTATGACATCTGTCGCATACCCTTTCGCAATCGCGCCGAAATTGAGGCGCGCACCGTTATCTATTGAAACTATGTTCTTTCCGTCGCTTCTGACATTCTCTGCCTTTGACACAGAAAGTGCCGCAGAAACCTCCTCCTTTGTCGGAAGGTAATTTTTATCCCCTATTCCCCAAAGCTCGATAAGTGCACCGAGATACGGCGAGAACGCACCGTTTGTTTCATTATAAAACTCATCGGCCCGAGAAAGAAGAGACTTAATATGCTCCCCCATCTCGCCTCCGCCGTTTTCGTTAAGCTCCGCGAGTTTTCCGTCTGTCGCAGAAAGCTCACCCTCAAGATTATAGAGCGTCTCCGAGATTTTGTCTGTCACTTCCGCGGTTTGAGGATACAGAACAATATCCGCAAAGGTATCCATTACATAAAGGGTTGTTGTTCCGCTTCCAATTTCAATTTCTTTCTCTGTGCATGAACATAAAGCTAAAATAAGGAGAACAAATATAAAAGCGCGAAAAAGTCTTTTCATTTTTATCCCTGCTTTTCTTTTTTATAGTTGAGCATAAGTATGCCCGTACTTATAAGGAGAAGCGTTATTATGAGATTGACTACTGAAACCCGGCTGTCTTCGGTAAGCATAATCTTTGAGAGAATGACTCCGAAAACAGGGGTCATAAATGTAAAAATTGTGACCTTCGATACGGGGTTATATTTAAGCAAAAGTCCCCAGAGCGCATAGGCGATAGCCGAGAGAAACGCGAGATAAATCATAACTCCCGCCGCAGTAAGCGTTGTTATGCTTATGTGTCCTCCGCAAAGGAGACCCACAATTATCATAAATACGCCACCGATTATAAACTGATATCCGCTTATTACAACAGGGTCTTCGTATTTCGAATACTTTTTCATAAATACCGAGGAGACACCGAGTGAAATTGCAGAGAAGATTACAAACCAGTCGCCAAGGAAATTCATCTTGAAATCGAGTCCGTTGAGGTTTATAAGTATTACTCCGACAAATCCGATTATGCACGCCGTAATTTTTCTGACCGTAAGCTTTTCCTGGCGGAAAATGAGGCTTGCTACAAGAAGCGAGAAGAATGCACTCGACCCGCTTAAGATTGTTCCCTTGACGCCAGAGGTGTTTGCAAGGCCTATGTAGAAGAAAATATACTGAATAACTGTCTGGAATGCGCTGACCGTCAATATCTTCGGAAGGTTCTCACGCTTCGGATAGAGGAAACGGTGGCGAGCTATACTGTATATCGCAACCGTGATTACGCCTGCAAGCGCAAAGCGGATTCCCGCAAAAAGAAGTGTTGACGGCACACCGCCGTGAGGCATTATGAGATTGTATCCCGTTTTAATGAACGGCGTTGCACTGCCCCACAGCGCACAACATAACAATGCTGTAATAACAAGAACTACTCTTTTAGAAAAAAACTTATCCAATTTGACTTTCCTCCGTTTTTGTTGCTTTCTTTCTATCAAATCTCCACATCGCCGTAATTATAGATATCGCAGACAGCACCTCTCCGACGCATGAGCCGTAAGCTCCGCATACGAAGTTATAAATGAACCAGAAAGGGTTTCCGCAAAGCGAAACACGGCGTATCCACTTCTCATTGTCAATCCACATAGCGCTCGTATGACAAAGCACGCCGATAATCGGAAGAAGGCTGTAAAAATTCTTATAAACCGAAAGGCCTGCCGCGATTATCACGATGTCTATCGCAATAATAAACCACACCATATGCTTTTTTACAAAGGCTGTCTTCTTTCTCTCCGCAAGCACTACCGCAAGCGCGCCCGCAATTTCAAGCGCAACTCCCTCAAAAGCTCCGAGAAGGAAATACTGGGTAATATAAAGTAGCCTTGAAATTATGTTCATTAAAATAATTCCGCTTCTCTTCTTCTGCTGATAACAGAGAAGATAAAAGGCGGTGGCTAAAAGCCCGAGTATCAACGCTATTGTTTTCACTTTTCTTTCTCCTAACTGATTCTATTGATAATTATTCGTCTGCGTCCTGCAAATTTCCGCTGCAACGAGGACAAAAATCGGGCATTCTTCCTTTTATATTCAACAGCGAATATCCGCAGAATGGACAGCGGTAAAATATAATCGCCTGAATGAAGGCCACAAAATAAACGACCAGCCCAGCTATTGTCAGTGTGTTGAAAGACGGCTCTTCCGCGAACATCGCAGGAGCAAACATCAAAAGCCCGGCTATGCAACCTATCCACATAATTGTTCTGCTTTTTTTAAAGTTCATATCTGATACTCCCCTATTTACAAAACTTTTCTATGTAACTGTCAATGGCGGTATTTATAATTTTCTTCGCAACCTCGCAGTTGTCAACCTCTTTTACCGCTGTATCCTTATTCTCAAGGTTCTTGTAAACGGCAAAAAAGTGTCTCATCTCATCAAAAACATGCTGAGGAAGCTCACTTATGTCTTTATAAATATTGTAATACGGGTCATTGAACGGAATCGCAATGATTTTTTCGTCGTTTCTTCCGTCATCAATCATAGATATAACGCCTATCGGATATGCTCTGACTAAGGTTAAAGGCTCAAGCGGCTCGGAGCATAAAAGCAGTACGTCTAACGGGTCGTTATCATCACCGAAGGTTCGCGGAATAAAACCGTAGTTTGCGGGGTAGTGGGT
>JAZOAS010000100.1:0-3729 GCA_045595605.1 Eubacteriales bacterium
AAGGCGTTGAGCCCGATAACGAACTCATGCTCTACTCCTTCTGCCTGTACAACCGTCGCGGGAAGCAACGAGATGCACATTATAAGCACAAGAAGCAGTGCAACAAACTTGTTTTGTCTCTTCATCTTTTTTCTCCCTTCATTATTTTATGAATGACAAACTGACTTTTCTTCGGGAAGAATTTGCCTTTTAAAGACTCCTCTGAGCTGACCTCTCTGTCTCAAAAGGGCATAGTCCACCCACTGAAATAATTTTGTAACACAATTATAACATTTCGGTCATTTAATTGCAAGACAAAATGTTCTCTTTTTTTGGAAAAATTTTGACTAAACCAAGAGTTTCCGCGAGCTTCACAACCTCATGTATCAGTCACTATTTTCGATACCAAATATTGTGTTTTTTAACAAATTCCTTCATATATAAAATAAACGCCCTCGAAAGTCAAACTCTTTCAAGGGTGTTTATTCATTATTATCTTATATATTTCTTTATCATATCATATGCATCGTCGCTCGTCGGCTCGTAAATACCGCGCATTGTACTGCCGCCGTTAAAACCGACGCGCATATACTTCATCGCCTCTTCGCGCTCAAACCTTCTGTCGCAGGGGACAGCGTTCTCGATAAGCGCGCGGAACTCCTCATGACTCTTCACACCGCAGATGCGATACGCCCGCATGACCTTGTCCTCATTTGCGCGGGAAGAGAGCTCCATAAAGTCGGGGAGGAAGTACGCGTTTGCCGCGCCGTGGGAAATGTTCTCAAAGTATGTGAGCGGGTAACCGAAGGAATGGACAAAGCTCGTTCCCGTTATCGAGATTACCATACCCGCAAGCATTGAGCCGTAGAGAAGCTTCTCGCGCATTGTCGCGTCAGGTCTTCCCTCAGCAAGCGTTTTGAGCGACCGACCGACATAGAGCATTGCCTTTTCCGCAAGGGAATCGGATACCACCGTCGCCGCCTTTGAGAGATACCCCTCAAGCGCGTGGGAAAGCGCGTCAACCGCCGTCGCATTTGTTATGCTCCTCGGGAGCGTTACCGTGTATTCCGCATCAAGAAGCGCAACAGCGGGGAATATTCTCGGGCTTTTGAGCGTCTTTTTGTTCTGGATTCTGTGGTTTGTGAGAACAGCATACTGCGTTACCTCGCTTCCTGTTCCCGCAGTTGTCGGGATTGCGATTATCGGGAGCGGGTCGTTTGGCGCAGCTCCGTCATAGAGCGTTTCGGGGGTAAGGTTTGCGTTTGCCGCAAAATACGCCGCCGCTTTTGCCGCGTCAAGCGGGCTTCCGCCGCCGATTGCCACTATGAAATCAGCCTTTTCCTCGCGCGAAAAGACTCCTGCGGCGTGGCAGGTTTCAACCGTCGGGTTCTGCTCAACCTTATCAAAGACAGAGAACTTGACGCCCTGCTTCATAAGCGCCTCTTTTACATCGTCAAGCGCGCCGCAAAGCCTTGCCGACTGACCGCCACACACGATAAGTGCGCGCTTGCCAAACTCTGCATAGTCAAACTCCGCGCAAATTTTCCGTCCCGCATACACCTTAACGGGGTTATAGAATAAATTTGTCATATACCTTCCTCCTAAGCCAGAAGAACTCCTGATTTTATACGCGTATCTCCCTCGAAGCTTGCCGAGAAGTACGCATCAAATACTGCTTTTGCGACCTGCGGAATGCGGCTGCCCTGACCGCCGTTCTCAACGACGACTGCAATCGCAACCTCGGGGTCTTCAATCGGCGCAAACGCGACATAAACCGCGTGCGACCCGCCCGGCGCCTGCGCTGAGCCGGTTTTACCGCCCACCTGTATGGGATAGCTTCCAAACACCGAATAGGATGTTCCGCCCGCCTCCTGAGCGCCCTTGTGCATTCCCTCGATTATCGCGTTGTATGTCTCTTCCGACATATCAATTCTTCCCACAATCTCAGGGATTACGGTTTCGATTTCCTCATTCGTTTCAGGGTCCCGTACGCTCTTCAAAAGGTGCGGTTTGTACCGCACGCCGTGGTTTACAAGCTGTGCTACATAGTTTGCAAGCTGAATCGGTGTCACCATTGTGTCCGACTGACCGATTGCGGCAGAGAGCGTCTCGCCCGGGTACCAGACCTTGCCTTTTTCCTCGCGGGCGGCAGCTGACGCCACCTGACCTGCGACCTCGCCCGAGATTTCAACACCCGTCTTCTCGCCGAGACCGAAACGGCTCGCCCATGACGAGAGCGTATCTATGCCAAGTCTTCTTCCGACATCGTAGAAGAAGTAGTTGCACGAAACCTTTATCGCCTCGGAAACATCTATCTCGCCGTGAGTTTTTCCGTACTGACGGAAAATATCGCACATCGGCGTCGTACTTGGCGCGTAGTACATATACTTTCCGGTTGTAAGCATCTTTTCTTCAGGCTCTATTATATTCTCCTCAAGTCCTGCCACCGCGGTTATCATCTTGAAGGTCGAGCCCGGGGGGTATGCGCCCTGGACCGCGCGGTTGAACATCGGCAGGTATTTGTCAGATTTCATCGCGTTATAGTTCTTGCTGTACTGCGATATGTCATAGGTCGGATATGATGCCGAAACGAGAAGCCCGCCCGTCTTTATATCTATCGCAACCACCGCCGCGCCCTTTGCATCAGCACCGCCCCAACGGGAGTTTGTAGCGCCCTCGCGCCTGAGCCTCGGCACAGTCTCGGCAAGCGCTTTTTCTGCCGCCTCCTGCATCTTCAGGTCAATCGTAAGAACACAGTTTTTACCGAGAACGGGTGGTTCTTCATAAAGAACGGTTGTTGTTTTACCCGTTACGGTTGTTTCGGTAGTCTTCGAGCCGTCGATTCCGCGGAGATAGCTCTCATACGCCTTTTCTATTCCGTCCTTTCCGACCATATCGGTCAGCTTATAGCCTTTTTTCTTGAGCTCTGCGTACTCTTCGCTGTAAATTATTCCGACACGCCCGAGGATATGAGCCGCGGCTTTCGTGTTATACTCACGAATCGGCTCAACCTCTATCATTACGCCGGGAAGCGAGCGCGAGCGCTCTTTTATCTTCGTTATGAGGTTTCTCTCAACATCGCGCGCAAAGACATACGGCGACGACTTTGAAAAACCGCGTATGTCCATTTCGTAAAGAACACCGCAGACCTTGCGGAGCTTTGCCTTGTCGGTGGATTTCAGCTCATACCTCTCAGAAAGAAGCGACATAAGCTCCTCTGCCGAGGTGTTCTCGTCCCACTTTCTTCGTTTGATGTAATCCTTTATCTCACGCTCGTCGCGCGAGTCTTCGCCCTCCGTATATGTATAGGTAAACGGCGCCGTCTTTGATATGGGGAGATTGTCGGCATATTCCTGACCCGCACCCTCACAGAGGGAAATGAGCTCACCGATAACCTCTTCGCGACGGGACTTGTCCCAGGTTGTCGCATCAAAAACGAGCGAAAAGCTCATTCGGTTTGTAACAAGCGGACGACCGAAGCGGTCAAGAATCTCACCGCGCGGCGCTGTAACGGTAACCGTTCTTGATGTTCGCTTTGCTGAACGCTCGAGATACTCCTCACCGCTTACTATCTGCAAAAAATAGAGGCGCCCGACAAATATGACCGCAGAAACAATCGCAATCGCGCATAATACCCACACGCGCGCGTTTCTCCTCATATCGGGACACCTCCTTTATTCAGTCTTCTTCGTAAAGCTCAAATCGCTTTATTATTTTTGAAACTATTATATACAAAAACGGGGTAAGGGG
>JAZOAS010000101.1:0-13221 GCA_045595605.1 Eubacteriales bacterium
TTTAAATACCTTGTTGAAATACTGAATTGAGGAAAATCCGCAATCAAGCGCAATTTGTGAAACGGTAAAGTTCCCTTCCATAAGAAGTTCTTCCGCTTTGCGAAGTCTTACGAAATTGATAAAATCAATAATTGTATTCCCAGCAAACTTTTTAAACGCTTTACAAAGCTGGAATTTATCTGTTCCAGTAGCATTTGCAATATCGTCAAGGTATATCTTTTCTTTGTAATTCTTCTCAATATATTCAACACACGGAAGAATTTTGTAAATCTCCTTATCAGGAAACACACGCTCTTCCGGAAAAACCCCTGAACGCGTCATTGATGCAAGAATAGCAAAAACATACGACTTAATGTACAGCTCTGCACCGCAATTCGACATTTCTGCTTCGTTTTTGATTTTCTCAAACAAATCGTACACTTCGCTGCTTTCATCATACTTTATATATGGCATTGCTGTATTCATAAGAATATACTCGTTTATCGTTCCGAGTTTTTTTCGGTTTATGTATCCAAAGATGTCCGTCTGTATATATGTAATTTCACATTCATCATTTGTTTTCAGTTCATGCACAGTAAATGGATTTATAACAAGGATTTCTCCTTTAAATATTGACACTTCGCACTTTGCAAAACTGCAGACTGCCATCCCATCATTCACCTTTACAAGCTCCATCGCACTATGAGAATGTGTCCCTCTGTATTTTCCTTCCGCAAACATACGAATACTTTTTACATTCAACGCGATATCCGGCAGACTGTAGCTTATAATTTCCTTGTCCGTAAAACCACCCACTTTTTTTGCAAGAAAGTATAAAAATTTGCCAATATATATGTAGAAATTGACAAGATACTTTAATATAATTATAATCAAAATACAGGTAAAGTCAAGGTGTTATACTATGGTTATTTTTCTTATTGTTTCGATTATGTGCATGAGGGTATTGCAGAGCCTTTTCAACAAGCGAGCTTGCCTTGCTTTGCCCGACGGAATGTCAAACTACATATTATATATAACAATCTCAAAAGCGATGGCGGCAGGCTTTGCGCTTATTACAATTTTTTTATCGGGCGATTTCGGCGGATTTGATGCAACAACGATTTTGATTGCAACCTGTTCAGGTCTCTTTCTCGCATTGAATTCCTATGTAGGAATCAAATCTCTCCAGGGCGGTCCTATCGTTTTAAGCTCGCTTTTCGGAACAGCCGGTCTTTTTGTTCCCTGCATACTAGGCGCAATCTTTTTTGAGGAAACTCTTTCTTTTGCACAGATCATCTGCATTCTTGCATTTTTAGCTGCTGCAAGTCTTCTCGTCGATTCATCAAAAAAGATTTTCGACGGATTTTCAATGAAAACGCTCGTGTTCCTTATTCTGAATCTTATTTCAAACGGAATGGTGATGTTTTCACAAAAGCTCTTTGGAATGTGCAGACCCGAAGGAAATGTCGCGCTTTTTTCGTTTCTCACATTCTTGATTCCAACTGCATTTTTGGCAATAATCTTCCCATTTATTCGCAAAAAAGATCAGAGTGGCGAGAAGCTCTCCTTCCCAAAGAAGCTCACATATTACGCTTTGATTCTTGCTTTCGCAGTATTTGTCGTAAATCAGTTCGTAACACTTTTAACTCCAAAGCTCTCTTCCGCAGTTCTTTTCACTTCGGTAAACGGAAGCGCTACGATTATCTCCGCCATAGTCGGTGCAGTTGTCTATAAAGAAAAAATCACATGGAAAAGCGCGTTTGGAATTCTCATCGGCGTTGCTGCTCTTATTTGTATTAAAATTTTTGAATAACAAAGCTTATCGCTTGAATCTTCTTTGAAATTGATACGGAGAAAAACCGGTGCGTTCTTTAAATATACGACTAAAATACGACGCAGAAGAAAAACCTGCCCCCTCTGCAATTTTATCCATTGACTGATTTCCTGTTTCAAGAAGTTCCTTCGCACGGTTTATACGCAAAAAAATCAGATATTGATTCGGTGACATATTGTACGCTGTCTTAAAGATTCTTCTGAAATGAGTTTCACTGATTTCACTTTTTTTAATGAACTCTTTAAGAGAAAAAGAGGGGTCAGTGCACTTTTCAGAGAAGGTTTTCTGAATCGCATCCAGAAGAATGCGGTTTTTCTTTGAAAGATACGCAGAATTGGAATGAGAATGGATTTTGGAATAAATTTTATATATGATGCTGAGCGATGACGAATAATACCCGGGTCCACGCGCAGACCACGTCCTGTACAATTTAAAAAACAAATCGTCAAGATCCTTAAAGCCGGAAAGCATCATCGTAGAAAGTGCGGTATTCTCAGGCACATCAAAAAAGAAATCGAGATATATAAAGTCAGCAAACCCATCCGGAAGAGTACGCGAATAGCTGCTGTTTTTGGGAATAAAAAAGATGTCGCCCGGTTCAAGCGTGAAAGCCTCATCTTCAAACTCATAAACCGATGTTCCTTCAAGGATATACAAAAAAGTATCATAGTTCGGATGAATATAATGCTGGGAAACTTCTTTTCTTTTGATTGATCCTTGCATAATTGTAACTATGTGATTTATGCGAAATTCTTCATCGGTAATCTTTTTTTTGTTTTCCACAGTTTTCACCCCCTTATCAGTTTTAGCATATTTACATTTAAAAATCAATAAAAACAAAAATTTACCATAAAAAAACATGGTCGTTTTGTACAATTTAGTTGAGTTTTGAATTGAAAGACCAAAGTATTAATGGTAAAATAAATTATAATTTCTTTTAAATATTTTGAAATAAGAAAACAAACTCTGCAACTGTTCCGGAGAGTACAAAAGTCGGATACTTCAAAACCCGTGATATTACAAAGTCCGGTTATCAGTATCGCGAAAAGGTAGACAGATGCTTGATAAACACACGAAAAGCAAGGAGAACTCACTATGAAAACTATCATTCAATCAAAAAAGACCGAATACTGTATTGCACTCCCCACCGTTGCTTCTGCAACAGAGCAAACGGCAGCAAATGAGCTTCGGGATTATTTAAAGAAGGTATATGATGCTGAGCTTCCGGTTGTCGGTGAATCTGACGCTTGCGGAAAGGCTTTCTACATTGGCTATACCGAGTATGCAAAAAATGCAGGAATTAAAGGAAGCGCCGAGGAAAACTGGATTATAAAGCTCGACGGTGACGCCATCGTTCTTACTGGCGGTCTGACACCGAATGACCGCGGCGTTATCTATTCCGTTTACCACTTTTTAGAGGATGTTGTCGGAGTCCGCTTTTGGAACTATTGGGAAGAATACATCCCAGATACAGACGAGTTAGTTTTGGAGGACGGTTTTAAAAAGAGCGGAACACCTGCTTTCCCCTATCGAAAAATCTTGCATTGTGTTACAAATACCGACTTTTTTTATGACGCAAGAACAAGGGTAAATGTAGTCAGCGGTGACGACAGGCTTGAGGGCGGAATTCTGCAAAAGGATATCGCAGGTCTTGGCGGAGCTCTTTATATGGGCACTCCTCACCATGTACATACTTTGGATAAATACTTTCCCCAGGACGAGTACTTCGAAAAGCATCCCGAATGGTTTGGCTTTAGTGCCGTCGAAGGAAAGCGTGTTAAATATGCAAACTACTGTCTCTCCAGCGAAGATTTTTATCAAGCACTCCTCAAAAGACTGCTCGAAAACATTAAAAACGATATTCAAAGAGCAAAAGAAAATGGTATAGGCATTCCTGATTTTTGGTCAATAACCTTCCCCGATACACCGGAAACCTATTGTCAATGTGAGGCTTGTACCGCAATCAGAGAGAAAAGCGGTGCCAGCGGATATGCACTGACCTTCGTAAACAGACTCGCTCGCGATGTCGCAAAGCTCTATCCCGAAGCAAAAATCGAAACTCTGCTTTATCAGGATTATATTCAGCCACCGAAGGATGACACTCTCCCCGAGAAAAATGTTGTTATTCGTCTTGCCGAGTCTTATGCGGATATAATCCACGGTGTCAACGCAAAAGGAAATGCAACCTATCTCAAACTTTTGAAGGCATGGTCTGAAATCTCTAAAAAGTCCGGCTGCGCCTTCTACATCTGGGAATACGGCTTCAGCTATTATTTTGACTTGCCATCTCCTGTCGCATATCGCTGGAGCGATACCTTCAAGGCGTTTTACGAGCTTGGAGTAACCGGCATTTTTGTTGAAAACGAGCGTAGTATGGCTGATATGAATGACTTGAATCAGTTTATGCTCGTTCATCTTTGCGAAGACCCGTATGCTGACGAGGAAGCTTTGATTTGCGACTTTGTGTTCAAGTATTACGGTGCAGCAGGCCAGTACGTTCTCAATTACCTGCACGATATGAAACGCTCATCTCTCGAGCATGAGGTTACTGCGTACTGCTGTATTGATAATACACACTTTAACTATATTGATCCAAAGCTTATTCTTTGCGGTATGGAAAACCTTGCAAAAGCTAAGGATGCAGTCGAGGGCGATGCCGTTTTATCCCATCGCGTAGCCTGGCTTCAGAAGCACCTTGATGTGGCTGCATTGATGCGCTATAACGACCTAAAGAGAATGGCAGATAACGAAGGCATTGATTTTGAGCTTGACCGAAATAAACTCATCAAAAGAGTTACCGACTTCTTAAATATAGTAAAAACCTCAGACAGATATCATCCTTTCTATAAAAACGGTTTCCAGAATGAAATTGACTATTTTAAGAACTATGATTTTGACGAGTACTATGCCCCTCTTCCCGACGAGCTCCGCGCTGTCGATGAAGCCGATGTTTACCAGTTCAACATGAAGAACTATGCAGCTTACCTTTACGGTACTCACGCTTCTTTGTACGGTTTCACGGTAGAAGAGGATTCTCAATCTGCTGTGGGCAGGGTCGGCAAAATCACACACAGCAAAGTCAGAGGTCTTGACAAAAAAGCAAAGCTTTATGTGACAAGTCGCGATGCAAAAGTTAAACAGCCTCTTCACCTTTACATCTGCAAGGACGAGGATATCGCCGATGATATCAACATTTATAAAGAGGACATAAAACACGGCGGATATCACTTGTACAAAGTCGGCTCCGTTTCGGGAATTCACGATCAGGGCGAAACAATGGCGTATATGTTCTGCCACGATTATGTCTGGTTCGGCATTACCGGTATCGCGCAGGTCCTGCCGATGGATGCGTGTGATGTCTATCTCTCTCTCAAATTCACCGGTGAACATTATGGCGGAAACGCAGATGACGAGGACGCCATCTACATTGAGAGATTGATTGTTGTAAGAAAGCAGTTATTCAAAAATAACAATATATAAGAAAAGGAGAATAAACTATGAAAAGGACTCTGGCTCTTGTGTTGGCTCTGGTTATGTGTATTTCTTTGTTGCCGACAATGGCTTATGCAGAATCAGAAGCTGCTCCGCACTCGTCTGAAAGTTCCAACGAACCCGAGGCGAGAATCTTCGAGTATAAAACCTCGTTTGCGGCGTTGAACACCGATAACATGAAGGTAAGTGCGGACTTCCAGAATAAACCGCATCTCCGCTTAGTGGGTGTCAACCACTTCTTCTATCTGACCTCGTATATGAACTTTACGAGTCAGGTTCCGGCATCAGAGACAGCGGACGGAACAACCCCCTTCTATGTACTCTCCAAAGTTTCTACCGATGCTGACGGTGTCGGAACCGATGAATGGGCTTTCGCCGGCGCTGAAGAAAACGGCCTTGGCGGCACCCATATTTGTACCGCGTACGATATGAAGCGCGAGATGAAATATGCATCTTTCGACACAGGTGTATACTCTCCGTTTCTCGCTCTCCGACTCAATGTAGAAGCTCCGGGCGAATATTTGCTCCAGCTCGATACAAAGAACAGAGTTACTACGAGCGCGGTTCCTGCTGTTTTCTTTTTTAAGGATGACGGCAAAGATTATGACACAAACACTGCAAATATTCCGGCAAATGCAAAAGTCGGATACTTCAATGCTACTGACATTACAAAGTCAGGATATGAGTATATCGGGACAGTTAATGTAACAGAAGCAGGCAACTACATTATTGCATTTATCGCTGATGCAGCTTCAAAGACATATAACACCAATGTCAACGGACAGTTCCAGGAATTATACTTAAGCGGCATTAAGCTTGTTCCCTCTTCTCTCGAAGAGTACATAGGCGAGCTTAAGATTTCTGCTGAAAAGCAGACTCTGCCACTCGGCGAAACCCTTGCTCTTTCCGTTGAAGAATTTTGGAAATACAAAGGTTTCCAGCCTGTAGCAGACCTTTCAACTATCGAATTCACAAGCTCTGACGATGAACTTGCAACCGTTGACGAGGATGGTGTCATAACAGCTGTTGGCGCAAGTGAAGAGCTTGTTACAATCACCGCAAAGGTTAAGGATTCTGATCCTGAAGTTACGGCAACTTTCTCACTCAAGGTCTTTGATCCTGATTTCAAACAGACCTTTGAGTATAAGACTACGTTCGCCGCAATGAACACCGATAATATGAAGTCAAGCTCTGACTTCCTTAATAAGCCGCATCTTCGTGATATCAGCGGTGCTTATATGTTCTACGGTATCGGATACATGAACCAGACAACACCAATTCCGGCTTCTGAAACAAAAGACGGAGTTACTCCCGTAACTGTTTTCTCTAAGGTTTCTACCGATGCTGACGGCGTTGGAACCGATGATTGGGAATATGTTGGTGCCGTAGAAAACGGTCTTGCAAGAACTAATATTTCAAGCGCAAACGGAATGAAGCGCGAGATGAAGTATAACGCTTTCGAAAGCGGCAAGGATGCTCCGTATCTTGCTCTCCGTCTCAACGTTGAGGCAAAGGGCGAATATTTGCTCGAACTTGATACTTTCAAGTCTAAAAAAGGCGCAGCTCCTGCTGTTTACTTCTTTGCTGACGATGGCAAAAACTATTCAGCTGACTCTTCTAACCTTTTGGAGAAAAACAAGGTCGGCTATATTAACACCAGCGATATGACCAAAGAAGGCTATGAATTTATAAAACTCGTAAATATCGAAAAGCCCGGTGACTACATCATCGCTTTCCGTCCTGATGCTAAATCAAAGGAATATAACAGCATAGGTGCAGGCGATTTCCAGGATTTTGTTCTCAAAGGAATCAGACTTACCCCCTACACTACCGATACACAGCTTGGTGAACTTAAGCTTTCTGCCGAAAAGCAGCTTATCAAAGTCGGCGAGCCTCTCACTCTCAAAGTTGAAGAGCTTTGGAAATTTAAAGGTTTTGCTGCTGTAGAAGACCTTTCAACAATCGAGTTTACAAGCTCTAATGATGAAGTTGCAACAGTTTCAGAAAACGGTGTTGTAACAGGTGTCAGCGAATGTGAAAACCCGATCACAATCACTGCAAAGCATAAGGATTTTGAAGATGCTACAGCAACAATTCTTGTTAAGGTATCGGGTACAGGTGCTTATAAGAGCTTTGAGTTCAAGACTACATATGAAGCTATGAACACCGATAATATGCAGGTAAGTTCTGCATATCTCAGTAAGCCGCATCTTCGCCAGCTTAGCGGACCGCGCTTTTTGTTCTATGATACTGCTTATATGAACTTCACAAAGCAGATTCCGGCAAGCGAAACAAAGGACGGCACTACCCCGTTCTACGCATTCTCAAAAGTTTCTACCGATGCTGACGGTATCGGTAGCGACGAATGGGAGTATGTTGGTGCTTATATAACCAGCGGTTCAGGTCGTACAAATATTATAGACAAAGACGGTTTGAGACGCGAGATGGAATACAACTACTTTGCGGACAATAAATATGCTCCGTATATGGCTCTCCGCCTCAATGTCGATGCCCCGGGTGAATATTCACTCAGCATTGACACAACAAGGATTACAAACGGTGCAGCTCCTGCTGTTTACTTCTTCAAGGATGACGGCAAGGATTATGCAACAGATTCTTCTAAGCTTCTTGAGGCAAACAAGCTTGGTTACATTCAGACACACGATACAACAAAGTCAGGATATGAGTTTGTCGCAACGGTAAATGTAGAAACACCGGGCAAATATATCATTGCATTCAAGGCTGATGCTACCTCAAAGACATTGAACACCAAACTCAGCGGTAAACTTCAGGTATTGCAGCTCAAAGGAATCAAGCTTTCAGCTCCGAATACTGACATGTGCACAAGCATATCAATTTCTGCTGATACAGACCTCTTATATGTGGGCAGCGGTGTTCAGCTTAAGGGTACTGAAAAGTGGAGAGATTCCGGAACAAAGGAAATCGACGATTTCTCAACTTATACATTTGAAACTTCTTCCGATTCAGTTACAGTTGATGAAAACGGTATCGTTACTGCAAGCAGCGATATCACCTCACCCGTTACGGTAACTGCAATCAAGAAGGGCACCTTCCCTGCTGTCAAGGCTTCCTTTGTTTTTGAAGTTTACAATGCTGACAAGTCATATCTCGGCGCTCGCCATAACTTCGTCACAGCTTCAACATCAAAGCTTGACCAAACGGTTCATGACCCACACAACAACCGTCTCGATGCAAACGGCATTCTTCGTGACCTTACTCTTGTTGACGAATACGCTGAACTCAACGAGGAGCTTACAAGCCCCTGGGCATACAACAACATAGGCTCTGTTACATGGAAGGCTCTTCTTAAGAACTACATGTCGATCGGAATAACACCTGACAAGTTTGCACAGAATCCGTTCTTCGCAATGAAGGTCAGAATTCCGCTGAAAGGAAATTATCACGTAGAAACAGTTCTTTCTCCTGAAGCATTCGGTTGCGAAGCTGATATTTACCTCGTTCCGTCAAGCGGAATCGCTAATGCAACCCTTGCTCTCGCTACAGATGAATACTTCGTCGGAAGCGTTGATTGCACAGGCGCCGAGAAGCAGCGTGCAGGCACAGTAACTCTTGCAGAGGGCGGAGACTACTTTGCAATCTTCAAGTTCCGCTCAACAAACGAGACCCTTAACTCTGAAGGCAGAAATATGTTCAACCTCAAAAACCTCATTATTTCTGCTGTACCGGGCGAGTTCGCAAGAGTAAATATGGCAATTGAGGGTATGACAAACAACACTCTCCGCTTTGTAGCCGAAAACACCTTCACTTACGAAATCGCTGATGCTGCAGGCACTCCGCTTGAGAACGTCGCTGCAGAAGATGTTATAATCAACAGCTTCTCCGTAACTCAGGGTGCAGATATTGCAACACTTGAGAAAATCGACGGTGAATATTACGTTATTACAGGTTCCGTAGCAGGCGATGTTACAATTACGGCTGATGTCACCTACAATGGAAAGAATGTAACAACTGATTACTCATTCAGAGTTGAAGACATCGCAAAGACAGGCAGAACAATCTATTCCGATGAGATGATTGCCAATGCACGCGAGAATATCAAGAAATACGACTGGGCAAGGGCAGAAAGGGATTCTGCTGTTAAAGAAGCGGACAAGTATGTTGCACTTGGTGCAGAATACATCTGGAATTCTATCTCCGGTCAGAGTATTCCGCGATCCTACACGATTGCAATGGAAATCAGTCACCCGAACCGTGACCCGTATGAGTTTAACTGCCGTTACTGTAATACATATATAGTTACAGACTACGGTAACTATGGCTGGAAAATCGATCCTTTTAATGACCCGTGGAAGATTAAATGTCCGGCGTGTTCACGCCGCTTCCCGTCAAACGATTTCGGAAAGTTCTATGAACTTGGAAGAACACAGGAAACCGGCGGTAACTTCGACAGAATTACAGCGCTTGAGGCTCACCGCGCAATGCTCATTGAAAAGGGTCTCATGAGCGACGAAGCAATCGCAATGACAAGCCCCGGCAAAGACCTCAGTGACACTTGGTATCAGTATTACGGATATGGTGTCAAGGGTGGTTATCTCCATAACGACCTTTATCCGCAGGTTGGAAACGCAAACTCAGGCGTTAAGTTTGCAACAGCAGACGGTCTCCAGAACGGAAACCCGGCTGATTACAAGACAATAGTTCCCGAAACTGTTGAACGTTGGGGCGTTGACGATAGCCTCGGATATAACACAGGTCGCGTATTTACCGGCGGTGTTAAGGAAAACTATTCCTATATTCCTTACTACGCTCATTACGGCATCTGGTACAACGGCAACAATACTGCTATCGCAGTTGGTGCACTTGAAGCCCTTGGCAATGCATATCTCTACACAGGCGACGAGAAGTACGGAGAGCTCGGTGCAATAATTCTCGACCGCGTTGCTGACCTTTATCCGGATATGGATCTCAGCATCCTCGGACCTCCCTACCCGAACGCAAACGGTGGTTCGGCTGCAGGTAAGGCAATAGGCCGTATCTGGGAAACCTTTATCGGAAAAACATTCGCAGAATCTTATGATATTTTCTGGCCGATGTTTGAGAACGAAAAGGTTATCAGCTTCTTGAGCGAAAAAGCTGAATACTACGATTATGAAAACAGCAAAAAGACATCGACAAAGATCAGAACAAATATCGAAGACGGTATTTTGCGCGAAATCTTCGAGGGATTACAGACGGCTCAGATATACGGTAACTTTGGTCTTCATCAGGCAACTTGTGCAGCTGCAGCTGTTGCCCTCGATTCTAAGTTCGATACACCTGAAATGCTTGAGTGGCTCTATGCCCCGTCAACTACCGACTCAAAAGCCGAGGCCTATAACACAGGCGGTGACATCAACCGTCGTCTCGTTCAATATATCTACCGTGACGGACAGAACTGGGAAAGCCCGGCTTATAATGAAATGGGTATTTCCTACCTGATTGACTCAGCTCAAGTTCTTGAAAGATACGTCCAGAACGGCGGTGTTGTTGAGCAGGGTTCAATCTTTAAAAACCCGAAGTATATCGCACTTGTTAATGCTTTTGCTGATTTGACACTCATTCGCCGTGGTGTTGCTTCTATTGGTGACTCCGGTTCATTGTACGGCTACGGTGTAGAACCGGATACAGAATCTCTCATAATTGCATTCAAGGCCACAAGCGACGACCCTGAAACACTTAAGTCGAACATTAAGATGGCTCAGCAGCTCTACTTCAATGAGGGTAAAGACCTTAAGGATAAGCACTACGACATTTGGACAAAAAACCCTGACTTGCTCTATGATGAGGTTGTTGCTTTGGTTGAAAAATACGGCGAATATCCATACGATAAGAGCTCAAACATGACAGGCTACGGTCTTGGTGTTCTCCGTGACGGTACTCTCTTCGATGCACAGGGCGTGTCCTCTATCATAGATACAACACGTGACTTTGGACTTAACTACAGTGGTCATGCTCTCCATGGGCATGCCGACTTCCTTGACCTTCAGGTTCATGCATACGGTCTTCCGATGACAGGTGAATTCGGATATCCTGAATTCATGGTCACGGGCGACCCGCACTCTTCACAGTTCTCCTCAGCGGTTCTTGGTCATAACACGGTTATGGTAAACGAAAAGAATCAGAAAGCTCCTGACAGAGACAAATCAACTCCGCAGGTTCCTCTCCACTTTGACGCTCTTGACACAAGAGTAAAGGTTATGGACGCGAGAACTCCTGATGCTTATGCAGAATGTGACGACTTCCGCAGAACAGTCGTTATGGTTGATTACGATGACGAAATTTCTTACGGCATTGACTTCTTCCGCGTCTCCGGCGGTAATGACCACCTTTGGACATTTATGGCGACAAGTGATTCCCGTCCTGAAGTTTCCGAAAACCTCACATTCACTCCGCAGATTGACGAAGACGGCAAGTATGCAGGAACTTATGCAGGTCCCGATGTTCCGTTCGGCGACGATACAAAATCTGATTACCCTGTCGGTTATACATGGTTGTTCAACGTTGACCGCGGCAACGGTCCGGTAACCGGAGACTTCTGGCTGGATTATGAGATTGATGACTTCAGAAAGCTCTCCAGAAACCCGAACATGAACCTTCGCTACCGCATGACTATGATTAACGAAGACGGCGTTGACGAGGTTTCTCTCGTAGGCGTTCTGCCGCAGAGATTTAAGAAAAACAAGAACATTGACCACCTTGAAAAAGTTCTTGTACGTCGCAAGGGCGAAAGCCTCGACTCACTCTTCACAACGGTTCATGAGCCGTACAAGGCAGGCAACCGCTATGTAACCGCTATCGAAGACCTCGACATTGCAGCAACCGGCGGAGCTTCAGAAGGTGCAGAAGATGTTGCAAAGGCCATTAAGGTTACACTTGATGACGGCAGAGTTGACTACATCGTTTACGCTACAAACCGCAATGTTGTATACACAATAACCGACGGCGATTACAGCTTTGAGTTTAGTGGCTTTGTTGGCGTATGGACACTCAATGAAAACGGTGATTGCATTTACAGCTACTTAAACGACGGTACAACACTCGGCGAAGGCGAGAAAAAAGTCTCCACTGCAGAATCTGCTGTTACAGGTAAGGTAGTTGACTTCCAGAAAGAACTCGCATTTGAAAACTGGATTGACGTCGAGTTTAACCGCGACCTCACAGAAGAGGAAGCAACAAGCCTCATTGATCGAATGATGAATATTGATCGTGACGAGCCGGGTAACTCTTCCTTTGTTATCAAAGGAATTGAGTATCGCGATGCAAGACATGCAAGAATTGACATCGGAGATGCAGTAAGCACAATCGCGAAATTCGTTGATGAAAACGATGAATCAAAGGGTTATGTTTACGATGTAGCAATCGGAAAAACATTTGAGATTCCGATGAGCTATGAAGATGACGGTTCTCCGATATTTGACGCTGTCGAAGGCAAGCAGGTGTCAGCAGGAAGCTCAATCAAGGCAACAGTAAACGCAACTCCGGGAGTAGAAGGCGCAACAGTAACATATAAGGCAAGAACCCTCCCGCGTGGTGCAAGCTTTGATGCAGAAACTGCAACACTCTCCTGGAAACCGACATCAGCTCAGGTTGGTAAGAATCTCGTCGCAATCGATGCTATCGACTCAGAGGGACGCGTTTCAACGGTTTACTTTGAGATTCAGGTATTCGGCTCCACCGGTGGCGGAGGCGGCGGTGGCGGCGGGGGCTTCGACATCCCGCCGAAGGACGACGAGCAGACCGACGAACCGGGCACAGACGAACCGTCAACCGACGAACCGGGCACAGACGAACCCGGAACTGAAACACCGGGAACAGAAGACCCGACAGTAACACCGGGAGCAGACGAAGAAGGCTTTATTGACCTTGGAAACCACGCTTGGGCGGAAGATTCAATC
>JAZOAS010000102.1:0-12860 GCA_045595605.1 Eubacteriales bacterium
GCTGTGCTTCTTGCGGCGCTGTTCTCTGCAATTCTCGGGCTTTGCGTGTTTCTTTCGGGAGAGGTTCTCTCTAATATCGGAAATACTTTTATGAACTTCCCGATTGTCGCGGTGCTGGTCTTTTTGTCGTTGCCGCTTGCGATTTTATTTATTGTAAAACGAGGTAAAAAATGATTAAGGGCGATATTTTCACAGTGAAAATCGAAGGCTATACCTCTGAAGGCGCGGGAATTGCGCGCATTGACGGTATGGCAGTATTCATCCCGCTTGCGCTTCGTGGGGAAGTGTGTGAAATAATGATACTGAAGGTCGAAAAAAGCTTTGCATATGCAAAGCTTATTCGTGTTATTGAAGGGTCTCCGGAAAGAGTAGAGAGCGAGTGTGAATACTACCCGAAATGCGGCGGATGTACGATGTGGCACATGACCTATGCTGAAGAGATGAAGGTAAAGGAAGAGCATGTCCGCTCGTGTATCGAGCGAATAGCAAAAAGTTCTGCAAAAATTCTTCCGATAATCGGCTCAGACGATATCCACCGCTATCGCAACAAGGCACAGTTTCCGTGTGCTCACGATTTCTCAAGCGGTTTTTACCGCCCGAGAAGTCATGATATCGTGCCGTCGGAAACCTGCCTTATTCAGAGCGAGGTAGCGGATTCTGTGAGGGCGGTTGTGCATAGCTGGCAGAGAGTGTGCAACATTCCGTCGTACGACGAAAAAAGCAGAAAGGGAATTCTGCGCCATGTTTATGTGAGAAACGGCGAGGGCGGAGCTCTCGTCTGCCTTGTTGTTGCGAGAAAACCGTCCGATACGGACAAGCTTATAAAAATGCTGACAGCCGAAATTCCGTCCGTCTGCGGAATTGTTCTTAATATAAATACGAAGAATACGAATGTAATCCTCGGCGATAAATACATAAATTTGTGGGGAGAAGCAGAGCTTTCAGACAGCCTCTGCGGAAATTCGTTTTCAATTTCGCCCGCGGCGTTTTATCAGGTAAACCGTAAACAGACCGAAAAACTTTACGATGTAGCCGTTACTCTTGCGACATCAGACGGCGCGGAAACAGCGCTTGACTTATACTGCGGAATAGGAACGATAACGCTTGCGCTTGCAAAAAAGCTTAAAAAGGTTATCGGTGTCGAGGTTGTCCCGCAGGCGATAGAAAACGCAAAGGAAAACGCGAAGAAAAACGGACTCGAAAATACAGAGTTTTTCTGCGCGGATGCGGGTGAAGCGGCGCAGATGCTTGCCAAGCGAGGCGAGCGCCCCGACGCGATAGTCGTTGACCCTCCGCGAAAGGGACTTTCGCCCGATGTCATTTCAGCAATAGGCAAGATGTCACCAAGAACACTCGTCTATGTCTCGTGCGACCCCGCAACGCTTGCACGCGACATAAAGCTCTTTGAAGAAAATGAAGGCTATACAGCCGTCTCCGTCCAGCCTGTCGATATGTTCCCGAGAACAAAGCACTGCGAAGTTGTTTGTACTATGAGGAGATGATGGAGACTTGAATATGAACGAAAAAGAGAGACCTGATTATCTTGTTCTTGTAAACGGAGATAACAGACTGCCCGAACGCTTTGAAGACACGGTTGAAATGATCTCTGTCGAAAACGCTTTCGGTGATAAATATGAGATTGAGAAAAAAACCTACGAGGCATTTTTGCGCCTCCGTGAAGACATCTTAAAAAACGAGGGCATCGAGACCGAGCTTATCTCTGTTTACAGGACGAGAAAGCAGCAGGAAGAAACCTTTAAGCGGTATATTGACAATTTCGGTTTGGAATATGCGAAAAAGTATGTTGCAAAGCCAGGGCATTCCGAGCACCATACGGGTCTTGCCATTGATGTAGGTATTGTAAAGGACGGAAAACTCTGCCGCACTGTTGAAGAGCTTTTAAGTGTTGACGATTTGTTTGAAATTGTTCAGAAAAAGCTTCCGAAATACGGCTTCATTCTGAGATATCCCAAGGGGAAAGAGAGTGTCACAAAAATCGCCTACGAGTCATGGCACTTCAGATATATAGACTCGCCCGAAATCGCAAAGGAAATAACGAATAAAGGCATCTGCTTTGAAGAGTATTGGGGTAAAGCTTAAAGGAGAGAAAATGCAAAAAACTTTTTCAGGAAATCAGCTTAAAATAATTGCTGCGGTTGCGATGACGATAGATCATATCGGAGTGATGCTTTTTCCCGATTTGTTGATTCTCAGGATAATCGGAAGAATTGCCATGCCGATTTTTGCGTATATGATAGCGGAAGGCTGTTATCATACGAAAAACAAGAAAAGGTATGCACTTACATTGTTCGCAGTTGCGCTCGTGTGTCAGATTGTATATTTCGTGGCGATGAAGTCGCTTGCACAGAGTATTCTGACGACATTCCTTTTGTCAGTTATTCTCATTTTCAGTTATGAAAAGGCTCATCAAAAGCGAGACTTTAAAAATGTGGCTCTCTTCGTGTCCGTTTTGATTGGTGCGTTTCTGATATGTGAAATCTTGCCCGTTTGCATAAATGGGTTTTCAATAGATTACGGCTTTGCAGGAGCAACACTTCCGCTTCTTGTTTTTATCGGAAGGACAAAGAAAGAACGACTTGCGCTGTGCGCTGTCGGTCTTGCTGTTTTGACAATAGTAATAAAAGAGGTACAGATATTCTCTTTTTTCTCGCTACTGCTTCTTTCCTTTTATGACGGGACAAGAGGGGAGAGAAACCTCAAATACTTCTTTTATATTTACTACCCGCTTCACCTTGCGGTAATCTATTTTATAGGTTTGTTTTTTTGAAAAACAAGTTGTTCTTCGGAAAAATTCGTGATAGAATAAATCAGTTATTATAAAAGTGAGGTATAAAGATATGGAAAGATTTAAGGAAAAGGAGCTTCCGCTTCGCTGTGTGCTTCGTATGCAGAAAAAAGACTCGTCTGCTGATGAGTATATAAAGACCTGTCAGCCGTTGTGGGACAAGGCGGTAAAGGACGGCAAGCTCCGCAGCGGTACTGTTTTTACATATGACGACCAGATCTTTGTATATTTTGAATGCCGTGAGGCTTTTGATATTTACGAATACCTGCCCGACATTGACAAGTATGTTTATCCGTGGCCGGGGCAGGAAAAACCGCGCCCGTATATCCCGATGGTCAAGGTTTATCAGAGCTCGCCTATGGAGGAGGTCCGAGACTGGAAGCGCAAGGGTCCGACCGTTCCGCGCCTTACAATCAGCCGTATGAAGCTTGATACGCTTCAGGAATACACCTTCTGGCATTATCTCTTACAGGAGGAGCGCCCGGGCTACAACGGCAGATATCTTGCGATATGGGACATTGAGGACTGGTGCGTTCTCTACAACGAAGATGAAGAAGTAAAAGATATTGATATGGACTATGCGGGCAAGCTCTCAACAAACAATGCACCCGTTGATGACTGGACTGACTATATGATCCCGCATTTCTACACATGGCCTGACGGCAAGCTTTATCAGAATGGAATTATACTTGTTCACGCAGAGGAATTATAAATTATGAAAAAAGGGAATTCACTACTCAAAATAAAAGGCGTTTTTCAGGAGGGAACAAGCTTTAAGTTCTTTCTTTTGTCTGTACTTGTGACGGGTATCTCCTACGGTTTGTACAAGGGTATTCTTGATAACTTTCTTGCCGAGGTCGTAAGAATTGGTGAGGCAGAGCGCGGCGTTACGGAATTTTTCCGTGAGCTTCCGGGAATCCTTCTCGTTTTCATCCTTGCCGCATTCTATATGCTTTCGGCAGAGAGCCTTTTCAAAATCGGCGCGGTCATTATGCTCGTCGGTCTTGGTATGCACGCATCCCTTCCGCCGACAAAGGTGCTCACAACGCTTGCGATATGTATGTACTCCGTCGGTGAGCATATGCAGATAGGTATGAAGAGTACGCTTTCCCTTAAATATGCAACGCCCGGAAACGGCGGTGCGGCGCTCGGCGCACAGACCTCTGTAAATCAGATAGGAACGCTCTTTGGCTACCTCGTAGTTGTTGCGGCGTTTTCGCTCATAACCTCAAAACAGCCCTACACCGAGTTCTTTATTCTTGCGGCAGGGCTTGCGCTTGTGAGCGTTCTTGTAAACTTTAAGATTATCGGCAAGAGCGAAACTGATAAGAGTAAGCGCTTCTACTTTGCAAAGAAGTACAAAAAGTATTATATGCTTGAGATGTTCTACGGTGCAAGAAAACAGGTTTTCCTGACCTTCGGGCCGTATGTTCTCATCCTTTTCTACGGGGCGAATGCGGCTATGGTAAGCCTTCTCTTTGCGGTTTCGTCGGTTGCGTGCTTCATTTTTTCGCCCATTATAGGAAAGATTATCGACAGAGTTGGATATAAGGCCGTTATGGTGGCAGATACGCTTATTCTTGTTATCGTCTGCTTCTTTTACGGCTTTGCTCACCACCTCTTCCCGATGCACATCGCGTTTATCGTATGCTGTGTAAACTATATTCTCGATGCCGTCATTTCCCTCGCATCAATGGCGTCGAATATGTATGTCAAGGATATTTCCGACAACGATGAAGAGGTCAAGGCGACAATCTCCACCGGTGTTTCCATAAACCATGTTATAACAATATTCATCGCGCTTTTTGGCGGCTGGATATGGAAGACACTCGGAATTGAAACGCTCTTTGTCTGCTCTGCAGTCCTCGGTCTTCTCAACAGTGCATATGCTGCTTCAATAAAGACGAAAAAGCAGGAACTTGCAAATGCTGAGGAAGGCGTCCGATGAAGCTCTTTTTTGCACCGCTTGAAGGGATAACGACATATACATTCAGAAACACTCATTTTGAGATGTTTGGTGGCGTTGATTCGTATTTTGCGCCGTTTATAAACCCGAGCGACAACGAAAAGGTCAGCAAAAAGGGCTTTCGCGACATTCTCCCCGAAAACAACGGCGAAACCCCGCTTACCGTTCAGGTGCTTACTGCAAATTCCGAGTCATTTCTCAAATTCTGCGAAAAGGTAAAGCCTTTATCGTATGACGAGGTTAATATAAATATCGGCTGTCCTGCATCGACTGTGGTGCGAAAGGGCAGAGGCTCGGGCTTTCTTAAAACGCCTGATGATATGGATAAGTTTTTTGACGAGATATTCAGAAGCTCCGATATGAAAATTTCTGTCAAAACGCGAATCGGATATTCCTCTTCTGAGGAGTTTTCACGCCTCATGGAGATATATAACAAATACCCGATAGAATCCCTTACGGTTCACCCGAGAACGCGCGAACAGCTCTATAACGGCGAGTGTGACATGAACGCTTTTTCACTTGCATATAATGAATCGAAGAATCAACTTTGCTATAACGGCGACATCCGTACAAAGGCTGATTTTGAGAGAATCGAAAAAGCTTTCCCGAATCTATGTGCCGTAATGCTTGGCAGAGGTGCGGTTGCAAATCCTGCGATTTTCCGTGAAATACGCGGTGGAGAGAAGCTGTCGCGTGACGAGCTTATCGATTTTACTGCGCGCCTTGCGGAGAAATACAAAAAAGTTCTCGGCTCGGAGGTGTTTACTCTCCATAAGCTCAAGGAAGTCTGGATATATGCTATAAGAAATTTTCCCGAGGAGAAGAAAATCGCGAAGGAGATTAAAAAAGCGGGAGATTTACCTGAATTTATGTCGGCGATAAGAAAACTGCCAAATCTTTAAGGAGAAATAATGAAAACAGTTGTAATTTATAAATCGAAATACGGCTCGACAAAGCAGTATGCAGAATGGATAGCGGAGGAGCTTTCTGCAGACCTATTTGACGCAAAGAGCATAAACGCCGAAAAGCTTATGGAGTACGATACCGTAATCTATGGCGGCGGGCTTTATGCCGAGGTTATAGCAGGAGTTACACTTATTACGAAGAATATGGACATTCTCGCAGGCAAAAAGCTCATTGTATATACAACGGGAATTACGCCTCTTGACTGCCGTGATTACTACGACAGGCTCGTGCTTGATAAGAACTTCAAGGGAGACACAAGAGAAAAGGTAAAGGTCTTTAACTTCCTCGGCAAGATGATTCTCGAAGAGCTTACACTGCCTCACAGAACTGCGATAAAGGCGCTCAAAAAGCTTATGTCGGGAAAGGAAAACCCGACGGAAATGGAAAAGCTTCTTGTAAAGCTCTGCGATGCTGACGGTGATTTCACCGACAGAGGAGCAATAGCTGAGCTCATAGAATATGCAAAAGAAGGAATGTAGAAACGATGCTTGATGCGATACTCTTTGACCTTGACGGAACACTGCTTCCGATGGACAATGACGAATTCATAAAAGGATATCTCAAGCTAATTGCAAAAACTGCGATGCAGTGGGGATACACTGCTCCCGAGGAGACAGTTGCGGCATTGTGGAAAGGCGTTGCCGCAATGGTGAAGAACAACGGAGAAATGTCGAATTTTGACGCGTTCTGGAAGGCGTTTTCAGAAGCCTTTGGACGCGACTGCACCGCCGACATACCGAAGTTTGACTTGTTCTATGAAAACGACTTTATGCAGCTAAAATCTCTTTCTGCACCTACTTCTCTCGCAAAAGAAGCGGTGGCAGAGGCGAGAAAGAAGGCGAAATATGTAATTTTAGCATCAAACCCCGTCTTCCCGATGGTCGCGACGAAAATGCGAATGGGTTGGACAGGCCTTTCTCCCGAGGATTTTGATTGGGTGACGAACTATTCAAATTCAGCTTTCTGCAAGCCGAACCCCGATTATTACCGCGACATTTTAAACCGTTTTGATATAAACCCTGAGAAATGCGTTATGATAGGAAACGATGTGAGAGAGGACTATCTTGCTTCAAAAGAAGTCGGTGTTTCATCGTTTATCGTAACAGATTATATAATAAACCGCGAAAATCAAAAGTTTGATTGCCCGAGCGGTACATATACCGATATGATAGAGTATATAAAAAAGTTATAGGTTATATTATTTGCAGGCTGTTTGTGCAGTCTGCAAATTTTTAAAAAAAAGATTATATATTCCATTTAGAACGGGATAAACAAAAAGTTGAGATTTCAACACATCATTAAAAAATGATGTCAAAATTGACAATAAGTAATAGTGAAAAAGCTCCGTTTTGATAGACGGAGCTTTTTGGTTGAATTGACGGACAAAAACCGTTTTATAAAAGATGTTAAGTTTTTTATAAACACTGTATCCGGATTTATAATTGATGTTGATAGTTTTATAAAATCTGTCAAAGAGTTTTATAACAACTGCATGAAAGATTGCTATGGTAACTAAAAGAAGATTTGAACTTCAAGAATTCAAATCTTCTTACATAAATTACATTTTTTGTGCATTGTATGTATTTTCTAACGAACGGTAATCAACCTTTCCAATTGGTGTTAAAGGCATTTTATCAATAAACACAAAATCAACAGGCTGCACATATTCGGGTAATTCTTTTTCACAAAGTTCAATCAGTTCTGCTTTAACAGTTTTTGCATCTGCACTATCATTTAGAACAGCATAAACTATTGGAAGCTTTCCTTGACTATGTGATGTATCGGCAACACCAACAGCACAGCTTGATATTACATTTTTATTTGTGCTTACTGTTTTTTCAATAAGTGAAGGGAAAACTTTAAATCCATCGTGACGGATGATAACCCTCTTAATACGGTCTTTGATGAACACAAATCCGTCTTCATCAATGTAACCAACATCACCACTATGAACCCAACATAAACCATCATCGTGTTTTTTGATAACATTATTTGTTTCTTTTTCGTTATTGTAATAACCAACCATTGTATTAGGACCAGATATGCAAATTTCACCTTCTTGATTGTATTGCAACTCTTTTCCTGTTTCTAAATCAAATGCAGACATAATAGTTTTCGGCCATGGAGTACCTACGCTACCAACCTTGTTACATTTATACGAGGAACAAGCACAAACGGCAGCGGCAACTTCAGACATACCATATCCTTTGCATACGGGATTTGGAGCCTTATGCTTTTCAAAGAATGTATTTACTTCTTTTTCAAGCGTAATGTCCATGCCATCTCCGCCAACAATAGGTGAAAGAAGATATCCTAAGTTTTGATTTTGAAATTTAGGATTACGAATTATATTGCCATAGTGTGAAGGAACACCTGCAATATGGTTGGGATGATATTTGTTGAGTAAATCAACAAATTTATCTGGATTAAAGGATGGAATTAATATTACCTCCATTCCTACAATTAAAGGCAAATGTAACCCGTTACCGACACCATACGCTATAAAAGGAGGCATAATATTAAGCCAATTATGTTCTCGTTTAAAATCGAATCCGCTCCTATATGCCTGCCATGCTGCGGCATTCATATTATCATCGGACAACATAACCCCTTTGGGAACTCCTGTAGTTCCTCCTGTATGAACGATAACGCACGGGCTGTTCTGCTTGTATGCAATAATTTGTGGCTTTGCGTCATTGCCGAGTGTAATCAAATCTTTCCATTTTATGTGCAAAGTGTCATTTTTAATTTTTGTTGCCTTAAAAGTCTTATAAAAAAATTTTTTGGGTTGGGGAAGTGAATCAGCGGGGGAAATTACAACAATTTTTTCAACCGATGTCCCTTTAATAGCTTCAACGATTTTGGGATATGCAACATCTATGGTCACGACAATTTTTGAATTAACCTCTTTAATATATTCGCAAATTCCCTCGGCGCTTGTGCGAGGGTCAACCATATTGCAAATAACACCCAAACGATTAAGTCCGTAGAAAGAATATATTGTTTCGGGAATTGTAACTGCACATATAGTCACAATATCGCCTTGTCTGAGATTGAGTGCCGTATACCCCTTGGTAGCTTTTTCAATATTTTCAAAAACTTCACCATATGTAATTTTGCGGTCGAAATAATTAAGTGCCACATTCCCTTTGTGATTTTGATTGTTTTCAAACAGATACTCATATATAGTGCATTGGGGGAGTTCAGCGTTGACAGCCTCCTCGGTATAATATTTTAGCCAAGGCTTATCATTCGACGGATACCCCGTTAAGTTATTTTTGTTTTCCATTTGTATATCTCCTTGTATAATATAAAAATGCGCCGACCAAAGCCGACGCATGAAAAACGCAGAAGCTCCGATACTGTTGCAACGCAGTTCACACCAATAGAAGTATGAAAATCAAAGCCTGCGTTTTTGCCAAACGCAAACTTCTATTGGTTAAATATAAAACTACGTTGCCATTTTAGTATAACACAATAGTATGAATTTGTCCATATTTTTCTGAAAAAATATGGATTTCAAGTGCATTTACAGCACTCTAAATAAAAATCCATCAACCTTATGCTTCAATCATGTTACAAAGTACTCCATCGCATTGACTAAGTTAATATTTAGTGATATAATTAAAATATAAGATTAAAGGAAATGTTTTGGAATTTTGTTCCGTAGCACCTAATTTGTTGTAGGTGGTAGGTGGAATTGGTGGTATTCAACAAAATAGATATTTAGATCTAGTATTCTAGGTGCTTTTGCTTATGCAGAAGCACCTTTTTATGTTCTATGACACTTATGAGAAAATCAGCTCATTTACAGGTTAAAAAGAGGTGCTTTATATAAGTAAAAAGGTAAAAAAAGTGGGGGTCGGAAAAATTAGGTGGTTTTTATGACACCTATAGATGACACCTAAAGGGGGGTGAAAAAGTGAAAAAACTTACTGAGGGTACATACTTTCAATACGGGGTTAATAGGTTAGACTTAATAACTGTAGATTCAGCAAAAAACAGACTTTTTCCAGATGAGATAAAGTATGAGGCTGTTGTGGAGGCTGTTGAGATTGAGGGGTGCAAGGATGTTCTGGATAATTTTATTGCAACTCTCGAAGAAGGGGATGTTTTGGGCATATCAAGTGTCTGGGCGCTCGCAACAAACTTTGATAGACAGAGCATTTTTGACAGGCTAACTCTGCTTCAAGATAAGGGGGTTATTTTAAGAGTAGCAGAAGAGCCTGAATTTTCCTATGAAAAGTATAGGATAATGGCAGAACAAGAGACGGAACTTGAAAGACAGTATAAAGAGTTTATGTTCTCTTGTGGTATACAGTGATTTAATTGTGGGTGTATGGGTGGGATGCGGAATTCATAAGTAAAGGGGGTGCAAAGCAATGCCAAGAAAAAATCAACTTTCCCATCTCCGGATGCTGGAAATGGTATCAAGGAAGTGGTTACAGACGCAAAAGTAGAGGCTATTATAGCCGAAGCTGTAGCGGCAGAAACAGAAAAAGAAAAAGCAAAAGAAAATCCTAAAAATTTTGCTGGTGATGGTGACATTATAGCAAAAACAGATATTCTTCTAACAATCACAAATGCAAAAAAATATGAAGCTTTTCAAAAAAACATTGAAGCTGCTTGGGAAGTGATAACAGAGTATCATTTCGTGGGTAATGGGAAAATTTTGTTAAGGGTGGAAACAAGGTAGTAGGCTGGTGGCTGTGGTTTGTGATAAAAAGTGAAAGACTAAAACTGTTTTAGGCAGTTTTTGTCTTTTTTTGTACGGTACTTCTGGCTTTGAATATATTTGATATCTTCTTCCGCAATCTCATAATGCCGATATGTGGTTATAAGATCAATGACAATCTCTTCCGCATCGGGGAGTGTGGCGAGAGTTGAAGCGAGTTGCCAATCCCCCATTTTTGTATATCCTTTGATTTTATGGGATTTTGCAAGTTCATTGAGCCGCACGCGGGGAGCGTTAAATAAAATCTCTCTTTTGTTAAAACTTGGTACATCTTCCGAATCAAATTTAAAATACCGATTTGAAGTATGCTGACGGATAATTTCAGTCTTTTCTTTGAGTAGTTGCATAAATCTTCCCGAAGGCTTGGGTGGGTTGAGTGTGACCGCTTTGAGTTCCGCTTTTGTTGGTGCAACTTTTAGAGGAAGCAGTTCTTCAAAGATTTTTTCAGCATCTGCTGTGCTGCTTGGGTATTCTCCGTATTTGACTTTCCAATTTTTGCGGAAAGTAAAGAAACCAATGTAAGCGGGAAGATACTTGGTTGCTGTGTTGGTCATTTTCTTTTCGATTAGCAGTTTTATATCAGAATGCAAACCGTTAACGCGGGCAAGGTTGAGGTTGTGAGATTTTTTAATTCTCTTGAATTCCGTATAACTTAAATCTTCTCTATGTTCTATGCGGTCGATTTCCTGATTTTTGTATAATCGCTCTATTGCTCGGACATTGTATGAGGAGATTTCTTCGGCTGATTTCCCACAATCGGCTTTCAGCATAGCCTTTTCAATAGTGTCATTATATTTTGAGGGTTTAATATAGTGCGGAATATCAACAGCATCGCAGTAGTCGCTATAAATTGAATTACCGTCAGTACACACAAAAGCTGGTATGTAACACGTTTCCTCAAAAAGGTCAGTTACATGTTCAGCGGTAGCTCTGCCAAGACAGACAAAACGACAAACACAATAGCCCGTATCACTCACTAATGTTAGAATTGTGGCAAATTCCGAACCCAATGGACCGTATTTGCTGGGGCATCTGCCATACCTCGGTTTTCTTTCTTCACCCTTGATATAGCAGATAAGAACTTTTTTGCTCCCTTTCTGGCTCTCCCGAATAACAGTTTCATCTGCTTGTATAATTCCAGAAAGCTTTGGAAGTGGCATGGCTGCCATAGCATAAATGAGCTTTAACCTCATATAGAAAAGTGTTTCTATACTGATTCCTTCGCAACCAAAGTCTTTTTCAAGACGTGTTTTCATTTTTTTAACGCTGTACTCGTTGAGTGTCATTCTTAAAACCTCTACCCAAACATCCCAAGGATATCGGCTCCGTTCAAGTAGTGTGCCTGAAAATCTTGAAAATACATTACCGCAATCTTTGCATAAATACAACTGAATTCCAGCTTTACTTCGCCCGTTGCAACTTACGGAGATAGAGCCACATTCGGGGCAACAAGCATTGACACCTGCCTTAATAAGGCGCTGTTCTGCTATACCATAGACCGCACTTTCCCAGACTGCCTTTTCGGGTAGTCTGTTTTTTGTTGCATAAGCCTTTACAAACTCTTTAAATTGTATAGGGGTTAAATCCTCAATATTCTCAATGAGCTTTTCAAAACTTTTATCATCCATTTTTTATTCTCTTTCTATTTGCTCAGCCACTTTTTCGTATTTTTAACGACTAAATCCTATACCTATATTGTAATCTCAATCAAAAAATCTGTCAATGTTTTTGTAGAATATATAAAAAAAAGACTTGCATTTGCATTATGTGCGATATATAATGTAAAATGGATAAGAAGGGAAATAAATTAAAAAGAAAAAAGAAAGGAAAAAAGAATGACAATTTTTGATGTTTTGACGCTTATAGGCGGTCTGTGTCTGTTCCTGTTCGGAATGGATCTTATGGGCCAGGCACTTGAAAGAAGTGCAGGAAGCCGACTTCGCAACATTCTTGGGCGTCTGACAAAAAACAAGCTTGCGGGTCTTCTTACGGGTCTCTGCGTAACGGCAGTTATACAGAGCTCATCAGCAACAACCGTTATGGTTGTAGGTTTTGTAAACTCGTCACTTATGACGCTCAAACAGGCAATCGGCGTCATTATGGGTGCGAACATCGGTACTACGGTTACAGCGTGGATACTCTCGCTTGGAGGAATACAGAGCGATAACCTTATTTTATCGCTTTTAAAGCCCTCATCCTTTACCCCTGTTCTCGCACTTGTCGGAATTATCTTCTATATGTTCTTAAAGGACAAGAAGAAAAAGGACATCGGTATAATTTTCCTCGGCTTTGCAACGCTTATGTTCGGTATGGAAACGATGTCGGGGGCTGTCAAAGGGCTTCGCGATGTTCCCGCGTTTGCAGAGATGTTTATTATGTTCAAAAAC
>JAZOAS010000103.1:0-3616 GCA_045595605.1 Eubacteriales bacterium
ACTCCTGCTGCCGAAAGCGGAGTACACGCGATGCTTCATATCGCGATGACGACGGGGAGCGAGCTTTGCGAGATTTTTGGAAATGAAGAACTTTCAAAAGAATGTGTCCGCAAGCTTGAAAAGCTTAAGAACTACCATCCCGATTATGCCGGCAATAAGCAGATGGCAGGTCTCCTTGCATATTCAGGGGCGGAGGACGCAGATAAAATAATGGCGTTTCTTAAGAAAGAGCCGCTCAGGGGGCTTTCGACATTCCTCGGCTTCTATGTTCTTAACACATACGCGATGGCAGGAGATATAGATGGCGCACTCAATATCATTGAAAACTACTGGGGAAGAATGTTCGATTTTGGTGCCACAACATTCTGGGAAGATTTTGATGTTGAGTGGACAAAGAACGCTTATGGCATAGATGAACTTCCACGGAAAGGGAAGAGTGATATCCATGGTGATAACGGAAAGTTCTGTTATACCGGCTTCAGACACAGCCTTTGTCACGGCTGGTCTGGAGGACCTACGGCATTTCTTTCCAGATATGTTCTCGGCGTTGAAGTTCTTGAGCCGGGGTGCAGAAAGGTTAAAGTTGCGCCGATGCTTGGGAAGTTAAAGTTTGTACGTGGAAAATATCCGACACCATATGGCGAAATAGAAATAGAGCATAAGCGCATTGGCGGTGAAATCGTAAGCACCGTAAAAGCTCCGGAAGGGGTAGAAATTGTAAAGTAAAATTTTGCAAAAGGCTTTTCTTTGATGGAAAGCCTTTTTTGTTGCATTTTTCTTTTGTTGCTGTTATAATCTCATACTGTAGTGTTATAAAAAAAGGAGAATATCTACAATGCAAAAGCTTAAAACTTCGACTCTTGCGAAGCTCGCCCTATTTCTTGCAACAGTAATCTGGGGAAGCTCGTTTGTAATAATTAAAGATGCTGTGAATCTCATTACTCCGAACTTTCTTATGGCAATAAGGTTTACAGGTGCGTGTATTTTGCTTTCTGTAATTTTCCATAAAAGGCTTCGCGTGATAACACGCGATATGCTCTGGCGTGGTGCGGTAATGGGTGTTTGCTTGTTTTTTGCTTACTTTTTTCAGACTCTCGGCGTTATGCAGACAACCCCCGGCAAAAACGCGTTTCTTACAGCTGTTTACTGTATCCTTGTCCCTTTTATGGCGTGGATGGCGGGCTCAAAGAGACCTGACAGGTGGAATGTTATTGCCGCGTTCATCTGTATAACGGGAATCGGGCTCATATCCCTGCAGAAGGATTTTTCTATGGGCATTGGTGATGCACTGACGCTTGTCGGCGGCTTTTTCTATTCGTGCCATATGGTAGCTGTCGCAAAATACGGAGAGGACAGAGACCCCGTCATAATGACGATTTTGCAGTTTGCATCAGCTGCAGTTATTTTCTGGATTGCCACATTTGTATATGACGGCGGAATACGCCCTGTTCCGATTGAGGTTCTTCCGTCGATAGGATATCTTTGCCTTTTCTGTACGGGTGCGGCACTTCTTCTCCAGAACTTCGGTCAGAAGCATACATCGCCGTCAGCAGCGGCGCTTATCCTCACCTTTGAATCTGTTTTCGGAACTCTGTTCTCTGTTGTAATGGGAAGAGAGCTTTTGAGCTTCAGAATAGTTTCGGGATTTGTTCTTATATTCCTTGCGGTAGTTGTTTCGGAAACAAAACTTTCGTTTCTGTTTAAAAAGAAGGAGGTGGCAGTAAGTGAAACTGATTAACTGGTTTGACAGCCTTCTTCCTGCATTTTTTGATAAAATCAGATGTCCGCTTCTGGACAAAACAATGGTGTTCTTTACGAAAATGGGAGATATGGGACTGGTCTGGATTTTTATCTCGGTGGGTTTTATTTATGCATATAAATATTCTAAATATTCTTCAAAGAATAATGTATATACAAGAGAAGGATATTTTCGGGTGGGGGCCTCGGGCTTTTGCTCTTTTCTGGCGTGTTTTTATTTTGGAAATCGCGTTTTAAAACCCTTCTTTTCACGAATAAGACCATGCAATCTTTATCCCGAAATCGAACTCCTTATAAAAAGACCCGAAGACTTCTCTTTTCCGTCGATGCACGCTGCAACTGCGTTTTCGGTAGCGGTTGTTTTATACCGTTACGACAAAAGGTTTGGAGTTCCTGCGATTATTCTCGCGATGCTCATTTCTCTTTCAAGGGTTTATTTGAATGTTCACTATACAACGGACATAATAGCAGGAGCTGTTCTTGGAACAGTGTTTGCTCTTGCTTTTTATTGGTTCTTTAAGTTTTTTACAATAAGGAAAAATACTTGAAATTGTATTATATATGGTGTATAATATACCATATATTGTCTTTGTAAAGGAGAGTACATATGATTCGAGAAAATATTGATTTTTTGAAAGATTATGACCCGTCCGTTGGCGCGGCTATTGAGTCGGAATATAACCGTCAGCGTGGCAACATTGAGCTTATTGCATCTGAAAACTTCGTAAGCCCTGCGGTTCTTGCAGCAGCAGGAACTGTTCTTACCAATAAATATGCAGAAGGCCTGCCCGGTAAGCGCTACTATGGCGGTTGCGAATGTGTTGATGTTGTTGAGAGAATTGCTCAGGAGCGCGCTCTTGAGCTTTTTGGCGCTGACCATGTCAATGTTCAGCCACACAGCGGCGCTTCTGCAAATATGGCAGTTTATTTTGCTCTCGTAAAGCCGGGCGATACAGTAATGGGAATGAACCTCTCTGAGGGAGGTCACCTCACTCACGGTAGCCCTGTCAATATGTCCGGTGCGTACCACAATATCGTTCCCTACGGTGTTGATCCTGAAACTCATCGAATCGACTATGATAAGGTTGAGGCTCTTGCGAAGGAATGCCAGCCGAAGATGATTATCGCAGGTGCTTCCGCGTACCCGAGAATCATCGACTTTGAGCGTTTTGCCCATATCGCAAAGAGTGTCGGTGCTTACTTTGTTGTCGATATGGCTCATATCGCAGGTCTTGTCGCTGCGGGCGTTCATCCGAGCCCTGTTCCGTATGCTGATGTTGTTACTACCACAACCCACAAGACTCTCCGTGGTCCGCGTGGCGGTATCATCCTCTGCAAGGAAGAGCTTGCAAAGCAGATTGATAAGGCAGTGTTCCCGGGCACAATGGGCGGGCCGCTTATGCACATCATCGCTGCAAAGGCAGTTTGCTGCGGCGAAGCATTAAAGCCGGAGTTTACAAGCTACCAGAAAAAGGTTGTTGCAAATGCTTCGGCTCTTGCAAATGCTCTCGTTCAGTGTGGCTTTGACCTTGTTTCAGGCGGTACAGATAACCACCTTATGCTTGTTGACCTTCGCAAGGTCGGCGTTACAGGTAAGGAGCTTGAGCACCGTCTTGATGAAGTCGGCATCACTCTTAACAAGAACTCTATCCCGAACGACCCTGAGAAGCCGTTTGTTACAAGCGGTGTCCGTATCGGTACACCTGCTGTTACAAGCCGTGGTTTCGGTGAGAGTGATATGGCTGAGATTGCTCGCCTTATCCACCTCACAGCTACTGCATTTGATACAAAGAAGGATTATATCGCTGATTGTGTAAAGGCTCTCTGCGATAAGTATCCGCTTTACTAAAAATCGGAG
>JAZOAS010000104.1:0-4658 GCA_045595605.1 Eubacteriales bacterium
AACAGTAGCTGGAAGGTTCCGGTTCACGAGTATTTGAGGATATATAACGAAATTTGATGACAGGAGAAAAAGTTGAGCGAGAAAAAACTAACGAAAAAAACAACTTCGGCAAAGCCTGCCACACAGACGAAAACAGTAAAAAAAGCAGATAACACAGTAAAACTCTTAAACGAAGCTTGCATAAGGCTTTTTGGCTGCGATGTAAAGGAAGCTACAAAACAGCAGATGTATAAAGCTCTTTGTTCTGTGGTGTCAGGTCTTTTGACAGAAAAAAGAAAGAAGTTCCATGACAAATACCGTGCTGATGACACAAAGCAGGTATATTATATGTCCATGGAGTTTTTGGTTGGCACTTCACTCAGAAACAACCTTTATAACTTGGGCGTAGAAGAGAAGTTCTCAAAAGCTGTCGAAAAATGCGGCTTTAATATAGAGGAATTATATGCGCTTGAACCTGATGCAGGCCTTGGCAATGGTGGTCTTGGTCGCCTCGCGTCATGCTACCTCGACTCTATGACAAGTGTCGGGCTTCCGGGTACAGGCTTTTCAATCCGTTACGAGTTTGGTATTTTCAAACAGAAGATAGTTGACGGCTGGCAGATGGAGTTTCCCGATAACTGGCTCTCTATGGGCGATGTATGGCTCAAATCGAGGGAGGATGAATCGTTTGAGGTAAAGTTCGGCGGAGATGTTACCGGCTGGTATGACGACGGCAAGTATAAAGTTTCTCATACAAATTACAATTCCGTTATTGCTGTTCCTTATGATATGTATATATCGGGATATGACACAGACGCGGTAAATAAACTCGTTCTCTGGAGTGCAAAGTCATCAAATAGACTTGATATGTCAGCTTTTTCAAGAGGCGATTATGCGAAGGCTCTTGAAGAGAACACAATGGCAGAGGTCATCACGAAAATTCTCTATCCTGCAGACGACCATACAGCAGGTAAAATTCTCCGTTTGAAACAGCAGTATCTTCTTGTTTCAGCGTCATTACAGAGCATTATATTCAATCATATGAAGCGCTATGGAACTCTTGACAATCTCTCGGAAAAAGTAGCTATTCATATAAACGACACACATCCCGCACTGTGCGTACCGGAGCTTATGAGAATACTCGTCGATGAGTATGATTACGGATGGGATGAAGCATGGAAGATAACCTGCGAAACCTTGACCTATACAAACCATACGGTTATGAGCGAGGCGTTGGAGCGCTGGAATGAGCACCTCTTCGCAGAGCAGCTTCCGCGCGTCTATCAGATTGTATGTGAGATTAACCGTCGCCTTGTTGCACAGCTTAATATCATATATCCGGGAGATGTCGCGAAGATCGACTATATGGCAGTTATTGCTCACGGCGAAATTCGCATGGCAAATCTTTGCCTTGCAGCATGCCACAAGGTAAACGGCGTATCGAAGCTCCATAGTGATATCTTGAAAAGCGGAATTTTCAGAGATTATTACAATATTGAGAACGATAAGTTTACGAATGTAACCAACGGTATAGCGTACAGAAGATGGCTTTGCCAGTCAAATCCTGAGCTTACTGCATATCTCGAAGAGCTGATTGGCGACGGCTTTAAGCACGACAGTAATGAGCTTGAAAAACTTCTTGAATATATAGACGATGAGAAGGTCTTAAACCGTCTTGCTGAAATCAAGTATAACAACAAGGTCAGACTTGCAAATTATATCGAAAAAGCAAACGGTATCAAGGTTGACCCGAAATCCATGTTTGATATTCAGGTTAAGCGCCTGCATGAGTATAAGCGTCAGCTTCTCAATGCTTTGCATATCTTATATCTCTACAACAAAATCAAGGCAAATCCTGACGGAGACTATGTTCCGAGAACATTTATTTTCGCGGCGAAGGCTTCAAGCGGATATGTAATGGCAAAACAGATTATCCGTCTTATCGTAGCGATATCTGACATGATAAATTCGGACCCTGTTGTTCGTGATAAGATAAAAGTTGTATTTATCGAAGACTACAAAGTCTCTCTTGCCGAAATTATCATACCTGCCGCTGATCTTTCTGAGCAGATTTCAATCGCCGGAAAAGAAGCATCAGGAACAGGTAATATGAAGCTTATGATAAACGGTGCGGTAACAATCGGTACGCTCGACGGAGCAAATGTTGAGATTCATGAGCAGGTCGGTGACGAAAATATGTTCCTTTTCGGCCTTCGTGCCGATGAGGTTGAGGCTCTCTGGCAGAGAGGCTATCGCCCTGCAGATTACTGTAACAACAATCCTGACCTCAAGCGCGTTATTGAGATGCTCACATCGGGAGAGATCGGTGGCGTCAAGTTTGACGATATAGCACGCTCGCTTTTGACAAACTCTTTCGGCGTAGCTGATGCTTATATGATCTTAGCTGACTTTGCCGACTATGTCCGCGCTCAGGAAGATGCGTCTGAGGCATATAAGTCAAAGCTTGATTTTGCGCGTATGTCGCTTGTGAATATTGCAAAAGCGGGTATATTCTCGTCAGACAGAGCAGTCAAGGAATACGCTGACAATATCTGGCATATAAAGTACTAAAAAATTTAGGAATAAGAGATTCTCTCTTATTCCTAAATAATTATTAAACGGTGGATTAAATGAGGATTTTATATAACAGCAAAAGTGAATATTATAAATCTCCTTTCGGCTGTCTGAGACAAAACGAAGTGTGCAGATTGCGCATAAAAATCCCAACTGCGTGCCAAACGGTAGCGGTTAGTCTGTGTATCAGAAATGAAACCGGTTTTGAAATGACCGTTCCGTTTAAAAGGGAAGCAGGGGACGAGGATTATGAAGTATATACTACCGAGTTTTCTCTTTTTGCAAAAGATTTGTATTTTTATTTCTTTAAAATTACAACGCAAAATGAATCGTTTGACCTCTTTAAACAGTGTGACGATACCAACATCGCCGTTGGTGACTTATGGCAATTGACTTGCTTTGATAAGGGTTATGACACGCCGGAAGATTTTAAGGGTAGGGTTATGTATCAGATTTTCCCTGATAGGTTTGCAAAGTCCGGAACGGTTAACCCGACGGGAAAGCTTGAGCCATATCAGTTGCATGAGAATACTGCTGATACTCCGGTGTATTTGCCAAACGAAGAGGGAAGAATCACAAACAGTGATTTTTTTGGGGGAAATTTAAAAGGAATTACCGAGAGCCTTCCGTATCTCAAGGATATGGGTGTCGGTATTATCTACTTAAACCCGATTTTTATGGCATATTCCAACCATCGCTATGACACGGCAGATTATAAGAGAATTGACCCCCTTCTCGGAACTGAAGAGGATTTTGCATCCTTTTGCCGTGAGGCGCATAAGCTCGATATAAAAATTATCCTCGACGGTGTTTTTTCTCACACTGGAAGCAACAGCGTTTATTTCGATGCAAAGGGCGTTTTTGGCAACGGTGCAGTTAGCAACGAAAATTCTCCTTACAGAGAATGGTATCAGTTTGAAAATTATCCGACAAAATATACCGCGTGGTGGGGGATTGACACATTACCGTGTGTTAATGAGTTAAGCGAAAGCTATATGGACTACATAATAAACTCTCCCGACAGCGTCCTTGCTCATTGGATTGGGCTTGGTGCAGACGGCTTCCGTCTTGATGTAGCGGATGAGCTTCCGGACGAATTTATTGCGGCGTTCCATAGAAAGCTTAAAGAAATCAATCCTAATGCGCTTCTTATCGGTGAGGTCTGGGAAGATGCGTCCAACAAAATAAGTTACAGCAAGCGCAGAAGATATTTTTCTGACAGCAACTTAGATTCCGTAATGAACTACCCCTTCAAAGATGCAATTCTGGGATATGTGAGGAGAAAAATTACGGGCAGAGAATTTGCTGACCGAGTTATGACCATTGTAGAAAACTATCCCCGCCCCGTGCTTGATTGCCTTATGAATCTGCTTTCAACGCATGATACACCACGAATCATAACAGCGCTTTCGGGAAAAGGCGAGGGTATGAGCAAGACGGAAAAGGCAAGCTTCAGGTTGAGCGGGGAAGAGCTTGACAGGGCACTGGCGCTTAGCAAGGTTTCGGCACTTTTACAGTTTACTCTTCCGGGAAACCCGTCGATATATTACGGAGACGAAATTGGAATGGAAGGCTTTGAGGACCCACTCAACAGGGCTTATTACGAGTGGGATAATCAGAATGCTTCCCTTAAAGAATTTTACCGAAAGCTTGCACATCTAAAAAATGAAAATAAAGCCGTTAAGCTCGGCAATATAGTTTTCGAAAAAAGCGACGAAAAATTCATACAGTATGCACGCACATATCAAAATAAAACGGTGCATATTGCTGTGTCGCTTGACGGTGAAATTGAAAAGATAGGCAAGGTTCTTTGTGAAGTATCAACTGATGATATTCATGCTGTCATTTATGAGTAAAGAAAAAATATAAAAAAGACTGACTTCGTTTTTTGAAGTCAGTCTTTTTTCTTGTAATAGGGAGAATGCCGACGGGAGCTTTTTTGTCCCGCCGGCAAAAATGAAGGGAAAATGTGAGCTTATTTATTTTGCGATGTAGTCGAGAACTCTCTTTAAGAGAACTGCAACTTCTGCGCGGGTTGTTGTCTCGTTACCTGCGAGGTAACCGGACTTACCGTTGACAAGTCCTGCTTCGACAAGTGCCTTGAC
>JAZOAS010000105.1:0-4715 GCA_045595605.1 Eubacteriales bacterium
ATGGTTCGGCAGTGCATATGACTATAAAAATGTTTATCATGCGCGTGTGAAAGAGATGCTTGGTATTTTGTTCCCTTCTGCTCCGATAAATATCATAAATGCAGGTGTCGGCGGAGAAGGAGCAAAGGACGGTGTTGCGAGACTTTCGCGGGATGTGCTTGCATATTCTCCTGATTTGACAGTTGTATGCTTTGGACTCAATGACTGCTGTTTTGGGGAAGAAAACCTCGGGAACTATATTGACTCGCTTAAAGACATTTTCGAAAAGCTTCGTGAAGCGGGAAGCGAGATTATCTTTATGACCCCAAATATGATGAATACATATGTAAGCTACCGTACAGAGCCGCCGATGCTTCTCGGAAATGCAGAGCGCGCGGCAAGAGTGCAGAGTGACGGCACATATGAGAAGTTTCTCGACAAAGCGCGTGAGCTTTGTAAAGAATGTGGTGTTCCTGTCTGCGATTGTTATAAAAAATGGAAACTGATGTATGAAAATGGTGTCGATGTGACATCTCTTATGTCGAATTTCGTAAACCATCCGATACGCGAGATGCATCTTCTGTTTGCGGGGATGCTTGTGAATACAATGTTTGAAAATTAAGGAGTGTTGATTATGAAAACGATTAAAGATAAGCAGATTCTTGTAGGTGCTGATTTTGCAGGCTTTCCGCTTAAAGAGGCGGTTGTGGCACATCTTAAAGAAAAGGGCTGGACGGTTACAGATATCGGCGTAAAAGTTGATTCTGACCCGAATGATACGGACCTTATGTTTCACCGCGTAGGCCTTCGCGCGGGAGCTATGATTTCTGAGGGCGAGTTTGAAAGAGCGCTTCTCTTCTGCGGAACGGGTATGGGTATCCACATCGCGGCAAGCAAGTGTCCGCATGTTCACGCGGGTGTTGTTGAGAGTGTTCCTGCCGCACTTCGCGCAATTACGGGTAACGGTGTCAATGTTCTTGCAATGGGCGCGTTTTATGTAGCACCTGCTATGGGGTGTGATATTGCAGATGCGTACCTCGGCGCAGAGCTTGGAACGGGGTATGAGTGGTGGAAGAATTTCTACGAATTCCATAAGCTCTCAATTGATGAGCTTGAAGCATTTGATTATGAAGAGTACAAGGCAAACGGCTTTAAGGTAAAGAAGCTTGGCGATTATCCCTTGAAGCTTGAGAAAAAGCCTGAATAAGGAGCAGAAAATGAAGAAGATTCCTGAAAGTGAAATTTTCAAAAAGAGACCTTTTCCGTTTTATTACATAACCACAAACGACCCGAAAGAGCTTACTTATGAAAAGTTCTATGCAGACCTTTCGGATATGAAAGAAAAGGGCTATGGCGGAATAATTCCGTTCAACCGCCCGCCTCACGGATTCACTCGCGAGCAGTATTTTACAGATGAATGGTTTTCGATGCTCGATAACTGCATCCGCGCCTGCCACGATGTCGGGCTCAAAATCTGGATGAACGATGACTACGACTGCCCTCCGGGCGATATTGGCGGAAGACTTGAGAAAATAGCTCCGCACCTAAAACCTCTTCGCCTTCGTCTCAACGGTGACGAGGTTACGGCCGAAGAGGTTGAGTGGGGGTTCCCGGCGTACGAGCACCCTGAGAGTCCGCTTTATTTCCAGAAGTATGTCTATGAGGAATATAAACGCAGGTACGGAAAATATTTCGGGAATACGATTATAGGTATGTTTTCTGATGCTGATTCCCGTCGCGTAAACAGTAATGTGTATAATACCGATTCTCCGATGAAGGACTACTTCCCGTGGACAGAAACATTTAAGGAAACCTTTGAAAAAGCGTATGGTTATGACATCACACCGTATCTTCCGTCGATTATCCGCCGTGAAGAGTCTTCACAGAGCCGTGATTATTGGGAGCATAACAATGTTCTCTATATGAATTGGTTTGCATCAAACTACGAGTGGTGCAAGAAAAACGGACTTGAATACACCTTCCATACAAGTGACACGGCGCCGTACCCCGTCTCAACAACCTACTTCAACTCTGCATTTGCAGAAGGTAAGGCGATAGATGCAGGCGCGCATTGTGACTGGCCGGGAACTGACCATGAGACACTTGGGCTCAACGGTGCGCCGTGGGTAAGACGCGATTTGTATGTCAGAAAGCACATTGTTGCATACGAAGAAAACACCGAATACCGCCGTTCAAATTTCTACGATACATACGCTGACCTTCGCGCAAAGCAGGCGCAATCGGGAGCTTTTATTTATGACAAGGCAGGAGTTATGTGCGAAATGTTTGCCGGTGCAAGTTGGTTTGCATCTTTCAAGGACCTTCGCAACCTTGCTGCGTGGCAGTTTATGCAGGGCGTAAATTTCGTTGTTTATCAGGCGTATCACATAAAGCTCTGGGGAGAAACAAAACACTTTGCGCCGCTTACCTTCGGTCCGCACAGCCACATCAATTTTAACCTCCGAGAGTTCAATGACTGGGTAGCGGAAACATCATACATCTGCTCGCAGGGTAAGGCGAAGTTTGATATTGCACTGCTTGACCCTACTGACGCAATCTGGGCAAACCGTGGCGACAGCAAGCTCGAGCTTGAGATTGCAAAACGATTTAACAATGTGCCGAATGGATATATTATTTCCGATATGAAGGGTATCCGTCGCAAGGCATCGCAGTTGAAGGCTGTTCTCAACCCCGGTCTTCCGCTTACGGATGAAGAGAGAGTGGAAATTGAATCTCTCGGACTTAAGCTATATGAATATGAGGATGCCGACAAAATCGAAAAGGAGATTCCGTGCGGTATTTCCTGGAACGGCGAGGGTAAGCTCATGTTCATGCGCCGTGAGCTTGAAAGTGGCGAAGAACTCCTTATAGTTGCAAACATCGAGAGCGATGATACTTTGACGGGTGTTCTCACATTTAACGGAAAAGAATACGAAGTTGAGCTCACATCGGGCGAAATGGCGTTCTTTGGTGGCGGTTTTGACAAATACCGCACGCCTGTTCGCGATGAGGCAAAGATAGAGCTTCCACGCGCGGCGAAGGTAAGCTTTGAAAAGAAAAACATACTTTCACTTGTCCGTTGGGAAAACGATGAGCGAAAGACAGTTACTCTCAAGAATCCTTCAAATAATGTTGACTGGACAGTTGCGGCAGGCTGGCTTCCGATGGATATCGAAGCTAAGGAAGAACATCCGACGAAAACTCCTGTGTTCAGATTCACGACGAATGCAAATCTTTGCGGACTTGAATTCCTTGTACCTAATACGACGATGAAGTTTATCGACAATATCCGTATTGACGGCAAGCCGGTTTCTTCGACATCCTGCAAGATTCTTGATGACAGCTATCAGAGCTTTGCGTTTGATGTTGACTGCGGTGAGCATGAGATTAAGCTTTCGTTAAATGATTTTATAAAGTCACCGAGCATTATGTATCTCCGCGGCGACTTTGATGCAAAGGTCGATATTTCAGGAGAGTTTCTCTACGGCTCACCGGGGCTTATTCGCGAATATGCAGAGGTTACGCTTTCGGAGAGAAGAGAGACTATTGAAGTTGGAAAATCATGGACAAAACAGGGACAGCCGACATATTCGGGAGGTGCGACATACACATTTGATGTAAATATCCCTGAAGACATCAAAAATCCGACTCTTGTCATTCCGACAATTCACGACCCTGTGAAGGTTTATGTTGACGGACATCTTGTCAAGAATCTCGTGAATGCACCGTACCGTGCAGAACTCGGGATAGATGCGGGCGAGCATAAAATCGAACTTGAGATTTTAAACACTCTCGGCAATATGCTTCATGCTAGCTGTGTTCCGTCAGGACTCACAAGTGTTCCGTATATTACTTCAGTAGAATAAATGTAAAAAACAGCACCGCAGTAGCGGTGCTGTTTTTCACATATTGAGCTTGAGTTTTATCGTGTCCAAATATTCAGTGGGGGAGAGACCTTCATAAGTCTTGAAGATTCTGCTGAAATAATGAATGGACGAAAAGCCGACGGCTGATGAAATTTCGGTAAGATTGAGCTTCCCGTCGCGGAGAAGCTCTTTTGCGCGCTTTATACGGAGCTTGTTTATGTGAGTTATCGGCGTTTCACCGTAGAAGGCTTTGAAAACCTTGCAAAGTGAGGTCTTGTTCGTATTGAACAGGAAACACAAATCATCAAGCGTGATTTTTTCCGTAAAGTTATTCTCTATATACGAGAAAATTTCTTCGGTTTTAGAGTCTGTCTTCATATTGCTGTATGTGCGTGAAGGGGCTTCGAGACTCTGGATGAGTTCAATTAAAAACATCTCAAATTTCATTTTAAGAAGCTGGTCTGCACCAAAAGGAAAGTCGCGCCTTTTTTTCATATCGCGCTGTCCGGGAATGTCATAAGGCGGAAGGAATACAGTTCTTCCTTCTTTGATAACCTCAGTGAGCATTTTTATAAGTTCGTTTGAAAGAGTATATACTCCATTTGAAAAAACATCAAGTTTTTCGCAGTCACACTCAAACCCGATTATGATTACATTAGGAGCTTCCTTGTCGAGGCAGGAGAGTGAATGAAGTTCGTTTGAACGGTGGATAATGAGCTGTTTTGAGTGAAGCGTTCCCGAGAAGTTTTCGGCCTTTACCTGAAGAGTGCCGCTATCGATGTAAATAAGCTCGCGGAAAGGGTGCTTGTCATCGAGGGTGTGATATTCTTTCACGAATTCAAAGTAATGCAGGTTTGCCATACGCGAAAC
>JAZOAS010000106.1:0-4865 GCA_045595605.1 Eubacteriales bacterium
GCGAGCTTGGTCTGTATCGGCAGGAATACTGCGGTTGCGAATTTTCAATAAGATAAAAAATAGAGCTGTTTTCACAGCTCTATTTTTTGTCAAAGTGGTCACGAAGCTTCTCAAGTGCTCTTTTTTCAATTCTGCTTACATACGAGCGCGAGATGTTGAACTTCTCGGCGATTTCGTGCTGTGTTTTTGGGATAACATCATAAAGACCGTAGCGCTGTATGATAATTTCTCGCTCTCTCGGTTCGAGACAGGTATTAATGAGCTTATACAGTGCCTCTTCGGTATCCAAATTTTCAATTCGGTCAAGGCGGATGTCATCGAAGCTTAATATGTCGAGAAACGAGAGGGAATTACCGTCACTGTCCATATCGAGTGAGTCGGATAAGGAGACCTCTGCGGCGAGCTTTTTTGTGGCGCGAAAGTGCATGAGCACTTCGTTTTCGATACACCTTGCGGCATATGTAGCAAGGCGAGTGCCTTTACACGGTTTATATGTATTTATTGCCTTTATTAGTCCGATTGAACCGATTGAAATGAGGTCTTCCTGCTCCTGTGGAGAGGTGTAGTATTTTTTAATCACATGCGCAACGAGGCGGAGATTTCGCTCGATAAGAATTTCGCGCGCTTCACTGTCACCTTGCGCGAGCTTTTCAAGATATTCTCTTTCTTCTTTTGCGGAAAGCGGGTTCGGAAATGAAGATGAGGTGAGGTTTAAAATAAAGAAAAGACAATTTGCAAATACAAGTGCAAGAGAGGGGAGAATGAACATATTAAACACCGCCTTGTTTGATATATTCATTCTACTGGTTCCGAGATAAAAAATTGCAAGTCCCGACATTTTCGGGACTTGCAAGCATTTAATCTATGAGAACAACGGCGTGAGCCGAGATACCTTCACCGCTTCCTGTAAAGCCGAGTTTTTCTTCTGTTGTGGCTTTTACGCTGACCAGGTCTTCTGAAATTGAGAGCGCCTTTGCGATGTTCTTTCTCATATCGGTAATATATGAGGCAAGCTTCGGATTCTGAGCGATTACGGTAGAATCAATATTTGAAATGGAGTATCCCTTATCTGCGATGAGCCTTCCTACTTCCTTGAGAAGAAGGAGACTGTCGGCATCTAAAAATTTCGGGTCATCGGGCGGGAAATGCTTTCCGATATCGCCGAGAGCGGCAGCTCCGAGGAGTGCGTCTGAAATTGCGTGTAGTAATACATCTGCGTCGCTGTGTCCGAGAAGGCCTTTTTCGTAGGGGATGTTTACTCCGCCGAGGATGAGGGCTCTGCCTTCAACAAGGCGGTGAACATCGTAGCCATGTCCGATTCTCATAATCAGTTACCTCCGATTCAGTGAATTGAATATTGCTTCTCCGAAAACAAGGTCTTCGGGAGTTGTAATCTTTATGTTGAAATAGTCGCCGTTTGTGAGCATAATGCGAACACCGATTGCCTCAGCGGCAGAACAGTCATCTGTTATGGGCGTGTTTTCCTTTTGTGCCTTTATAAGAGCCGAGGTTATGAGGTCAGAATCAAAAATCTGCGGTGTCTGAATTGCGAAAAGCGTTTCGCGGGGGATTGTTTTATTAATGATTCCTCCCTTTGCGTCCTTGATTGTATCCTTGACGGGAACGCCCGGGGCCGCGGCATTAAAACGAGCGGCGGCGAGAACGGTTTTCTCGAGTATTTCCTGCGATACAAACGGTCTTGCGGCATCGTGGATTGCGATGAGGTCAAATTTTCCTTTTGCGTGCAAAACACCGTTGAGAACAGACTCTGTTCGGGTGTCTCCTCCCGCGATGACGGAGGAAACCTTTGTTATCGAATAAGTATCGCAGATAGTGCGGACATCCTCTATCATATCAGGACGTGTCGGAATGATGATTTCGTCGATGAAAGGGGAGTCCTGCAAGGCTTTCAGGGTAAGTGCAATAACGGGAATGCCTGAAAGCTCAAGAAAGAGCTTGTTGCCTGCGCTTTTCATCCGGGAAGATGACCCTGCCGCAGGGACAATTGCAACGCAGGTTTTGCGTGTATTTTCCTTTTTCTTTATAAGTGACATAGGAAACACCTCAATAAAAAATCAAAGGCTACCTGAAAATTCAAGCAGCCTAATTATAACACATTTATAAGGATAAATCAATTTATGTATTCTTAAAGCATTCAAGAAGCATTTCGTCAATTTTTCTTTCAAGCGAGTCGTAGTCGGTATCGAGAGCAAGAACGAGCTCTGAAAAGAGGATTTGCCGTGCAGAATGAAGCATTTTTCTCTCACCTGTCGAGAGGTTTGCTTTGTATTCTCTGAAGGAGAGCGCCTTGATGACTGCGATAACCTCTTCGAGAACGCCTGTCTTTATACGGGCGGCGTTTTCGCGGTAGCGCTTGTTCCAGTTTGTTGTCTCGTCAATTTCAATTTTCGGGATAAGGGAGATAAGTTCTGATGCGCGCTCGCGGCTTATAAGGTCGCGGATACCGATGTTACTGCTGGTAGCGACGGGAATCATAACTGTCATATTGCTGGTTGGGAGCCTGAAAATGTAGTACTCAAGCTCTTTGCCGTCTATATTTCTGGTGGTGATGTTTTCGATGGTTCCTGCACCGTGCATAGGGTGCACAACCGTGTCGCCGATGCTGTACAATGGCCTCACTCCCTCGCTTGTTTCTATGTATATTATATACTTTTCAAGCAAAAATTTCAAGAAAATTCGACAAAAAATTTTTAAAAATTTTCCTGTGAAAGTATAGTGTTTTCAACAGAAAGAGATATTTGGACTTGACATTTTTTGAAGAATATTGTATCCTTATATAAAAGCTTTGATGGAGATAAAACTGCTTTGTAAAACTCCGAAGAGAGCTGTGCGTTGGTGGGAGCACGGCGGGTGGGGAGCAGCGTGTCACTCCGGAGCTGCAGAACTGAAATTTTTAGAGTAAGTTCTGTCGGTGTGCGACGCCGTTATTCGTGCTTTGAGGATGTCGTATGGCATCGAAATTGGGTGGTACCGCGAAAGTGTATAACTTCGCCCCATGTCTTCTGACATGGGGCTTTTTTATTTTCAGTAAATTATATTGGAGGTTTATTCATATGGCAAAAGAACTTGAAAAAATCTATAATCCTCATGATGTTGAAGCCCGTTTGTATAAGGAATGGGAAGAGAAGGGGTATTTCCACGCTGAGGTAAACGAGAATAAAAAGCCGTTTACTATCGTAATTCCGCCACCAAATGTTACAGGTCAGCTTCATATGGGACATGCATTTGACGAAACCTTGCAGGATATCCTCATCCGATACAAGAGAATGCAGGGCTTTGAGGCTTTGTGGGTTCCGGGAACAGACCATGCGGGTATTGCGACCCAGATTAAGGTTGAGGCAGAGCTTCGCGAAAAAGAAGGTCTTACCCGCTATGACCTCGGTCGTGAAAAGTTCCTTGAAAGAGTATGGGACTGGAAAGAAAAATACGGCAGCCGTATAATCAGCCAGCTCAAGAAGATTGGTTGCTCCTGCGATTGGGACAGAGAACGCTTTACAATGGACGAAGGCTGTTCAAAGGCTGTTCGCGAGGTTTTTGTCAACCTTTATGAAAAGGGTTTGATTTACCGAGGCCCGAGAATTATCAACTGGTGTCCGAACTGTATAACAGCTCTTTCGAACGAAGAGGTTGAGCATGCAGAGCACGCAGGTAACTTCTGGCACATCAAGTACCAGATAAAGGGTACGGACGAATATGTAGTTATCGCTACAACCCGTCCTGAAACACTCTTCGGTGATACCGCTGTCGCAGTTAATCCGGAAGACGAAAGATATAAAGACCTTGTCGGAAAGATGCTCCTTCTCCCGCTTACAGACAGAGAGATTCCGGTTATCGCCGATGAGTATGTTGATAAGGAGTTTGGAACAGGCTGTGTTAAGATTACTCCTGCTCACGACCCGAACGACTTCGAGGTAGGTAAGCGCCATGACCTTGAAATTATCAAGGTTATGAACGACGATGCAACGATGAACTCATATGCCGGAAAATATGAAGGTATGGACCGTTATGAGTGCCGCCGCGAAATGATAAAAGACCTTGAAGAAATGGGTCTTCTCGTAAAAACTGAAGAGCATTCTCACAATGTCGGTCAGTGCTACCGTTGCGGAACAACGATTGAGCCGATAGTTTCCGACCAGTGGTTTGTCAATATGAAGCCTCTTGCAGAAGCTGCAATCAAGGCTGTAAAGAGCAAGGAAACAGAGTTTGTTCCCGAGCGTTTCTCGAAAATATATATGAACTGGATGGAAAATGTCTATGACTGGTGCATTTCCCGTCAGCTCTGGTGGGGACACAGAATTCCGGCGTTCTATTGTGATGCCTGCGGCGAAATGACGGTTTCAAAAGAGGATATTACAGTATGTCCGAAGTGTGGAAAGCCTGTAAGACAGGAAGAGGATGTTCTCGATACATGGTTCTCTTCAGCGCTCTGGCCGTTCTCAACTCTCGGTTGGCCGGAAAAGACTAAGGAGTATGACTACTTCTATCCGACAAGCACTCTTGTAACCGGTTATGACATTATCTTCTTCTGGGTATCAAGAATGATTTTCTCTGCCTGCGAGCATACGGGCAAAGCACCGTTTAAGCATGTGTTTATTCACGGCCTTGTTCGTGACGGAAACGGCGAGAAGATGTCAAAGTCAAAGGGTAACGGTGTTGACCCGTTGCAGATTGTTGAGATGTACGGTGCAGACGCTCTCAGATTCACCCTTGTTACAGGTGTTGCACCGGGTAACGATATGAGATTCCCGGTTACCTACGACCCGCCTGTTGAAAAGGGTAAGAATCCCGACCCTGCAGTTAACAAGATTGTTGGTGCACCCGGCGTTGAGTTCAACCGTAATTTT
>JAZOAS010000107.1:0-14747 GCA_045595605.1 Eubacteriales bacterium
ACATCAATTCTTCCGAATTCTGCGATAGTTTTCTCGACTACCATATTTACAATAGCTTCGTTATCTGCACCTGCAGAAATATCAGCCTGAAGGATTAAAACCTTGATGCCGTAGAGTCTCTCAAGCTCTTCCTTTGCATCCTCAAGCTTCTTTACATTTCTTCCTGTTATAACGAGGTTTGCGCCCTCTTTTGCATAAGCGGTAGCGATACCGTAGCCGATTGAACCGCAACGGCCGTCAGAGAGAACTGCGCGACCTGCGCCTGTGATAATAGCTGTCTTACCTGTTAAAAATCCCATTTTCCATTTCTCCTTTTTTATATAAGTTCTTTTACTATTGCATTAAGCTCGTCATACTTTGCCAAAACATCTCGCACAAGCGCAATCTGTGAGCGGACTCGGACGAGGTTGTGTCCCGGGTAATCGGTCTTGAAATACATATCGCCGGTAAGATAGTCATCAAGGAAACGCCCCGCAAGCTCCATACCGATAACTATTACGCTGTCAACAAGGTTTTCCTTCTCTTTTTCGGTGAGAACCTCTCCGCACGATTCAAGAAAGCCCTTGGTAAATGCGCGGAACTTATCTAAGTCCATAGAAACCTTCGTAATATCAGGCTCGTCCTCTTTTGCGGTATTTGCAGAGAATCTGACCGCGTCGCCGTAGTCGTGAAGCGCGATACCCGGCATAACCGTATCAAGGTCGATAACGGCAAGAGCCCTTTTCGTTTCGGTATCGAAAAGAACATTGTTGCACTTTGTGTCGTTATGCGTAACGCGAAGGGGAATCTCTCCCGCTTTCTGCATTTTTGTAAGCTTTATCGCACGGTCGTAATTTTCCTTAAAGAACGCAATCTCCTCGGTAGCATTTTCAACTCTGCCGATACGGTTTTCTTCAACATGCTCAAAGAGCGTCTGCATACGCTTTTCCGTATCGTGGAAATCGGGAATCGTTTCGTAAAGCGTTGACGCGTCAAAGTCTCCGAGCATCATCTGGAATCTGCCGAAAGCAAGTCCTGCCTGCTCAAGCACTTCAAGGTCGTCGCAGGTGTCGTATGTAACGGAATCTTCAATAAAGCGGTACGCTCTCCAGCACTTGCCCGCATTATCAAAAATACAGCTTTCGCCGTCCTTGCTCTTTAAGAAGTTAAGCACCATTCTGTCGCTGTCCTCCGAAAGCTTCGCCTTTATATGAGAGGTAACACGCGAGATGTTGTCCATCATCTTCATCGGCTTGCGGAAAACATAGGTATTTATCTGCTGAACGATATAGGACGCAGTTTCGCTTCCGTTTTTCACCGTTACCTTGAAGGTGTCATTTATATTTCCGCTTTTTATGACATCGCAGACGATAATTTTACCTTCGATGCCGAGTTTTTTGCAAATCTCTTCAATAGTCAAGAAAAACACACCCTTATTTTTTATTTAAAAGGTATTTCCATTTCATTTGATATAATCTTATCTACGAATTCAGAGTTCATAACCTTATCAAAGCCGAAGTCGAGGAAGGTTGCATCGTGGCAGTCAGACGAAAGGATAAGCTTTGCACCGTTTGACACAAGCTTACTGAGTATATCCGCCGACGGATACGGCGCGCTTCTGTACCCACGCGCCATAGCGCCTGTATTGATTTCAAAAATCTTGTTTGTCGGGATGAGTTTTGAAAGTGCGCTCTCCACCGTTTCGACATATCGCGGATCGCTCTCGGAGAAGCGCTTTTCAGCCTCATTAAACTTCGTTATGAGGTCGAAATGACCGATAATGTCGGCATCCGTCTTTCTCACGACATCAGAAACGCAGGCATAATACGCCCCGCAGAGTTCATAAACTCCGCCAAACGCCGAAACCGCTCTTTCAAAGCGTTCGGGGCTACCGTCGATGTTATAATATGCACCGTCTTTTTCGAGATAGTGAACCGAGCCGATTACATAGTCAAAGTCCGAAGTGTCGGTTTCGGAGAAATAGTCCATCTCAATACCGCAATAAAGGTTTATCTCGCCGCGATATTTCTCGCGGAGGTTTAAGATTTCGTCCTTATAGCGCTTCGTATCCTCAAGGCTCATCGAATACTCAGGCTCACAAGGCGTATAAGCGTGTCCCGAAAAGCCAAGAGCCGAAAATCCGAGCTCAATCGCGCGCTTCACCATTTCCTCGGTTGTGTTTTTACCGTCGCAATATTTCGTATGTGTATGAAAGTTCATTTTATAAAACATGAAGTCTTCTCCCGTAAAGAAAATACCCATTCGGATAAAACCGTTTAATATTAAAACTTTATCATAAATATATACTTTTGTCAACTTACCGACACTTTTCCGACCATCTCGACAAGATAAAGACGGACGATAGCTCGTCCGTCTTTTTAGTTATTCGGTTATGCCGTAGCTTGCCGCAAGTTCAATAAGCTTTTCAGCCCATTCGGGAGATTCTTCACGAAGACACTCAATTGCACTTTTTTCACCTATGAATTTGTTAATACGATACTTTTCATACGGATTTGCTCCTCGCTCAAGGAAATATTCAAATGTCTCATAAGAATACTCCCCGCCACCATAGCAATACAAAACAATACATTCAGGATCGGATGCGTCATATCCCCATTCTTCAACAAGATATCTGATTGCTTCCTCATCCTTAGCATAACAGGCAGATCCCAATGCCTCTTTTTCAGAATCCGCGCCTGCTTCCAACAAAAATTTTAGAATCTCCATCGCATTGGGACGAGGTGTCCCGCTGACAGGCAATGCCATAGATACAGGATTCATTTGGTTCTTTTGGGAACGATTGATAACAGCACCGTTTTCGACAAGAAATTTAACTATCTTTAAATTATCAGAGCTTTTGCTTTGTACCGCAAGTCTCAACGGTGAAGCATTCGCATTCCACGGTATGTAATTGACATCAGCTCCATTTTCAACCAGAAGCTTAACCATTTCAAAGTTTCCTTCTTTACACGCCTTCCCCAACGGAGTGTATCTGAATTCCTGAGTCAGCATTGATTTTACGATGGTGATAGTAGAGCAATTAGGATTTGCAAATTTCAGGATGGACTCCAATTTTGTTATATCGTTGTTTTCAATCGCATCAATCATTCTGTTGCACTGAATTTTGCCATAAAAAACAGATATCATATTTAATGCTAAAAACAGGACAACAGCAATTAAGATTAAGATAATTTTAAATATTTTTTTAGTTTCCAAAGCCTAAAAATCCTCCTACCCTTTCATACCATTCCGTGGAATCTTCCGTCGTATTACCATACCGCATCCACGGCAATATATCTACAACAAAATGAGCAAGCCATAAATCGGGGTCTGCATAGTTATATGTGCCCACATCTTCGTCTGCGGTAATGACTTTTGTTCCTGTGTAGTCAAACATAACCTCTCTTTTTCCATCCGGAGAAACATATTTGATATGATCATGTTCTTCATCTGGCGCTGTGAATTGGTGACAGTTTGCCACCACTGTTTTCCATCCCCACTTTTCAGCTTGTTCTTTGTTTTTGGGCAAACCTACATTGTACCGATTTCTTCCGTAATGAATCCTCATAATTTCGTCTTTTATAATCTTAGCCGCCGCTTCTCGTGATTTTTTGTCCTCCCGAGGATCAAAAGCAGTTTTCATCGCAGATCTAGCTTCCAGTGATAAATCTCCATACATCCTCTCAAGCTCGTCCAGCAAGTTCTTTCGGTCCACCCATGGTTCTTTAATTTTATCCCAAGCCTTATCCCACAATGTTTCCTCAGATTTTTGAGATGCATTCTTCACTTTAATATGCGTGGGGGTTGTTGCGGAATAGAGACTTATGTTTGCTTCTCCGTTTTCTGATGGGCTATACGAAAACTTTTGAATTTTTGGTTCTCCATGAACCGATGGTATGTAAGGAAGAGTTTGTATTGTTGGTTCTCCGTCAACAGAAGGACGATATAATGCATCTCGCAGCTTTGGCTTCTGCGCCGACCGTGTTTCCTTCTGCAAGGGCAGAATGTTCACGGAATTAAAGCCTTCAAAGAAGGTATCATAGTCCTTTTCCGTCACATCGTCGCCAACTAATTTTACATTGGATGCAAATGGGTCATAAGTTTTGGTTTGCGTTGTTGACTGCGAAGCCCACTCTTCCTTTTTAGGAATCTTTCCCGGCTCGTAGTCCATAAAGGTTTTTGGTCGTGTGTTAAATAAATTTTGTGTTATCATTTGTACTAAGTACCTCCATTGTAATATAATTATTTTATTTTTTCAAGTTTTAATCTTTAATTGAGATTCGACGACAACGAGTTTTTTCACCGTCGCCGAATCCCCTTTTCCCTATATTCCCCTCAAGAGCAGGGTTACGATAATCGTTGCGACGCCGCCGATTACCGAGCCTGCTATGAGGCGGTTCGTTGCGATAAGCGTATCGAGCTTTGTTTCGAGCCGTTCAAAGCGTACATCGCTCTGATTGAGCCTCTCGTTTATCTTCTCGCGCATGCTTTCGCAAACATCACAAGTTACATATTCCACATTCTCACCCCTCAGCTTAGCTTTTCGAGGTAGCTCGAATGTACCCAGCCGTTTGCAACACGGCTCCATGCGCCCTGCACCTCGGAAACGCTCACGATATCGCCGTTGTAAAGCCGTCCGATGCGCTTATGGAAAAGCCCCGGACCGCTTCTTACATTAAGGCTCGTTCTGACACGAACTCGCCGTCTCTCTCCGCCGCGAACCCATATTCCGATAAAACCGCGGACGCGACGACCAGAGAAATAGTTTCCGCTTGGCGCGTAAAACTGCGTACTTCCGCCTCCGTCGAGGTTTATCGCGTTCAGAACGCCGTTTGAGATTAGCCTTTTGCGAAGCTCCGAGAGCGTTGCTCCCGTTTTGTCGGGAATGAGCGCAACAAAAAGCGACTGCCCTGAAAGACCGAGAGCCGTTCTTCCCCTGCGCCCCGTTATGCCCGCGGGGTTCTGCTTTTCCTCTGTTCCGTTCCTTACAAGGACAGGGTATGCACCGATATAGTCAGGCGCGTTTACATTGTTCTTATACGAGAAAACTGCCGTCTTGTTTTCGGGAAACGCGATACCGTAGCTCTCAGTAAGGCGCACTGTCTCGCCACCTGCAACGACATCGCTTGCAGCACGGCGCGTTATGAAGTCAAAAAGCTCCGCATTCATAAGAAAATCAGGCTCGCGCCCGCGAAGAGAAGTGATTCTTCTCTTCGCGTTTTTTATCTCCTCGTTTCCGTCATCTGCATAAAAATAGCCTATGTATTCGATGTCCGAAAGCGGTATTTCATAGATTCTTCCGCCTTTGAATGATTTAGATGTCACGCTTCTCACTCCCTATTTGCTTTATGATGTTTGCGACATACACAGCCGCCATACCCGCAACCACTCCGCGAAGGATGAACTCAACTGCATTTCCGCCAACTGCCACAAAGTACAAAAGCTCAAAGACCGCGCCGAGCACGATTGCCGCAAGCGGAATAAAGCGGTCGTCAAAAAACCTTGCGCTTTTAAGCGCGTGGCATATGCCGAACACCGCGGCGATAACGAGGTATAAATCGGGTGTTATGAGAGAAATAAAGCCCTCTCGGATTACGCTCTCCGTCATATGTTCTCACCTCCGTAAACATCGTTGATATCAGTGAAAAAGCACTTTTTTGCCTCGTAAAGCGCATTTACGAATCTGTCACGGTACATCGCGGAATTGTACCCCTCACCGTCATCCTGGTAAAAATACGCCGCAACACCAAACGGAAGCGCGACCGAACAGATTTCCTCGGACATCGGGACATCCTCTTCCATATCCGATATGACGGGGAAAGTCTTAAGCTCCTCCTCTCCGTTTGCACGGCGGATTGAGTTTTCATACTGAAGGCTCTCCGCCGCAACGGCTGATAAGATGCTGCAGAAATTGTCGCGGAATGCTTTATCCTCTCCCTCGCCCTCAAACATGAGCGCGAGAGTTCTCTTGTATATATCATATGCTTTCATTATTATAAATCTCCTTTCATTAATACAAACGGGGACAGCCGAAGCCGCCCCCGCCAAAACAAATTAAAGCGTAACTGTTGTAACTGCTGACGGGAATGCTCCGTCCTTATCTGCATATGCGCGGACTACAGTTCCCTTTTCCGTAATGTCGGAAGTTGTACCGACCTTTGCGGATGCGGAATATCTCGGGTCTGAGCCGTCAGTTGTGTACTTGAGGCTTGCGCCGCTTGTAGTGCAGGAAATTACACCGCTTGAAGAAATCGCCGGTGCTGCACAGACAACCGCTGCACCGCTTGCCGTATTTACATCAACATAGACACCGTCACACTTTGCACCGAAGACAAAGAGGTCATAATACTGTCTGCCCTCTAAAAGTGCGCCGGAGATACCCGGAGGATCCTTGTGGAACTTAGTGTCGTTGAGCTTTACCGGTGCGCATGCCGCGCGCTTGTGAACAATCATGAAGTTTACATTCTCCGGCCAGCGTGAACGCGGAACCTTGATTACCTTCATGCCGTCATATGTACCGACCTGACCTCTTGAGAGAGACTTCTCCATAAGAGCGTCACAGCTTCTAAACTCCTCTGAAAGGCGAAGCTTTGTGTATGTATCTGTTGATACGAAGAGAACGCGGTCAAACTCCGGAACTTCGCAGTCGTCCATATAGGTTGTTCCCTTTGTTATACGCTCGCAGACATTGCTCTTTGTGAGCTCGCCTGCTTCACCGTTGATTTTGCCCGCAAGATGTGCAAGTCGCTCGAAGCTGTACTTGTCCATAAGCGGAATTGCCTTTTCGCTGATCTGGAGGGAAAGCATCTTGCCTGCTTCCTTGATGCCGTTCTGGTCAAGGTTGTTGCCCTTGTCGATTGTCATCGTAAAGCTCTTATCCTGAGTGAGTGTAAGCTCCTGGACAACATCCTCCATCTCTGTCGGTGTGCCGTAGCGGTTTGCGCCGCCGCGTGTGTAGTCTGTCATGGGTACTGTAATCGGGGTTGAGATTCTTACTGTCTTAACTCCCGCGAAAGAGTACTCATTTGAAAGATGTCCGTTGATAAGACTTTCAACGGTGAACTTGGTCTGGATTTCTTTTGCATACTTTGAATGTAAATTGATAGCTGACATAATTTTTATAATTCCTTTCTGTTTTTAAATTTTAATTGTACATTTCAAAACCTTCGAGGAATTCGTCGCGGTATGTCGGAGCTCCGTCGCTTCCGAGCGAGCCTACGCTTTTTCCTGCCGCGTTTCTTGACTCGCGCTCAGCGCGAAGGAGATTGTCCTTTTCGAGAATGAGCTTTTCCTGGTATGCTTCAATCGGTGTCATTCCGCTTGAAACTCCCTCAACAAGCTCCGAGAACGCCTCGCGTCTGGAGAGCGTCGGATACTTCTTGAAAAGCTCTGACCACGGCCCTGTAAGACCTAAAGAGTCTGTTATTCTCTCTATCTGTCGGGCCGCTCTTTCTCTGCCGCCGAATTCACTTCGGTCTTCGTTTTGCATGCCTTCCTGCATCTCCATATACTGTCTGCGGGAAAGCCCTTCTTTTTCTGCAACCCTGTCGAGGAAGTCGAGCTCACGCTTATATTTCGTGTCGCGCTCCGCAACGACATGGTCGTAGTTCATTCCTTTTTGTGCGAGAATCCGAGCCTCATCAAGAGTTATGTTCTTCTCCTCGCCGTTGTATTTAATTGTAAGTGTTTCTTCCTCTTTGGCGGTATGGTCGTCGCCAAAGCTTTCTTCTTCGGAAATATCGTCGCTTTCGAATAGTTTTTCCGGAAGCTCTATTTCCTGCTCCTCTGTCTTGTTGGTTTCATCAAACACAGCAGAGCACCTCCGTTCATAATTTTTTCTTTGAAGCGCGAAGACTTACCCTTTAAAGTCGGGTCTCCTTTCAAAACTCTCTGTCATCTCTTGCGCGCTAAAGTGACAGAGGCTGTTTTGCTTTTCACTCGTCTTTTTTCGCTTCTCTTTTCCGTAAAGCTTCAAAGCTGCCGCCCCTTTCGTATGTGCGCTTACAAAATGGCTTGCGCCGTGCTTTGCGGCGTCACTTTCTCTTTGTGACGCTGTCTATTATAGCACCGATTTTAATTATTTTTTGACAACTTTTTGACAACTTTTTGACACCTTCTTTTATCCCCAAAATCAGCTTTTTTTAAAAATTTTAAAATTGGAAGTTGACAACCGACAAAATATGTATTATAATAACAAAGCTTCGTTTTGAGGCGTTCTATGGCGGTGTAGCTCAGTTGGCTAGAGCATTCGGTTCATACCCGAACGGTCACTGGTTCAAGTCCAGCCGCCGCTACCATAGGCAGGACGGGAACACTCGCCCTGCCGACAAACGGCCCGTTGGTCAAGCGGTTAAGACACCGCCCTTTCACGGCGGTAACAGGAGTTCGATTCTCCTACGGGTCACCAAAAAAGCACTTGCATTTTTGCAAGTGCTTTTTTCTGTTATATTTGCCTTCGGCAAATGCATCATATCGACAAAGATAGACCTCACTAATATAACAAAAATACCGTTGCCAAAGGCAGCGGTATTTTTATCTTTTTTACTTGTACATCGGGCCGTAAACTTCACAAGCGCGGAAGTCTGCGCCTTCCTTATCCATTCCGAAAGCGTTCCATGCGGCAGGACGGAAGATATCTTCAGTCGGGACATTGTGCATGCAAACCGGAATTCGGAGCATTGAGCAGAGCGTAATGAGGTCGGCACCTATGTGACCGTAGGAAATTGCGCCGTGGTTTGCGCCCCAGTTATTCATAACTGAGTACGCATTCTCAAACGCGCTTCCGGAAACTCCGTCACAGCGCGGTGCAAACCAGGTGCACGGCCAGGTCGGGTTTGTTCTCTCCATAAGCGCATCGGAAACAGCATCGGGGAGATTTACCGTCCAGCCCTCTGCAATCTGCATGACAGGACCGAGACCCTTTACAAGATTTAAGCGAATCATGGTTACGGGCATCTCTGCGCGGGTTGTGAAGTGTGACGAGAAACCGCCGCCGCGGAAGTTGTCATATCCCGCTTCGCACCATACGGTTGCATCGGTCATCTTCTTTATGTCCTCATCCGTAACTTCCCACCACTTCTTCATAACGGCGTTGCCGTTTTCATCACGGCATTCGCCACAGGCATCAAGGCAAGCAGCACCTGAGTTGAGAAGGTGGATGATTCCGCCGTTTTCCTTTGCCTTTCCTTCAAACTCATAGCCTGTCACGCGCTTTACTGCCTCAGGTGACCAGTATGTTCTGACATCGGCAAAAATCTGAGCACGGTTTGTGAGAAGCTTTGAGAAGAGCATTGAAATTCCGTTGAGAACATCGTTCTCGGTTGCGAGGACAATCGGCTCTTTCTTTCCTTCAAAGTCAAACGAGGAGTTTAAAATTGCCTCAGGATAGTCGCAGTTCGGCCAGTGGTCCGTCCACTGACGCTGACCCTGAAAACCTGCGCAGATTGCGTTGTGTCCGAGCTTTTCTTCTTCAAAGCCGTCGGGAAGGTCGGGGTTACCCATAATGAGGTCTTTTATGATGCAGTACATCTTGATTGTGAATTCCCACTGTGCATCCTTCTCTTCGCGGGTAAACTTGACGGAATCGGGGTTATCGTCTCTTCCCTCTTTGCAATGCTCGCGAGTCCACTCAAGAGCTTTTTTCACTTCTTCCTTATTGTAAATTCCCTCTTCCATACGGCGGAGAACTTCAACCTCGTCAACTGACTCAACGCGGAGCCCGAGATATTCCTCCATAAACGCCTGGTCCATAATCGAGCCACCGATGCCCATGCAGACAGAGCCAATCTGGAGATATGACTTTCCGCGCATTGTTGCAACTGCAACAGCCGCGCGACCGAAACGGAGGAGCTTTTCCTTTACATCCTCGAGGATGCTTGTGACCTCATCCCTGTCCTGAACCTCGTGACCGTAGATTCCGAATGCAGGAAGGCCCTTCTGAGCGTGAGTCGCAAGAACCGATGCGAGATATACAGCACCGGGGCGCTCAGTACCGTTAAAGCCCCAGACGCCTTTTATGGTCATCGGGTCGGTATCCATAGTCTCTGAGCCGTAGCACCAGCACGGTGTAACGGTAAGCGTAATGTCAACGCCCTCGCGTCTGAACTTTTCAGCGCACGCCGCAGACTCGGGAACGCGACCGATTGTGGAATCTGCTATAACCACCTTAACGGGCTCGCCGTTTGAATAACAGAGATTTTCTTCAAAAAGCTTTTTCGCAGCCTTTGCCATACCCATTGTCTGGTCCTCAAGGCTATCTCGGAGCTTGAGCGCGCCGCCGCGACCGTCAATGACAGGTCTTATTCCGATAACGGGGTATCCGCCGATAAGAGTTTTATTCGCCATAACAAACATCTCCTTATATAATGTTTATATTATGATTATATCATTGACTTTATCTTAAAACTTGCATTATAATATAAAAAAGTATAAATATTTTATTTAAACAGGTGAAAATTTATGAATTCTCTCATATTACAGGAAATCGAGCAGCGCGGAACCTCGGATTTTCCTGTTGAATATTACTCCGTAACGGATAAGCACCCCCGCTACCATATGCAGATGCACTGGCACAAGGATATCGAGCTTATGAGAGTTACAAAGGGGCGGCTCAACTGTACAATAGGCGACCTTTCGTTCTCGCTTTCTGCTGGAGACAGCATGTATATCCCGAGTGGAATAACTCACGGCGCGACGCCCGAGGACTGCGAGTATGAATGTGTTGTTTTTTCGCCGTCGGTGCTTTATTCCACCCAGAGAATCCGTCAGGCGATAAAGTCACAGATTCTCTACCCCGTCAGGTTTGCGGAAAATGCTGAAATCGACCGAATCTGCGAGGCTCTGAAAACCCGGTATGAGGGTTATGAATTTGATGTAATAAGCTCGCTTTGCAAAACGGCGGGCGAAGCGCTCAAAAAACAGACCGCCTCAGGCTCGCGCGCAAACTCAAGGTCGGAGAAGATAAAGCCCGCGCTCTATTACATACAAAAGAACTTCGGCGAGAAGATTTCTCTTTCACAGCTTGCCGGAGAATGCGGGATGAGCCCGAATTATTTCTGCAAGCTCTTCCGCGATATTACGGGGCAGACGCCGGTTGAATATATAACGACATACCGCCTCGAAATGGCTTCCGAAATGCTCCTTGACGGCGTAAAGGTAACGGATGTCGCATACGACTGCGGTTTTTCCGATTTAAGCTACTTCATCCACATTTTCAGGAAAAACCTCGGCATCTCCCCAAAGCAGTATTCAAAAAGAGATTAAAAAACAGGGCAAGGGAATTTTCCCTTGCCCTATCTGCTTGTTAGTCACTCTAAAAGCTCCGAAACATTTTCAATTTCGCCGAATTCTTCAAGAAAGTCCTCTTTCGTCATCTTTTCAAACCGCAAGGTTGGAAGCTCGCCGCCGAAGAAGTTTATGGGGTCGTGTTCTGCCTCGAATTCAAAATATTCTCCATAATATTTTGTGTGTCCCCAAAAACCGTCACTGCGTGTAGCAGTATCCCATAACTTTTCTTCCACAAAACAACTTATTGTATTAAGTTCCTCGTGCATATAAAAACACAAAAATTTGTTTTCTTTCGTAATGTATCCTTTAAGACAAGGATATCCGCCTGATAATTCTTCTTTATCTACTACAAAATATGAAAAGGGTTCCTTGCAAACCCATATAAATTGAACATCTTCCTCGTTCATTCCCGGAAGATATTCCGGACGATCAGAAATGCACCCGGAAAACAGTGAAAGAAAAAAGCAGAGTAAACCAAAGACAGCTACGCGCATTTTCATATAGTTATCAACCTTTCTTTATACAGTGCAGAACAAGCGGAACACGGTTATTTTTAATTAAATACTCGTTTAAAGAATTTACATCTAATACTCTTCTCCCGTTTTCATTATATATCCTGTATTTACCGTTGTCGAGCTTATCTACAGAAACTGTATGGATCATATTAGTAGCCTTATCTGAATTCCAGAAACTGATAATGTATGTATCGGCCTCGGGGATATTGAGGTTGTAGATTTTCTTATCGCCTGTAAAAGTTTCAACCTGATATCCCTGTTTCTTAAAATAATCGTTGATAGCATACGGACTTGTACCAAATGCTCCGAACAAAACCTGACCGTCAGTTTCGAAATCTTTTGCGATATCCCTTATATCTCTTCTGTCCCTAAGGCTTACAAGAGCATTGTTTACCGCTATAATTTCGCAACCGTTTTGATTAAATGTCCCGGTTCCATACCGTATTTTCCCCGATTGAGAACCTCGGACATTCTGATCATTGATATAACCGCTGTCCGCTTCATACACACTCAAATCTATTTTTTGATTTTCTTTATGGTTTACATTAGCAAGTATCTGATGTGTAAGATCGGTTGGGATCGTTCTAAATGGATAATCTTGTGAAATGTCCGACACTTTAAAGAAAGCATTCGTTACATCGTCAAAAATGCCTTTTTCATTTGCCCAGGCGCTTGCATTGTTGATAATTTCTTTACCTTTTTCTTTTGTTTTTTTAAGTGTAGCTGTTGCACCTGATTTTACCGAACCAAGCGTGCTTTCCCAAAGGTTCTCATCTTTTGATGTTTGATTAAACCCTTCAAGAAACGGGTCGCTCTGCGGGGTCCAGTTTCGCTTATCCGCGTTTTCTCGGATTTTCGCAAACCTCTCTTTTCGCTCCTGTTCTTTTCTCTGCCGCTCTTGTTCTCTTTTTTCGCCATACGGGTCATCAAAGCCTTCCAAGAAATCATCCTTTTTCTGATTTGTTGGTTTGTTTGAGGTCTTGGTTGCGGAGTTGAGAATAGCATCTCTTTCTTCTTTGACTTCTTCTCGTTCAATTTCTATTCCTGTTCCGAAGTCGTAATAGTACCTTTGGTTTTTGTTTTTTAATAGTGGGTTCTCATAAAGCCACTTGTTGTTTGAATTATTCATAATAATTCTCCTTAATTATACTATAGCTGTATTGCAAAAGCAATACAAACGGATGCTCTGCGCACAAGGAGCGACCAAAATGAATGCGCACAAATTCATAACAGTTCACTCAAAAGCATCACTGTTATAAATTTTAGCACTTATTTAATTTCGTGCTTGACAAAAAAATGACAACTTTTTGACAACAAAAACGATCTGCGGAAATTCCGGAGAGCGTTTGATTTAACATGATTTGAGTTATGTTTCCTGTTCTTTTGAAAGGCTGTCAATTTTTATTCCGCAGGCAGAGAGCTTTTCCCTTGCGACGAGCGTATCAATCTCCTTCGGAACTTCGTAAAGGCCCGGGGTGAGCTTTTCGGGAAGTCTTGCAATATGCTCCATCATAAGCGCCTGAACCGCAAAGCTCATATCCATAATCTCCGCGGGGTGACCGTTACCTGCGGCGAGGTTTACAAGACGGCCTTCGCCAAGGAGATTCAAGATTCTGCCGTCAGCCATGACATATCCTTCAATATTCGGTTTTCTCTCCTCGACCTTTACGGCAAGCGCCTTTAAGTCGTTCTTATTTATCTCGCAGTCAAAATGTCCTGCGTTTGTGAGGAGAACGCCGTCTTTCATTTTCTCCATATGACGGCGGAGAATTATATCCCGGCAACCCGTTGTTGTTACGAAAATATCGCCGACGGAAGCCGCCTCATCCATAGTCATAACCGAATATCCTTCAGCATACGCCTCAAGCGCGCGGAAGGGGTCTGCCTCGCAGATTATTACATTCGCGCCAAGTCCCTTTGCACGAAGCGCAACGCCACGCCCGCAGAAGCCATAGCCCGCAACGACAACGCGCTTACCTGCAATAAAGCAGTTTGTAGTATTCATAATCGCATCCCATACAGACTGACCCGTACCGTGACGGTTGTCGAAAAGGTGCTTGCATTTTGCATCATTTACCGCAAACATCGGGAAGTTAAGCTCTCCCGCTTTAGCTCTTGCCGCAAGTCTCGCAACGCCCGTTGTCGTCTCCTCGCAGCCACCAAGAAGGTTTACGCCAAGCTCGGGTGCTGAGCTGTGAAGAATCGAAACAAAGTCGCCGCCGTCGTCGATTATGATATCGGGCTTACATTTGAGCGTTTCGGTGAGGTGAGCGACATACTCCTCCTCACTTGCGCCGTGAATTGCAAAGGTTTCAATGCCGAGCTCGCAGAGCGCGGCGGCTATATCATCCTGAGTCGAAAGCGGGTTACAGCCCGTCGCACAGACGCGCGCACCGCCTGCGGCGAGAGTCAGCGCGAGGTATGCCGTTTTCGCCTCAAGGTGAATCGACATTGCAATCGTCTTATTCTCAAACGGGCGCTCCTTTTTAAAGCGCGCGCCGATAGCCGAAAGAACCGGCATATATGACTTTACCCATTCGATTTTCTTTATTCCCGAAGGGGCAAGATTTTTATCTTTTACAATACTCATTTTATATCAACTCCTATATATAGGATACACCATTTTCCCTGTTTTTTCAACATCGTAAATTTTATATTAAAATTTACATAAATCTCTTTTTTATCATATTAAAATGTGCTATACTAAAATGGCAGAAATGTTTTATTTTTTCGAAAGGAATTGCGATAGATGAGTATTGTTTCAAAAATTTTCGGCACAAGAAGCGAGCGTGAGATAAAAAAGATTCTCCCGCTTGTTGATAAGACGGAAGCTCTTGCAGAGGATATGCGCTCTCTTTCAGATTCTGAGCTTTCAGCAAAAACGGCAGAATTTAAGTCCCGCCTCAATAACGGCGAGACTCTTGACGATATTCTTCCCGAGGCTTTTGCTACCGTCCGCGAGGCGGC
>JAZOAS010000108.1:0-2531 GCA_045595605.1 Eubacteriales bacterium
AGAGCGGGAAAACCCGAATACGCCCGATTACGAGCTTAAGCTCTATAAAACAGTGCTTAAATGCTGTGGAATAATTGAATAACTGAAAGGAGTTATAAATATGAAAGCAATACTTGTAAATGACGACAGAAGTCTCCGTTGGGACGATGTTCCGGATCCCGTAACGGGAAGCGAAGACTGTCTCGTTAAAATCGAGGCGGAAGCTCTTAACCGTGCTGACCTCATGCAGAGAGAAGGCGATTATCCGCCACCTCCGGGATGTCCTGATTGGATGGGGCTCGAGGTTGCGGGGACAATTATCGAGGTTGGCGAAGAAGCTTCAAAGAAGTCGGATTGGAAGGTCGGCGATAAGGTTTGCGCGCTTCTCGGCGGCGGTGGATATGCTGAGTATGTAAATGTGAAGTACGATATGCTTATGCCTGTTCCTGAGAATTGCTCAATGATAGAAGCGGCGGCGATTCCTGAGGCTTTTGCAACTGCGTACCTTAATCTCTTTATTGAAGGCGGAATAAAGGAAGGTAATACGCTTCTTATGAATGCAGGTGCATCAGGACTTGCGAGCGTCATAATTCCCATGGCAAAGGCTTTTGGTGTAAGGGTAATAACTACCGTTCTATCAGATGAAATTCGTGAGTCAATAAAGCACCTTAACGCAGATGTTGTTGTTAATACTTCAAAAGAAGATATAGTCGAGGTTTTAAAGAAAGAGCTTGCAAACGGAACCGGTGTTGATGTTGCAATCGACTGCCTTGGTGGTGAGATAATGGGCAAGTGCATACACCACTTGAAGCACGGAGCAAGATGGATAATGATTGCGGCGCTTGCAGGTCAGAAGACGGAGATTGACCTCAAAAACATTTATGTCAGAAATGTCCGAATCGTCGGAAGCACACTTCGCTCAAGAACACCTGAGATGAAAGCTTATATTCTCTCTGAGCTTGTCAAGAATGTGTTTCCGAAGATTGCAACGGGTGAAGTAAAACCGACCATATACAAAACTTTGCCGATAACAGAGGCAGAAGCGGCTCACGACATTCTTTACAGAGGCGAAAATGTAGGTAAGGTTGTTCTTGAAGTAAAATAATTAAAAGGACATTGTTCTAACGAACAATGTCCTTTTTGCTATTTATAATATTCCGCGGTGCTTGTCGGAAGGTTTTTCACTTTAAGTTTTTTCTCAATAAGATTTTTTATAACGAGGTAAATGACAGAAAAGGTGGGAACTGCAAGAAGAACTCCTGTGACTCCGAAAAGACCGCCGCCGAGAAGAATTGAGAAGATTACCCAGAAGGATGAGAGACCTGTCTTTTTGCCGACAATCTTCGGAACGAGGAAGTTTCCGTCTATCTGCTGGAGAATGAGAATCATCAGTATAAACCAAAGCGCTTTTGAGGGTTGTACCATAAGAAGAATAAATGCGCTTGGGATTGCACCGATAAAAGGACCTATAAACGGAATAAAGTTTGTAATCGCTATAATCATACTGATGAGGAGAGCGTACTCCATACCGAATATAGACATGAGGATAAAGCAGATTGTTCCGAGAAGTATGCAATCAAGAAGCTGGCCTGTAAGGTAGTTTCCGAAAGTTTCGTGCATATAATTTATCAGATTTGCGGCGCTGTCAAGAGCTTTTTTGGGCAAAAGTGCGGAGGAAATCTTCTTTATCTGTGCGCAGAAAAGCTCCTTGCCGCTCAAGATATATATTGAGATGATAAAGCCAATGAAAAAGTTGGAAATTCCGGAGCCTACCGAAACTGAAAAGTTGAGGAATTTCGGAAGTGCGGAAGAAATATAGGCGGTGAGTTTTTTGAAAAGTTCCTGTGAAGAACCAAGGATACCGCTGAAAATATCGGAGTCAAGATTGAAGCGTGCTGCAAAAGCGTTAAAAAAGTCAGTTATCGTCTTGATGTATGAGTCTGCGTTTTTTGCAAGACGTGCAACGCTGTCAATTAACTGCGGGATGATAGAATAAATGACAAGTGAGAGAAGAATAAGTACAAGGAGAATGACAAGAGCTATTGAGAGTCCTTTGTTGACGGAGTGCTGCTTTTTTAGTTTTTTAAACAGGAATTTGTCGAGAAGTCCGTTTAAAAATTTAACGGGACGAAGTAAAAGATAAGCGATGACAAAGCCTGTTACAAAGGGTGATAGAATTGAAAAAATATTTTTGATAAAAGAAAAGAAGAAGCCAATATTCTTCAGAAGAAAATAGAAAGTTATTGCAATTATAAGAATAAGTGCATTTGAAAATACCCGTGAAGCCGTGTCTTCACTCAATTTGAACCTCATAAAATAGCCTCCTCAGAAAAGCTTCGATAATTATTGTAAATTATAACATAAAGTAAAATATCTTACAAGTCGAATTTTGCTTGGACAAAATAAGAAAAAGGAGCATAGAATATACAGGACGAAGCTCGTCCTTAATAATTGAAAGGAGACTTGTTATATGTGCTTTTTTTCAAATCTTTTTTGCAGCAGACGATGCTCCGGAAGCGGGCGCGGATGCTTGAGAACAAGAGTGGTTGATG
>JAZOAS010000109.1:0-2402 GCA_045595605.1 Eubacteriales bacterium
ATTACCGTTCCCGGTGTAATTATTCTTACAACATCGCGCTCAACAAGCTTCTGCCCTTTTCCGGGCTCTTCCGTCTGCTCACAGATTGCAACCTTATACCCCTTTGCAATAAGTCGCGCGATATACGCATCGCAGGAGTGATACGGAACTCCGCACATCGGAGCTCTCTCCTCCTGACCGCAGTCACGACCCGTGAGGGTAAGCTCAAGCTCCTCCGCTGCAAGGCGGGCATCATCAAAGAACATTTCATAAAAATCGTCAAGACGAAAGAACAGAATACTGTCTTTATTCTGCTCCTTTATCTTCATATATTGCATCATCATCGGAGAATACTTTTCCATCTTCTTACCTTCTCTAAATTATAAATTAAACGATTTCGCCGTACATTCCCCATTTTGCGGAGTCTGTAATGCGAGCCTTTATAAAGCTTCCGACAAGGCTCTCGTCTCCCTTAAGGCTTATCGGGCGGTTGCCGTCAGTTCTCGCTACGAGATTATAGCCGTCCTCACTTTCAACAACGCCCTCAACAAGAACCTCAACCTCACTTCCGATAAGCGCACGGCTTCTCGCGCGAGTCCCTTCCTCGTGGACATCAAAAAGCTTCTGGAAACGGGCAACCTTCTCGCTTCTCGGGGTGGGGTCATCCATCTCCGCGGCGGGAGTTCCGCTTCGCTTTGAGTAAATGAAAACAAAAAGCCCGTCAAAGCCGATATCCGAAACAAGCTTTATCGTTTCGTCAAAGTCCTCTTCCGTTTCACTGGGAAAACCTACTATGACATCACTTGTGAGAGAGATATCCGGCATCTTGCTTCTCGCATACGCCACAAGCTCGCGGTATTTCGCGTTATCATAGCGACGGTTCATAAGTTTAAGGATTCTATCGCTTCCCGACTGGAACGGGAGATGGATATGCTTTGATACCTTCTCGCATTTTGCCATTGTGTCAAAAAGCTTTTCCGTCGCATCCTTCGGGTGACTTGTCATGAACCTTATTCTGAAATCTCCCGGAAGCGCATTTATGCGCTCAAGGAGAGTTGAAAAATCTATCTCGCCGCCGAGGTCGTTTCCGTAAGAATTTACATTCTGACCGAGAAGTGTTATGTCCTTACATCCCTCGTCTATAAGCTTTTTAATTTCTGCGATAATCTTCTCGGGGTCGCGCGAGCGCTCTCGCCCTCTGACATACGGAACTATGCAGTATGTGCAGAAGTTGTTGCAGCCGTACATGATTGATATCCACGCCTTGGTCCTGTCCTTTCGCATGACCGGAAAGCCCTCTGCAATCACGCCGTCAGACTGCTCGATGTCAAACACTCTCTTTTCTTCCATAAGCGCGCGGTACAAAAGCTCTGGAAAACGGACAAGCGCATGGACACCGAAAACAAGGTCAACATGGCGGTAGCTTTTCTTTATCTTCTCCGCCATCGCAGGCTGCTGAACCATGCACCCGCACACAGCAATAAGGCAGTTTCTCTTTCTCTTTACATGGATAAGCTGACCTACATTGCCGAGAACTCTCTGTTCCGCGTGTTCTCGCACGGCGCAGGAGTTTATGACGATAACATCAGCTTCGTTCTCATCGTTAACGATTGAATATCCCATTTCGAGAAGAATGCCGCGAATTATCTCACTGTCAGCCTCGTTCTGCTGACAACCGTATGTATCTACAAATGCCGAAAGAGACTTACCTTCGTTAAGTTCTGCGACAGCACGGATGTACTCCTGCTGTCTGCACATAAGCTCTTCGGGAATTTCTTTTACTTTCATATTTCTTCTCCGTACATAAGCGCAGCACCAGTAGCCGTAGCATACTCCGAATGTTCCGGAATAATAAAGTGGACTCCGTGAAGCGCTTCTACTCCTCTGAATATACCTTCTGCCTGCGGGACATTCGTGAGATTTCCCGTAAGCACTATGTTTTTAGTCTTCGCGTTCTTTGCACTGAACGCCGCCATGACGCCAATCGTCTGGAAAACCATGTTTATAACTCCGAGAGCGAGGTCGCTTGTCGTTGCAAGATCAGACACCTTACCAAAGTTTGAAGCGGTTGTCGCCGCCGCAAGCGTCTCAATTGCCTCGTAGCTTATGTCCCTGATGTGCAGGTCAACATTGTTGAGGTCACCAGTCTGGGCAGTTTCTATTATATCCTCGAAATTGCGGATATTGAACATCCTGTCGGAAAGTCCGATGAGCGTGCCGCCGCCGATACCTGTGCCGCCAAGGTGAGTTACCGAGTCGCGGTTTGCAGAAACAAACGCCGTACCAGTGCCCATACTTACAACTACCGCAGAATCAAGGCCGCACAAGAAGAGGCCGCCTTTTCCGACCGCCATAAACTCCTCAATCCTGCGGGTCTTGACACCGAAAATTTCGGTCTGACAGGTTTCAGAGCCAACCCCCGT
>JAZOAS010000110.1:0-4459 GCA_045595605.1 Eubacteriales bacterium
CGCTGGCGACAAGGCTCCGGCTGAGCTCAAGGCAGCAGCAGAAGAGTACCTCGCTACAAAGGATAACGGCGAAGCAAATGTTGCTGCAACAAAGGCTCTCGTTGCTGAGCTTGAAAAGACTGCAGGCTCTTGCGAGCTTTGTGCAGGCATCCTCGCAGAGAAGGACTACCTCTCCAAGAAGTCAGTCTGGATCTTCGGTGGTGACGGTTGGGCATACGACATCGGCTTCGGCGGTCTCGACCATGTTCTCGCATCAGGCGAAGATGTAAATGTTATGGTATTCGATACTGAAGTTTACTCCAACACAGGCGGTCAGGCTTCCAAGGCTTCAAACATCGGTCAGGTTGCTCAGTTCGCTGCTGCAGGTAAGAACATCATGAAGAAGAACCTTGCAGAAATTGCAATGTCCTACGGTTATGTTTATGTTGCTCAGGTTGCTATGGGCGCTGATATGAATCAGACTCTCAAGGCTCTTGCAGAAGCTGAAGCTTACCCGGGTCCGTCACTCATCATCGGCTACGCTCCTTGCGAAATGCACGGTGTTAAGGGCGGTATGGTAAACTGCCAGTCAGAAATGAAAAAGGCAGTTGAAGCAGGCTACTGGCAGATGTTCCGCTACAACCCGACTCTTGAAGCTGAGGGCAAGGACGCATTCATCCTCGACTCCAAGGAGCCGACTGCAAACTACATCGACTTCATCAAGAGCGAAACCCGTTACGCTCGTCTTGCACAGCAGTTCCCCGAAAGAGCTGAAGAGCTCTTCGCTAAGGCTGAAGCTGCTGCAAAGAAGAAGTACGAAAAGTACGCAAAACGCGCAGGTAAGTAATTTCAAAAAAGTCTTGGTCATGAGACCAAGACTTTTTTTATACTCAAAATCGTACAAATTTTGCTTAAAATAGTGTAAAGACTTCACCTTTCACCTATGTTAACATATAATTATGCAAGATGCCCTTATATATTATATTAGGAGGAATTTAAAATGAAAAAGATTCTCGCACTTATCCTCGCAACGCTTATGTGCCTTTCTCTCACAGCTTGCCCCGACGGCAATGCAGGTGGCGGCTCAGTTGCAAACACAGACCCTCTCACAAAGGATGATGTAGTCAAGGCAGTTATATACTCTCATCCGAGCTGGCCGTTCCAGGACAGCTGGAAGGTCGTCGAGTACATCAGAGAAGGCATTGGCGCAACTATTGAATACAATGCTATCCCGAACGCAGAAATCGCAACAAAGTATTCTGTTATGTTTGCTGACCCCGAGTCACTTCCCGACACAGTTCCGTTCGACAGTAAGTTCGGTGGAGACCAGCATGCTGTTGACGGTTCTGCTATCGCATTCGAAGCTTTGACGGACTATATGCCGAACTACACAAAGTGGATATCAGGCCTTTCAGAAAATGATTATGCAAACTTCATTCAGCCGCGCAAGTCTGCTGACGGCAACATCTATTACACACCTGTAATGGGTCGCGACACAACCGAAGGCGTTATGTGCTGGATGTTCCGCGAAGACATCTTCGAGAAGCATAATTTAAAGACTCCGACAACCTTTGACGAGCTTTATAATGTATGTAAGGAGCTCAAAGCTCTCTACCCCGAATCATATCCTCTCTGCATGAGAAGCGGTATCGGTATGAACCTTTCTGTTATGTCTCCGAGCTTTGACAAGAACTGGTACGGTATGGACTTCTACTACGATGAGGCAGACGATACCTGGAAGTACGGTGTTCTTGAGCCTGCTATGAAAGAATTCCTCGAATTCTCTCTTATGATGATTGACGAAGGTCTCCTCAACCCGAACTTCTCCACAATCAGCACTCAGGAATGGCAGGAGCTCATCTCCACAGACCGCGGCTTTATCACTCCGGAATATCAGACCCGTGTTGACTTCTTCAACTCAATCGCTAAGGACAACAACTCTCCTCTTCGCTTCGCAGCTATGATTCCGCCGGTTGCCAATGCTGAAAAGGGTGCTGCTCTCGTTACACGAAACAGCCTTGACCCGTACGGTAACATCATCTGCAACACTCGCGACGAAGCTCGCATCGCTAACACAGCTAAGTACCTCGACTGGTTCTATGCAGATGAAAATGTAGAGCTCGTTTCATGGGGTAAGGAAGGCGAAACATTCGAAGTTGTTGACGGCAAGAAGCAGTACATCACAAACGGTGCAAACGAGCCGATAAAGACACTTTACGGTTTCGGTGTTCCGCAGACCTTCTACCGCGCTGACCGCGAAGCTATCGAGTCAACAGAATCTGAGGATATTGCAAAGAACCGCGCTATGGTTCTTGAACACAGAAGAGATAAGAACGCTGTTTCAAGCTACCTCGCATTCAACGAAGAGGAACAGAACCTCATGACTGATAAGAAGGTTGCTATCACAACTTATGTAGAAGAAATTATCTCAAAGATTCTCCTCAAGCAACTTCCGATTTCAGCTTATGACGAAATCGAAGCAAACATTATGGAAATGGGTCTTGAAGAAGTTCTCGCTACATACGAAGCTGCTCACGCAAGAATTAAGTAAATTCATAACTTAAAACCTGAAAAACAGCCGAAACTTTCGGCTGTTTTTTGTTTTTCTTACACCCCACATTTTACCAAAAAAACATAGCGAATATTTATCACGAAAGATTGACTTTTCTTTTCATTTATGTTAACATTATATTAACTAAAAATGACAGAAACAAAAGGCGTTTCTGCCAAAAAATTACTAGGAGGAATTTCAAAATGAAAAAGCTTCTCGCATTGGTGCTTGCAGCAATCATGTGCCTTGCTCTCGTTGCTTGTCCGGCAAGTAATGGTGGCGGCTCAGTTGCTACAACAGACCCCCTCACAATGGATGACACTATCCAGGCTGTTATCTACTCTCACCCGAGCTGGCCGTTCCAGGACAGCTGGAAGGTTGTTGAGTACATCAAAGAGGGTGTTGGCGCAAACATCGAATTCCAGGCTATCCCGAACGCAGAAATCTACACAAAGTACTCAGTTATGTTCGCTGACCCCGAGTCTCTTCCGGACACAGTTCCGTTTGACGGCAAGGCAGGCGGTGACCAGCACGGTGCTGACGGCTCAGCTATCGCTTTTGAGAGCGTAGCAGAGTACATGCCCAACTACACAAAGTGGGTAGCAGGTCTCTCAGAGGACGATTACGCTAACTTCATTCAGCCGCGTAAGTCTGCTGACGGCAACATCTACTACACACCGGTTATGGGTCGTGATACAACAGAAGGCGTTATGTGCTGGATGTACCGTAAGGACATCTTCGAAAAGGAAGGTCTCACACCTCCGACAACCTTCGACGAACTTTACGAAGTATGTAAGGCTCTTAAGGCAAAATACCCCGATTCTTACCCGCTCTGCATGAGAAGCGGTATCGGTATGAACCTCAATGTTATGTCTCCGTCTTTCGATAAGGACTGGAGAGGTATGGGCTTCTACTATGACGAAACAGCAGAAGTCTGGAAGTTCGGTGTTCTTGAGCCGGCTATGAAGGAATTCCTTGAATTCGCTCTCAAGATGATCGACGAAGGTCTCCTCAACCCGAACTTTGCTACAGTCAAGGCTCAGGAGTGGCAGGAGCTTATCTCCACAGACCGTGGTTTCATCACTCCGGAATACCAGACAAGAATCGACTTCTTTAACTCAATTGCTAAGGATAACAACTCTCCGCTCCGTTTCGCAGCTATGGTTCCGCCGGTAGCTAACGCTGAAAAGGGTGCTGCTCTCGTTATCAGAAACAGCCTTGACCCGTACGGCAACATCATCTGCAACACACGCGACGAAGGCCGTATCGCTAATACTGCTAAGTACCTCGACTGGTTCTACGCTGATGACACTGTAGAGCTCGTTTCATGGGGTAAGGAAGGCGAGACATTCGAAGTTGTTGACGGCAAGAAGCAGTACATCACAAACGGTTCTAACGAGCCGATTAAGACTCTCTATGGCTTTGGCGTTCCGCAGATGTTCTACCGCATTGACAAGGAAGCTATCGAAGCTACAGAGTCTGAGGATATCGCAGCAGGACGCGAAATCACTCTTAACACAAGAACTGCTCAGAACCCTGTAACAAGCTACATCGCATTCAACGAAGAAGAGCAGGTCATTATGGCTGACAAGAGAACAGCTATCACAAACTATGTAGAAGAAATCATCACAAAGATTCTCCTCAAGCAGCTCCCGCTTTCAGCTTATGATGAAATCGAAGAGAATGTTAAGGACATGGGTCTTGATGAAGTCTTCGCTACATACGAAGCAGCTCACGCAAGAATTAAGTAATTTAACTTAATAAAACCTATAAAAAAACAGCCGAAGCAATTCGGCTGTTTTTTTCTTTATCAATAAAAGCACCGTGCATAAACTGCACGGTGCTATTTCGGTTTATTTACTTTATACTTTCAAAAAGCTCGATTATGTCTTTTACCATAATATCATCATATCCCGGAGCAAGCTTTGA
>JAZOAS010000111.1:0-1605 GCA_045595605.1 Eubacteriales bacterium
GGAAGGTCGAGAGTCTCTGCGATGGACTCAAAGGTCGCTCTTGTTCTGTCTGTCGCGTCCGCGGCAACAAGGAGGAGCTTTGCAAGACCTCTGCTGCAAGCACCCTTGACGGCCTCGTCGCCGACTTCGAGCTTGCCTGCACGACGGGCAAGGCCGAGGAGCGAAAGGTACGAACTACTCATTTTCTGCCACCTCGAGCTCTTTTGCGAGAGTTTCATAGACGGCATCGGATATTTCAGACGAAAAAGCTCTTTCAAGTGCGCGGGTTTTTCTTGCGCGATTTAAGCATTCGAGCTTTTTGCAGATGTATGCGCCTCTGCCGGGAAGCTTGCCTGTGAGGTCGAGCGAAATTGCGCCGTCTTTAGATTTTGTGATTCGGACAAGCTCGCCCTTCTCGCGCATCTCGCGACACGCTACACACAAGCGTTTTGGTATCTTCTTTTCCTTTGTCATATGCCGGGACACCGTCCTTAAAATTACTGATTCAAAGAGCTTGCGGGTTTGATGTCTATCTTATAACCTGTAAGCCTTGCAGCGAGGCGGGCGTTCTGACCGTCCTTGCCGATAGCGAGAGAGAGCTGATCGTCGTTTACGATGACGCGGCAGGAGTTTGTCTCCTCGTCTGCGTCAACTGAAATGACATTTGCCGGAGCGAGAGCTGCCGCGACAAACTCAGAAATATCTTCGGAGTATTTTACGATATCAATTTTTTCTCCGCAGATTTCATCAACTACTGCGGCAACACGGCTGCCGTGCGGGCCGACGCAAGCACCGATAGGATCGACATTCTCGTCGTTTGTGGAAACGGCAATCTTGGTTCTTGAGCCTGCTTCTCTTGAAATACTGCGAATCTCGACGGTGCCGTCGTGGATTTCGGGAACTTCAATCTCGAAAAGACGGCGGACAAGGCCGGGATGAGTTCTTGAAATGATAATCTGCGGTCCACGGTCGGAGCGCTTGACTTCAACAACATAAATTTTTACTCGGTCACCCTCGCGGAGAACCTCGCCCGGAATCTGCTCTTTTGCGCCGAGGTAGATTTCGGTTTTTTCCTTTGCACCGGTGATTTCGATTGAAGCGCCGCCGCTTCTCGGGTCAGTTCTTGTAACAAGAGCTGTGAGAAGCTCGTGCTCTTTTGAGGAGAACTGCTGGAAGACAACACCGCGCTCAGCCTCGCGGATGCCCTGGATGATAACCTGCTTTGCAGTCTGAGCTGCGATTCTTCCGAAGTCGCGGGTTTCAACCTTGACATTTACGATATCGCCGATGCCTGCTTTTTTTGAATACTTCTTTGCATCAAGAAGTGCAATTTCCTCTGCCGGATTCTCAACAGCTTCAACAACTGTCTTTTTGACGAACATGCGGATTTCCTTCTTTTCGCAATCGGGCTCAACAAAAACATTGTCTGTATTGCCGGCGTTGTCGCGCTTGTATGCAGCGAGGAGTGCCTGGGAAACTCGCTCAAGCATATAGTCCTGAGGAATTCCTTTCTCAGCCTCCAACTGTGCGATGGCGGCAAAAAATTCTGCGTTCATTTTTCAATCGTCCCCTTTTCTTATATTTGATGTATTATTTAAAATTCAACACGCAATCTTACAGATGCGA
>JAZOAS010000112.1:0-20528 GCA_045595605.1 Eubacteriales bacterium
AGTACGTACAAGAGCCTCGTATTTTACGCTGTTTTCGCGTACCGCAGGAGTAAGAAGCTCTTCAACTTCCGCCTCAATAAACGGTTCGGTATGCAAAAAATCAACAATCTTTGCACGATAGATACCCTCAACCAAAACGCGTGTGTTATTGCCCGGAAATTTAAGAACCTGCTTTACCTTTGCAACCGTACCGACAAGAAAAATGTCTTCGGGTTTCGGGTTGTCGGTTCTGATTTCCTTCTGTGCTACAAGAAAAATGTTCTGGTCTTTGGACATTGCATTATCCAAAGACTTCATTGATTTATCACGCCCAACATCAAAGTTGAGCATCATATGAGGAAACGCCGTAAGTCCACGAAGCGGAAGAACGGGCATTATGCTTCTTCTCGTTGTATTCTCAGGCATTACTGATTCCTCCTTTACTGCGCTGATTTAATCTGTTTTCTGGTAATTTCAGGCTCACTTGTCTTGTCAATAGAGCCTTCTGTAATTGTAATACTTTCAATATCCGGGTCTGACGGGACATCATACATTATCTTTTGCATAACACCCTCAAGAACAGCTCGCAAGCCTCGTGCGCCTATTCCGCGCTCTATCGCAAGCTCTGCGACCTTTTCAAGTGCTTTCGGTTCGAAGGTAAGTGTAACACCGTCAAGCTCCAAAAGGCGCGCATACTGCTTTGTGATTGCGTTTTTCGGCTTTGTGAGAATACTTACCATTGCTTCCTTGTCAAGCGGTGCAAGAGGAGCTATGACCGGAAGTCGTCCTACAAGCTCAGGGATGATTCCGAATTTAAGCAAATCGTGCGGCTGGATATCGGAAAGAAGCTCTGCTTTATCTTCAGTTGATTTTGAAGAAACATCAGAACCAAAGCCAATTCCGTTTTTGGTCTTGCGCTTTGAAACGACCTTTTCAATGCCGTCAAATGCGCCACCGCATATGAACAGAATATTCTTCGTGTCAATCTGTATGAATTCCTGATGCGGGTGCTTTCTTCCTCCCTGCGGCGGAACATTCGCAACCGTACCCTCAAGAATTTTGAGAATTGCCTGCTGAACGCCCTCACCCGAAACATCGCGCGTTATTGAGGTGTTCTCGCTCTTGCGGGCAATTTTATCTATCTCATCGATAAAGATGATACCGTGTTCAGCAGCTTCTATATCGTAATCTGCCGCCTGAATAAGACGAAGAAGGATGTTCTCAACATCTTCACCGACATAGCCGGCTTCGGTAAGCGTTGTAGCATCTGCGATAGCAAACGGAACATTGAGCATTTTTGCAAGAGTCTGAGCAAAAAGGGTTTTACCGGAACCCGTCGGGCCAATCATAAGTATATTGCTCTTCTGAAGCTCAACCTCGTTTTTGTCTTCGTTTGTGATTCGCTTGTAATGGTTATATACCGCAACGGAAAGCGCAAGCTTTGCATTTTCCTGACCGACTATATATTCGTTGAGTTTTTCGTGAATTTCACGAGGTTTAAGGAGTGTAAGCTTTGAAGTGTCGCCGTCTGCGCGTCTTTCAGCCTCACGGATAGATTCAAGATACTCTTTGCACATATCAATGCAATTCTCACAAATAGCACCGTTGACTCCGGCAAGAGTGAGTGTATCCGGCTTTATTTCCTCTCCGCAGAAAGCGCAGAACATTTTAATGTTTTTGTCAGACATAAATTACTCCTCGTTTTGAAAATTACTGTCTCTTTGTGATAACCTTATCAATAAGACCGTATTCCCTTGCTTCTTCAGCTGTCATGAAGTTATCGCGCTCTGTATCCTGAACAATTGTTTCAAGAGGCTTTCCTGTAAATTCTGCAAGCTTTTTGTTGAGCTGTTCCTTTATACGGATGATGCGGTCAGCATGGATTTTAATATCGGTTGCCTGACCCTGCATTCCGGAAAGTGGCTGGTGAATCATTATTTCAGAGTTCGGAAGAGCAAGACGCTTACCGGGAGTTCCTGCTGCAAGAAGGAATGCGCCCATCGAAGCTGCCATTCCGACACAGATAGTTGATACATCACACTTGATGAAGTTCATTGTGTCGAAAATTGCCATTCCTGCAGTTATTGAACCGCCGGGAGAGTTGATATAGAAATGAATGTCCTTATCAGGGTCCTGAGACTCAAGGTATAAAAGCTGAGCGACAACAAGAGATGCTGTCGTATCATTTACTTCTTCGGATAAGATAATGATTCTGTCATTCAAAAGACGAGAGAAAATATCGTAAGAACGCTCGCCTCTGTTTGTCTGTTCTACTACTACCGGAACTAAACTCATTGTATTCACACTCCTATTCATTTTTGAAAGATAGGCGCGAGGAAAAACTCCTCCCGCCTATCCCAATGTATAATATTATGCCGAAAATTTGGAAAATTATTCTTTATCTGCAGCTTTCTTTGTTGTGGTCTTCTTAGTGGTTGTTGTTTTCTTTGCAGCAGTTGAAGCAGCTTTCTTTGCAGGAGCCTTCTTCTCACCGTCAGTTGCCTTAGCTGTTGACTTCTTTGCAGGAGCCTTCTTCTCAGCTGCAGGCTTATCCTCTGTTGTTTTCTTTGTAGCAGTCTTCTTTTCCAGAGCCTTTGCAACTGCATTCTCACGAAGGAAAGCAAGGGTCTTGATTGTGTAAAGGTCGCTCTTCATAGCTTCAACAGGAAGGAAGCTGCGGACACGCTCAACATCCATATTGTACTGCTCTGCAAGCTTCTTATATTCGTCTTCGACATCAGCGTCTGTCGGCTCAATCTTTTCAGCCTTAGCAATAGCTTCGAGAGCAAGGCGAGATTTTACCTGCTCAAGAGCCTGGTCGCGGAAGTTTGCGCGGAAGTCGTCCATATTAGACTGCATCATTTCAAGGTACTTTTCAAGAGTGATGCCCTGCATCTGGAGACGCTGAGCAAAATCGTTGCAGATGTTGTCAAGCTGAGCTTCAACCATAACATCCGGAATATCAGCCTTCATCTTGCTTACTACGATGTTCATAATAGCAGATTCAAAAGCATCGTTTGCCATCTTCTCACGGCTGTCGGTAAGCTTCTTTTTGATGTCCTTCTTGAGTTCGTCAAGAGTCTCAAACTCTGAAACATCCTTTGCAAATTCATCGTCAAGAGCCGGAAGCTCAGTTTCCTTAACTTCGTGAACCTTTACCTTGAAGGTTGCAGCCTTACCAGCAAGCTCTTCGGAATGGTACTGCTCAGGGAATGTGACATTTACATCACACTCTTCGCCTGCGCTCTTACCAACGAGCTGAGCCTCAAAGCCGGGGATAAACTGGTTTGAACCAAGCTTAAGGCTGTGGTTTTCACCCTTACCGCCGTCAAAAGCAACATCGTTTACAAAACCTTCGTAATCGATAACAACTGTATCGCCGTCCTTAGCAGCACGCTCTACAGTAACAAGGCGAGCATTCTTCTCAAGCATGAAGTTAAGCTCTGCATCAACATCCTTCTTTGTTACGGAAACAGCAGGCTTCTCAGCTTCAACGCCCTTGTACTTGCCGAGCTTTACCTCAGGCTTTACGGTGACAGTAGTCTTCATAACAAAACCGTCGTCGTTTATATCAACAAGCTCTACCTCAGGATAGTCAACCGGCTCAATACCGCTTTCCTTAACAGCAGCCTCGTATGCAGCAGGGTAAGCAATGTTGATAGCATCTTCCGTGAAGACACCCTTACCGTACATACGCTCGATCATAGCTCTCGGAGCCTTACCCTTACGGAAGCCCGGGATAGCGATCTTAGACTTGTTTTTGAGGTATGCTTTTTCCATAGCATCGTCAAACTCAGGCTTCTCAACCTGGATTTCGAGACACACTTTTCCGTTCTCGAGTTTTTCTGTTGAATTCAATTTCATTCGAGATCATTCCTTTCGAATCGGTTATAACCTAATTATTGTAACAGATTTTTACCAATTTTTCCACATCTTTTTTTGTTTTTTTGAAAAAAATATTATCTTTCGTTGTTTTGTTGAAGTTTTAAAGAATATAAAAGCACTTTTTTGTGATTTTATACTATTAAAAGCGGCTCAAAACGGAGAAAATCTGCAGAAACAAGAGAGTAATTTACATTTTTATACTCACCGATGAATGCACCTTTATGACCAAAGCTGTGAAGATGACCGTAAAAACAGGCCTCAACACCGTACTCTGAGAGCATATCGGTTATCTCCTCACATTCAAATCCGCTTGAAATCGGAGGATAATGCAAGAAGCAAAATATTCTTTCTGGAGAGAGCTTTTTACCTTCTTCGAGAGAAAAACGAAGACGCCCTATTTCCCTGTCGTAAATTTTTCTGCTGCTACCGCTTTCTTCTTCATAGAACCAACCACGCGTTCCGCAAATCGCAATATCGCCGATTTTGAAAGCGTTATTATGAAGAATGTCAATTGTATGTATATCGTTTTCTGCAAAAAAACGCTTTGTTTTTGTAGCAGTTTCCCACCAATAGTCGTGGTTGCCTTTACAAATTATCTTCTTTCCAGGGAAAGAATCAATAAGCTTGAAATCAAGAAGCGACTCTTTAAGCGACATTCCCCACGAAAGATCACCGGGGATAATCGTTATGTCATCGTCGGAAAGCTTTGAGAACGCCGTTATGAGCTTGTTTTCATAATCTTCCCAGCTCGCGCCGAAAACATCCATCGGCTTATCGACGCCTCTTGAAAGATGCAAATCAGCAATTGTATAGATTGCCATTAAAGCTCACCGTTTGTAAATTTGAGAACAACTTCCGGAAGGTCTTCGCGGTTTGCAGAGTCAAGGAAGCGCTCTTCGATTTCAAAGATAGATGAAAGTGGGGTCGGAACTTTGTTTCCCGTTGTTTTGCTGAGAATTTTGAGAAGCTCTTCACCGTCGGACGCGATATCAACGCCGAGCGCCGAAAGAACACTGTCAGCAAACTTGAACGGGCTTGCGGTAGAAGCGAGCAATGTAACGGTATCGTCCCCTGTCTGCTTCTTGTATTTGTTATAAACATTTACAGCGACAGCGGTATGGGTATCGATAAGGTAATTGTGTTCAGAGAAGACATTTGAAATTGTTTTCAAAGTATCCTCAGGTGTGCAGTATCCGCCGTAGAAGAGGTTTGAAATTCTCTCGAAAATCTCGGAGCTTACAGTATATGCGCCGTCCTCCTGAAGCTTTGACATATACTTTCTAATAACCTTGTCATCGTTTCCCGAGAGGTTGAAGATAAGACGCTCGAGGTTACTTGAAATAAGAATATCCATAGCAGGAGAATTTGTTACATGGAACTCCCTGTTCTTATCGTATTTGCCGGTTGTGAAGAAGTCAGTAAGAACATTATTTGAGTTTGATGCGCAGATGAATTTCTTTATCGGGATACCCATTTCCTTTGCATAGAACGCTGCAAGAATGTTGCCGAAGTTGCCTGTCGGAACGCAGACATTAATTTCATCGTCCTCGCTTATCGCACCGCTCTTAAGCAAATCAAAGTATCCTGAAACATAATACGCAATCTGCGGAACAGCTCTGCCCCAGTTGATTGAGTTTGCAGATGAGAAAATGCAACCGTTCTGTGATGCTTTTTCGCGGATTTCTTCGTCTGAGAAGATTTTCTTCATGGCAGACTGAACATCGTCAAAGTTACCGACAACAGAAGAAACATAAACATTGTTACCCTTTTGAGTTGTCATTTGACGCTGCTGAATACGGCTTACACCGTCCTTCGGATAGAATACGGCAATCTTTGTTCCTGCAACATCCGCAAAACCTTCAAGCGCAGCCTTTCCTGTATCACCTGAAGTTGCAACAAGGATGCAGGCAAGACGCTTTTCACCCGTCTTTTTGAGCGCTGAAGACAAAAGATACGGGAGCATCTGGAGCGCCATATCTTTAAATGCACAAGTCGGGCCGTGCCAAAGCTCAAGAATACCAAGCTTTTTATCAAGCATATGTACCGGAGCAGCATTGCTTGTGTCAAACTTTTCACTGCTGTATGCCTTTTCGCAATATTCCTTTAATTCTTCTTCTGAAAAATCAGAGAGGAACTTTCCGAGAACGAGTGCTGCGCGCTCTTTGTAGCTTGCATTGAGCAAGAACGCCTTATCCTCAGCCGTCAGTGTCGGAATGCTCTCAGGGCAAAAAAGACCGCCGTCTTTACTGAGACCCTTTACGATAGCCTCCGCGGAGCTGAGTTTTAAAGACACATCTCTTGTACTGAAATACTTCATAATACTTCCTCCAAAAACTAAAAAGCATTTTCTATTATGTTAATCGTGTGGTTATCCGATATTCCATTCGGGGCATAAACTTCGGCGACATCAAACCGCGGCTGTTTTTTTGTTTCATTCTCCGAAAGCCAGATTTCGGCAGTAGTCCGAATCTTTTTCTGCTTTGAGGCTGTAACAAATTCCGAAGCATCGCCGAAATTTGAATTCTTGCGAAGCTTAACTTCAATGAAAACAAGAAACTTTTTGTTTTCTGCAATTATATCAATCTCACCAAAGCGGGTTCTGTAATTTACTGCAATAATTTTATAGCCGTTTTTTGAATAAGACTCGGCGACAAGAGCCTCTCCCCATTTACCAAGTAAAGAAGTTGTCATATAAGCAATGCTCCGCCTTTGTACTTTTTGAAAAAGCTTCTTCGGTGAATTGGAGAAAGACCAAATTCTTCAACCTTTTCGTAGTGAAGCTTCGTCGGGTAGCCCTTGTGCTTTTCAAACATGTATTCAGGGTATTTTTCTGCCATTTTAAGCATGAATCTGTCACGGCTTACCTTCGCAAGAATGGATGCCGCGGCGATGTTCGCAGAAAGTGAGTCACCCTTTATGACATACTGAATCGGAGAATCTGCATCAAAAAGCTGGTTTCCGTCAACGAGGATATATCCGGGTTTAGTATCAAGCTTATCGACAGCTCTTCTCATTGCCTGAAGCGATGCCCTGAGTATATTCATCTCGTCAATTTCAGCTTCCGAGCTTTCAGCAATTCCGAAAGCGAGAGCTTTTTCACAAATAACATCAAAAAGAGCTTCCCTTTTCTTTTCGCTGAGTTTTTTCGAATCGTCAAGCCCTTCGATTTCGAGGTTTGGCGGAAGGATTACGGCAGCGGCAAAAACCGGCCCTGCAAGCGGACCTCGCCCTGCTTCATCAACTCCGCAAATGTTCGTATATCCATTTTCAAAAAGGCTTTTTTCAATCTGCCAAAGATTATTTTCCATAAACTTTCACTCTACCATTCAGAGAGCATCCCTCGAAATTCTATTTTTTCAAGAGGCTCGCGATTTGCTTCTGATACATTTTCAAGCGTAATCCGCCCGAGCGCGCCTTCGCGGAACTCATCAAGCAGAGTTTTTGCCATGCGCTCGGTATTTACCTCTCCACCGGAAATTAGAAAACCTCTTGCTTTTCCTGCGCGCTCAAGTATTTCATAACCGGGTTCTTCAACGGAAGATGTGATTTTATATCGAGCATTGAGATTATCGGCATAGCGCTCGGAAAGCACCTCCATAAAGAGAGATGCAAGCGACTCTATATCAAGGATATCGTCTTTAATCGCACCGGTATAAGCAAGGTTAAGCGCTGTCTGCTTATCGTCAAACTTCGGCCAGAGCATACCCGGAGTGTCGAGAAGCTCAATCCCCTCGCCTGCGCGAATCCACTGTTTTTCACGGGTGACGCCGGGTCTGTCCTCGGCTTTTGCGACTGTTCTTCCGGCGACTTTATTTATAAACGAAGACTTACCGACATTCGGAACGCCACAGACCATAACTCTTATATTTCTGCCAATAAGGCCTTTTTCCTTCCACTGCTCAATTTTGTCGGAAAGAAGGTTTCGTATCGCATGAGGAAACTGAGCGACACCGCCACCGTTCTTTGAGTTGGTTTCAAGGACGGAATATCCTTGTTGTTTATAATACGCCGCCCATTCCTTTGTCTTTTCGGGGTCAGCGAGGTCAAAGCGGTTGAGAACGATAAGACGCGGTTTTGCTTTCGAAAGCTCAAAAATATCGTAATTACGGCTGGAAATCGGGATACGGGCGTCTAAAACTTCGCAGACGGCATCAACCATCTTCAGGTTGTCTGATATCATTCTGCGGGTTTTAGTCATATGACCGGGGTACCATTGAATATCCATACTGTACCTCCAAAGAATAAGCTAATTTACTTGTCCGAAGTCTTTTATCGGAAATACGCGGAGAATAACGCGACCTAAGATGTTTGACTTATGAACCATACCAAGGGTAGAGTCACGGCTGTCTGCGCTGTGGTTTCGGTTATCTCCCATAACGAAAACACAGTCCTCCGGAACTGTTGCGGGAAATTCAAAGTCGAGCCGTCTTTTTGTTTTATCGGCGATGTACGGCTCTTTGATTTCCTTGCCGTCGATAAAAACTATGCCGTTTCTGAAATCAATATCAATTTCCTGACCTTCGGTTGCGATAACGCGCTTTACTATCATTTTGCCGTCAAGGAAAGAATCCTTCGAAAGAACGACTATGTCGCCCTTCTCGGGTTCATAGAGAAAGTTGGATGTAATAAGCCAGTCTTTGTCGTGAAGCGTCGGAAGCATAGAGTCACCGTCAACGCCGACAATACGGACAAAGAATATAAAAATCAAAACAATCGCGCTCAGAATAAAGGTGATATTCTGAACCCAATCGAAAATTTCGTCTTTAACAGAGGGTGAGGAATTCTTGTTTTCTTCACCGTCCAAATATGCGTTTTCAGGCATAAATTCACGCTCCTAAATAAGTGAAAAGGGGGAAGACTACAAAGCCCTCCCCTTCTCCTTTTAGATATCTTCCTTGACCTTTGCTGCCTTGCCGACACGACCGCGCAAATAGTAAAGCTTTGCGCGTCTGACTTTACCCTTACGGACAAGTTCAAACTTAGCAACGTGCGGTGAGTGAATCGGGAAAACCTTTTCAACACCTACGCCGTACGACAAGCGGCGAACCGTAACAGTCTCCTGAATGCCACCATGCTTCTTAGCAATGATAGTGCCTTCGAAAACCTGAACACGTTCACGGTTACCTTCTTTGATAAGGACATGGACACGGACAGTGTCACCAATGCCAATTTCAGGCAAATCTTTCTTGATCTGACTGTCTGTCAAATTCTTGATAAGATCCATTGATGCACGCCTCCCTTCTTCATAGCCGTTCTTGCCTCAACATACGGAAACAGAGGACCGGCCGTTATATGACTAGGATATAATACCACATCTAAAACAAAAATGCAAGCATAATTTTATTTTTTCGGATAATTGCACTTTTCATAATTATTTGTTATACTGTTTAAGAGATTAAAGACGGAGGTGTGAAATGAAAGAATTTACGATAAGAAAAAACGATGCGGACACGAGAGTTGACAAGTTTGTCGCAAAGTCTGTTCCCTCTCTCCCGTCAAACCTTATCCAGAAATATATACGCCTCAAACGAATAAAGGTTAACTCCGCTCGCACAAAGCCTGATGCCCGTCTTTGCGAGGGCGATGTCGTTTCAATGTATTTAAACGATGAGTTTTTTGAGACAAACCGCGCGAAGAAAGCAGAAAACAAGCTCGCTTCTTCATTCCCGAATATAATTTACGAAGATGATAATATTTTGCTTCTCAATAAACCTGCGGGGATTTCGGTCCACGATGACGATGCAGGCGGAGAGACGCTCCTTTCTCAGATGCTCTCATATCTCGTGCATAAAGGAGAGTGGGTTCCTGAGGAGGAAAACGCCTTTATTCCCGCTCTTTGCAATAGAATTGACCGTAATACCTCAGGTATAGTAATTGCAGCTAAAAACGCAGAAGCGCTTCGTATAATGAACGATAAAATAAAGAACCGCGAGCTTTCGAAGTTCTACCTTTGTGCCGTGCTCGGAACACCGAAGCAAAAAACCGGTACACTCAAAGGATATATCTTCAAGGATGCAAAAGAAAACCGGGTTTATGTAAAGCCTACCCCGTCCCCCGGTGCAAAGACTGCAATAACGAAGTATTCTACACTTAAGACAAATGGCGAAATCTCGCTTGTAGAGTGTGAGCTTATTACAGGAAGAACACATCAGATAAGAGCGCAGATGGCATCCGCAGGTCATCCTCTCATCGGAGACGGAAAATACGGCAAAAACGCGGTTAATAAGAAGTACGGTATGAAATACCAGGCACTCTGTTCATACAAGCTTGTTTTCACCTTTAAAACCCCGTCGGGTGCGCTTGAATATTTAAACGGAAAAAGCTTCACAATAAAAGAAATCCCGTTTAAAGAAAAGTTGTTTGGAAGATAAAAAATCCTCTTGCATTTTGCAAGAGGATTTTTGTTTTAAGGCTTTACACACTTAAAATTAATCATTAGCCATTTATACTTTTAGGATCTTCTCCGTATCTGTTGGGACCTTCTGTACCCGGCATGACAGAGAAAACGAAAAGCACAATCGCGCCGGCGAGCGGAACAAAAGCTATAAGCAACCACCAAGCCGGCTGATCGATATCATGCAAACGGCGAACTGTCAGAGCAAGGCTCGGTATGAGTATAAATAATTCATATAAAGCCGTCAAAAGGTTGATACCGATAATGGTGTCTATAATAGCAATAACAAAAGCGAAAATTACATTAAACAATGTAAACATCCAGTATTCCCGTCTTCTTGAACGGCCACTGAAATTCCAAAAATCTTTAATTGCCTGTACATACCAACTCATATCATTTCCCCCTTTTATTAACATAAAACTTAGTTACCAAATTATTTGGCTAATTTTCAGAGATGTAAAGCCTGTTTTACCGTTAACTACCGTGATCCGCCGCCGCGTCCTCCGCCGGAGAAACCGCCGCCACCGCCGAAGGATGCGCGTCCGCCACCACCGCTTGAGCGCCTTGCCTGAATTGCGCGCTGTGAAGAACGGTACATACTGCGGTAATAGCTGTTTGCAACGATTACATTTCTGTTGTAATCATCAAATTCGTATATTCTTTCGGGATATACCTTTTTAAGCTGAGAAAGCACCTTTTCAGCGTTGCCGAAAAGTGTTGCATAGACGAGGTATTCCTTCCAGATAACGGTTTCAGTTATGCTTCTTTCGTCTATAAGAGTGAACTCTTCGAGATATTTTTTAAGTCCCATAACCTCTCTGAGCTCTTCTTTTCCTTTGTCGCTCAGATTTTTTATAGAGTTACCAAAGCCTTTCAGGATTCCACCGAGAGAAACAAAAGCCATCCTGCCGGATTCTTTTGTGCCGCTGATTATGTTCATAATCATTTCGGGGTTTCGGTATGAGTATTTCTCAAGCTCTTTCTCCTGTAATGTCCCATCCTCGCCTGCCGCGGCAACAAGCACATTATACAGACTCATTTCTGTTCCGTCATCAGTAGCTTTGAGAAGGCGCAGATTAACCGATTCCTTCACCTTACCGAAAAGACCCTCATTTTCTTCTGTAAGTGGCTCAATACAGCCCTTGTTTATCATGGAAAGGATAAGCGCGCCGATTATATGGCTTTTTTCTTTTGCAATGTCGAAGCTCTGGGCGAGGTAGTGTGAAAGTGCCATATTTCCGCCGTTTGGAACATCCCTGAAATATTCCGTTTCCTTATAGAACTTCTTGATTGCAATTTTACGCTTTATGGCAAAGACGATTATCAGGATGACAATTACGGGAAACGCGAAAAGAATAAGCAGCCCTATAAACTTTTCAAAAGCGTTTGCCTCTTCGTAATAGTAGTCACCGGTATAGTCGCTTCCTTCAAAGGCTCTGTCCTTAACTGTGTCAAAAGAGTTGTCTATGGAAGCATTCGGGAAAACAATTCCCTTGTTAAGCCTCAGCATGACAATCATCGAATTATTGCCCGAAAGCGAAGTCGTTGTCCACGCGTCAACTTTTCCGTTCTGGAACTCAACATAACCGTCATACCCAAAAGCCCAGATTGCGGCATTTTCTTCGGTAAGCTGAGTTCCGTTCTGCATAAGAATCGTGATATGACCGTCTGTCGGGAAGGTTGACATATCGGGATTTATGAACATAAAGTTTGTTCCGTCGTAATCGGTATAGCTTTTGATGAAATCAGTTACGACATATTCTATCGCGTATCTGTTTTCGCCATACTCGGAAATACCGAAACACAACTCAACTCCGTCTGCGGTTTCGTTGATTCCGCACTTATAAGCCTTTTCGTCAAAGCTTGCGTCTATGTCCCAATTGTCAATATACTGATACGCGCCGTTTTCATCAGACACTTTCAAATCTGAAATTGAAATGTCGCCTGTTGCTATCGGTATGTAGTTTTCAGTCCCCTCGTAAAATTCGCCTCTCCATTCCTGAACGATATAGGCGCTACCGTCATCTCTTACAGTAACTTCAATATCAATCTCAGAGACGGTGTTTTTGGCAAGAACTGTACCTGAGCAGAGGGTAAAAACGAGCAGAACCGAAACAAGAAGTCTTTTAATAAGCTTCATAAAAGCACCTCATTTGAGATTCGGCATATCTGCTTTCTTATCGTCTGTTGCGAGATAGTCACGGCTACCGATACCGAATATTCCTGCAGCAATAGAAGTCGGGAACATTCTTATAGTACGGTTTAACTTTGTGACGCTGTCGTTATAGACAAGACGGGACTTGCGAACCATTTCTTCGTAAAGGTTTACGCTGTCCATAGTCTTTAAGTAGTTCTCGTTTGCCTTGAGCTCAGGATAGCTTTCGGCAACAGCCATGATTTTGCCCATTGCCTCGGTGATGATGTTTTCCTGCGCATTCACATCGCTGACCGAGCTTTTTGAGGTAATAGACGTGCGCATCTTTATTGTCTCGGAAATGGTGTTATATTCGTGCTCTGCATAGCCCTTTGTCAAGTCGAGAAGCGCGGTAAGCGCATCCCAACGGGAAGAAAGCTGAACACCAATCTGGCTCATAGCGTTTGTTATGTTTTCGTCCATAACGACGAGCTTTCTCTGAGTGGAGACAAGCCACAACACCAAGATTACTATAATTGCGATTACTATTGCTACTGTCATGTCAAACCCCTCCAATATGATTTTATACTGAGAATTTTATGCTTTTAGTATAACAAATAAGGGCGTTTTTGTAAATAGAATAAAGAACAGAGCGGGATATTCTCCCGCTCTGTCTGATTATAAACCGAGTAACTGCTTTTTCTTCGCATCAAATTCTTCCTGCGTGATAATACCGCTGTCGAGAAGGTCTTTAAGTTCCTTGATATCATCAAAATTTGAAGCCTTAACTTCCGCGACTTCATCAGTCTTTGTTGTGCAAATTGTGTTAATTTTATCTTGCATAATTATATATGCTACAACTGGTATAAATATCCCAAGTACAAGGCAAAGAGTTGCCATATTTGACTCTTTAAGTTTCTTTTCTTTTGATAAAATATCTATTCGTTCTCCATGTTTATACAACCAATAAATTTGATAGAACGGAACAAACATACATAACAACAGTTTTTTTGTCGGATTATAATATTCGACATTTTTTGCTTTGTTAAGATATCTTGTTGTCCTGTATATCCACATGCAGGGCCAAACTCCAAAAGTAAACATACACAAAACAATATGTTTTGTTAATCCACAATACAAATCTATCTGTTGATCATTGAGTTTGGTTTTTTTTGCAGAACATACACGATAAACTAATATAACCAGTATAACTATAATTACCAATATAAAAAGAGGACTACCTAATAAGTACTTCAAGTATTATTTTCCTTTCTTTATCTACGCACGACCACGTTGAATGTATGTTTCATAATGTCGGGCGTATGTTTTGTTTTTATGTATTCCGCACTTTTCAAGGAAAGTACCTATCTCCTTTCAGGTTCCCATAAATTAAAAAGTGCGCAGCCGAAGCTACGCACGAAAAACGCATAGCTCCGTTTTGCTGCGACACAAATCTCGACACTTTATGCAAGTATGCGAAATAGAGCATGCATTTTTACCAAAAAGGTAAAAAAATACACACTTGCATAAAAAATGTCAATATTAAGATTTATGTCGCAATTATAGTATAGCATATATGGAAATAAAGTGCAAGAAAAAGCAAAAAGCAGAAACCCGCTTTTGCGGATCTCTGCTTTCTGGTTCGAGTGACAGGAGTCGAACCTGCGGAAGTGCGTATGCTTTGCATACTCGCTTCCGAGAGTGGGATGTCCCCACTCGCTCGCCGATGAATCGGCAACCGCTCGGGGATGACAACAAGAGTCCGCAGGTTCTCTGAACAAAAACAAAAGACAGAAACCCACTTCAGTAGATTTCTGTCTTCTGGTCCGAGTGACAGGAGTCGAACCTGCGGCCTCTTGAACCCCATTCAAGCGCGCTACCAAGCTGCGCTACACCCGGATGTCAACTATGAAAGTATATCATACCTTTTATAAAGTTTCAAGTATAATTTATAAAAATTTGAAAGTTTCTTATATTACCGGTATCCTCATTATATTTTTCTCTTTTCGGAACAAAATAGAGTATAATATATGAGTTTAAGAGGTTTGATATGACCATTTCATTTGTTCGGACAATAATACTTTATATTCTGATTATTGCCGCTTTGCGTGCAATGGGTAAGCGCCAGGTTGGTGAGCTCTCCCCTTCTGAATTTGTCGTGACGCTTCTTGTTTCAGAGCTCGCGACAATTCCGATGCAGAGCACATCAGTCCCGCTTTTGCACGGGGTTATACCGATTCTGACACTGCTCGGGCTTGAAATTATAATATCAACCATATTCATACGAAGCAGGAGAATCAGAAAGTTCGCAGTCGGAAAAATTAATATCCTAATCGAAAACGGCAAGATAAAACAGGATGAAATGAGGAAACTCCGAATAACACTTGATGAACTACTCGAAGAAATCCGACTTAAAGGGTTTCTTAATATAAGTGAAATCAAATATGCGATTCTGGAAGCTAATGGCGAGCTCAGCGTCTTCCCTTTTTCGAAAAATGACTCAGTAACACGGGAAGATATGAATATAACTGATGAGAAGAATTTTCTTCCGCATACGATAATCTCTGACGGAGTTTATATCGAAAGCGAAGTGAAGCTTCTCGGTAAAGACAAAAAATGGGTTTATAAAAAGCTTAAAAAAGAAGGCATTACTTTGGTTGAAGATGTCTTTCTGATGCAGGCAGATACAACCGGAGAAACCCTTATTGTCAAAAAGGAGAAAAGAAAATGAAAGGGATTATCAGTGGCTTGTCGCTTTTTATTCTGATTATTGCGCTATCTGTTATAACGAATTTTCACACCGATAAGGTTGCAGAGGATATTAACAATTGTTTCATCGGCTGTGAGGATAATATTTTATTAGGAAATTGGGGTTTGGCAGAAGAAAAGATTAAAACAGCGCGTGAAGTTTTTGTAAAAAAATCTCACGCGCACGAAAGCTATCTTATTCACGAAGACATCGAACGGCTCTCGGACATACTTACAAACATAGAAATTGCAGTTTCTTTAAAAGACAAAAACGAAAGCTTCTCGAATATCAAAATCTTCAGGAGAAGATTAAGAGAGCTTTCCGAATCGGATAAGCTCTCTTTTAATAACATTCTTTAAATTATTCGGTTTTCAAGCAGTTGAGCTCGGAAAGGAACGACTCAACATCTTCAAAAGAACGGTAAACCGAAACAAAGCGAACATAAGCAACCTGGTCAATTTCTTTGAGGTGCTTCATAATCATTTCGCCGATCTTGCTGCTGGAAACTTCTTTTTCCATTGTGTTCTGAAGAGTCTGTTCAATCTCATTTGCCACTTCTTCAAGCTTATGGATAGGAACAGGGCGCTTTACACAAGCGCGAAGCATACCCGAAAGGAGCTTGTTTTTATCAAAAAGCTGACGGGAGCCGTCGTTCTTTATGACATAAAGCGGCATACTTTCAACTGTTTCGTATGTAGTAAAACGCTTCTGACAGGAAAGACACTCGCGACGGCGACGGATAGACCCGCCACCCTCTGCCGGTCTTGAGTCAAGAACCTTGCTTTCTAAATAACCGCAAAAAGGACATTTCATAAACAATACCTCCGAAAAGGAAACTTTACTTTAAAAATGATATCACAAATCAGCCATAAATTTCAAGTGAATTTTAAAAATCGTCACATACTTGTAATGTTTTGAAATATATTTTCGAGAAACTCTTTTGACCTTGCAATTTCAGATGTGCTTTCAAAGCATTGAGAATACACTTCTATAAGGATATCTCCTCTGTACCCTACGCTGAGAATCTCGTTTTTGAATTTTAAAAAGTCAAACTTTCCGCTTCCCGGAAGAATGCAATCGTAATCGTCATCAAAGTCGCTAACATGAATATTTAAAAGCTTATTTCCCATTGCTTTCAGATATTCTGAGTAATCAACCCCTGCACGTCGCGCTTGCTTTAAATCAAGTGTAAAGCCTATATTCTCTACCCTGTCAGCAACGGATTTGATATATACTGGGCTTCTCGATTTACACCACGATACATTCTCGAGGCATAAAGTAATTCCGTGTTTTTTCGCGGTATCAGCAAGTGTAGAGAGCGTCTTTTCTGACTCGACAGATAATTCAAAAGCTGAATCAGAAGCAACACCGTAAAAGCGGTCGCCATGGAATGTAAAGTATTTTACGCCAAGACTGCTTGCAGTTTTAAATACTCTGTTGTATTTTTTGATAGACTCTTCTGTCCTTCTTTTATATCCCGAAAAGAACAGCACTGCTTCAGCAAAGGCTGTATATGGATGAATTGAAACAATTTCGGCGTCGCCCTTTAATTTATTCAATCCGTCAATAAACGGCGCTGAAATCTCCTCGTCGCAGTTATAGAAGAACTCAAAAAGGTCAAAACCCTGCTCTATAAGCGCTTTGAATGAAGCTTCGGTTTTTTGGGGATACATTACAGCGCTTGAAACACCAATTCGCATTATAGCACCTCATAAAGAACAAAGGCCTGCACTAAGCAAGCCTTTGTTTTATTAAATTACTTCGCGTTCTTTGAAAGCTTAACCCAGACCGGACCTGAGATAAACATTGAAGAATAGAGACCTGCAATAATACCGACAATAAGCGGAATAACGAACTGACGGATAGAAGGAACACCAAGGACAGCGATCAAAACAACTGCAAGGAGTGTTGTGATTGTGGTGTTGATGCTTCTTGTTGCAGTCTGCCAGATGCTCTGATTTACAACATCTGCAAAGCTTGTCTTCTTAAGAACTTTTCTGTTCTCACGAACACGGTCAAAGATAACGATTGTTGCGTTGATAGAATAACCGAGAATTGTAAGAACAACAGCAATAAATGTCATATTTACCGGAATTCTGAAGATTACATAAGAACCCATAACAACGAAAACGTCATGTGCGAGAGCTACAACTGCAGCAAGACCGGATCTCCAGTCAAAGCGGAGTGCAATGTAGATGAGCATGCAAAGGATTGCAAGGAGAGCAGAAACGATAGCTGCATTGCGAAGGTCTGCACCCATAACCGGGTCAACATTATCAACAGAAAGAATATCAGACGGGATAACTTCGCCAGCTTCATTCTTTGTTGTTCCGTCGTTAAGAGCGTACGCTTCTTTGAGAGCTGCAAATACTGCATCGCGCTTCTCTGTGTCGAGAGTTGTTGTTTTGATAACGACCTGTGTCTCTTCTGATTTCTGTGCGGAAGCAGCAACGCCTACCGCTTCTTCTACGAGCTTTTCGATGTTATCAAGCTCTGCCTTGTCGAGCTCTTTATGCATTTCGTATATCATTGTTGTTCCGCCGAGGAAGTCGATATCAAAGTTGAATGTGTTGACACCGAACGGAAGAAGAATCAACGAAACAATACCAATAAGTGCAAAAATAAGACCTATCGTTCCGAATATGTTGAATTTATCAACTATGTTTAATCTGTTCTTTAAATTTTCAAACATTTCATCTTCCTCCTTATGCACCGTAAGCCTTAGGTGACTTAATCTTCATATCAACGAGACGGTAAAGAAGGAAGCGTGAAACGACCAGAACCGTGAACATTGAAATAATGACACCAAGTCCCAATGTGATTGCAAATCCCTTGATTGTTCCCATACCAAAAGCATAGAGAACGATTGATGCAATGAGGGTTGTGACATTTGAGTCGAGGATAGCTGTGAATGCGCGCTTGAAGCCTGCATCAATTGAAGCCTTAAGAGTTTTACCAAGACGAAGCTCTTCCTTGATTCGTTCGTAAATAACTACATTAGCATCAACCGCCATACCTATTGAAAGGATGATACCTGCGATGCCCGGAAGTGAAAGGTTGACATTAAGAAGTGCCATAATGACAATCATAAGAGATGTGTAGAATGCAAGAGAAACGCTTGCAACAACACCTGAAAGTCTGTAAACGATAATCATAAAGAGCATAACGAGAAGAAGTCCGATAAATCCTGCAAAGAGGCTTGTCTCAAGAGACTTTTCACCAAGTGTCGGTCCAACAGAGCGGAGCTCAATTTCCTCAAGCTCAAACGGGAGAGCACCCGAACGGATGAGGTTTGCAATCTCTTCTACGACTTCGCCACCTGTTGCAGAAGCGCTTTCTGCACCGCCGAAAGTAATGATAGCACTTTCTGAATCAATACCGGTTGAAGCATAAGATGCATCAACAAACGGAACGCTTATGGGCTCACCGTCAAGGCAGATTGCGATGTAGTTCTTGCCTTCGGAAGCACGAGCTGCAGCCTTCTTTGTAGCATCCTTGAACTTCTCGCGAGCTTCAGCGTTGAGTGTAAGTACTATATGATGCTCGCTCATTCCAACTTCTGAAACCTGACCGAACTGAGCAACAGCGTTCTCAACATCCTTACCTTCGATGACAACATTGTCATCAGCATCGCGGAATTCGAGAACTGCGGGCTTACCGAGAAGCGCTACTGCTTCTTCGGTGTCAGTAACAGACGGGATTTCAACTGTAAATCTCTTGTCGCCTACCTGCTGAATGGTAGCTTCTGTGTAACCCTTGCCGTCGAGTCTTGCACGGAAGATAGTCTTTGTAACTTCCATATCCTCATCTGACGGAGCTGCGCCATCTTCTGTACGAGCTTCGAAAGTGATTGAAGCACCGCCTGCAAGGTCAAGACCAAGACGAACGCCTTCTGTTGCGCTCGGAATCTCGAATGCGCCGAAGTTCAAGCCTTTTATCGATGTAAAGATAAAAGCAGCTATTACAACGAGGACAACGAGAAACCAAAGTATGCCTTTTTTCATTTGTAATTCCTCCTCTGATTTTTGCGCTTTTTGGAAAAATGCGCAAGCACTAAAATATTATATCTTTTTTGATTATTTTAGTCAATGTTTTTAAACCTTAAGTTCAGCGTCGGTATTGATTTCTGCACTGTACTTAGAGATTGCAGGCTTTACATAGTCATTTAAAAACTCTGTAACCTGAGAAGCGGATCTTCCGGTGTAATTTCTCGGGTCGAGATTCTTTTCAATCTCTTCCTTCGACATTCCGAAAGCAGGGTCAGCCGCAATTCTGTCGATGAGGTCATTTGCCTCGCCGTCTTCCTTAACGCGCTTACCCGCCGCAACGGAGTGTGTTCTTATAAGCTCGTGAAGCTCCTGACGGTCACCGCCGCGCTTCACAGCGTCCATCATAATGTTTTCGCTCGCCATAAACGGAAGCTCTTCCATGATGTGGCGGTTTATAACCTTCGGATAAACAACAAGGCCTGATGCAATGTTGAGGTAAATGCAAAGGATTGCATCCGTTGCAAGGAAAGCCTCCGCAACCGCAAGACGCTTATTTGCCGAATCGTCAAGCGTTCTCTCAAACCACTGTGTAGCAGCTGTGAGAGCAGGATTCATAGCTGTGCTTATAACAAACTTTGACAAAGCACAGATACGCTCGGAGCGCATCGGGTTTCTCTTATACGGCATAGCGGATGAACCAATCTGATTCTTTTCAAACGGCTCTTCCATTTCCTTGAGATTTGAAAGAAGGCGAAGGTCTGTTGCAAACTTGCAAGCGCTCTGAGCAATGCCTGAAAGCGTTGCAAGTGCCATAGAGTCAATTTTTCTTGAATATGTCTGACCTGAAACCGGGATTACACCGTCAAAACCGAGCTCTTCTGCGATATAAGCTTCCATCTTCTTTATTTTATCTTCATCACCGTCAAAAAGCTCCATAAAGCTTGCCTGTGTACCGGTTGTTCCCTTTGAACCGAGAAGGCGCATTGCATCAATTCTAAATTCAAGCTCAGAAAGATCATAGAGAAGCTCATTGATCCAAAGAGTTGCTCTCTTTCCGACAGTCGTGAGCTGTGCCGGCTGATAATGTGTGAAACCGAGGGTCGGCATATCCTTATATGTATCCGCAAACTTTGAAAGCGCGGATATTACGCTGACGAGGCGCTGCCTTATGAGCTTGAGCGCATCGCGCATAATTATAAGATCAGTGTTGTCTCCGACATAGCAGCTTGTCGCGCCGAGGTGAATTATTCCCTTTGCATTCTGGCACTGAAGTCCGTATGCATAAACATGGGACATTACATCGTGGCGGACTTCCTTCTCTCTCTGCTCTGCTGCCTCATAATTTATATCGTCCTTCATGCTCTCAAGCTCTTCAACCTGAGCCTGTGTCACAGGAAG
>JAZOAS010000113.1:0-10110 GCA_045595605.1 Eubacteriales bacterium
ATCCCGGGTTCGGGATTCGCCCGTCATTCCCAATTTGATGGCGGTCCTGCTCTGGTTGCTCCAGGAACACATATAATCATGGGTGACGACCCCGGATTCACCAAGAAAAGACGGAAAACGTTTTGCCTCCTGCTTCTCCCTCAGGCCGTATATACGGTTTTCAATCTCCGCCATATTTTCTGCCTCCCATAGCCCTGTTTTGGGTTCATTATATAATTGTCTTTTGCACTTTGCAATTCTCCTTATAAATTGCATCGGTCTTTCCGAAATCCTTTTTAGATACTTGTGCAAATCCGACCGGCGATATAAAATTCAAGGCAAAAAGATTTCCGCTTACAGGAAAAAAGGAGGCATCCTTTATGCTTGACTCTTCCTTTCGGCAGACATATTTTACCGAGTATTTCGCCTTAAGCTTCATTACCGCAACACCCTGGGTAGAGCGCGAGGTCTTAGGCGCAAGAAGCGCGGTGTGGAATATGAGAGCGCGGTTCTCGGTTGAGTACATCGCAAACTCTTCATCCTCACTTATAAGGAACGCGTCAACAAGCGGGCTCTTGTCGGAGTATGCACCTGTAAGGCGTTTTCTGTTCGTCTTTGTTTCGTAAGACGAAAGCTCAACGCGAGCTACCTTACCGTTTTCGTAAACAAATATGAGGTGTGACTTGTAATCGCCGGGGTTGCACATAAACACAACCTGCTCACCCTCATCCATACCGAGTTTTGAAGGCAGATAATCACCAAGCACGCTTGCTTTGGTATCGGCAAACTCTGAAAGACGCGCTTTATATACCTGACACTTATCGGTAAAGAACATAAGCTCACCGCGATTTGTCATCTCAAATGTTGTGCGGAGCGAGTCGTTCTCCTTATACTTCTGCTCTCCACCCATTCTGAGCGAAAGCGGGGTTATCTTTTTGAAGTATCCTTCCTTTGAGAGGAAGACATGAACAGGATAATCTTCGACCGTCTCTTCTTCATTAAATTCTTCGATTTCGTTGCTGTAAATAATCTGTGTCTTTCTCGGAGCGTCATACTTTCTGATTATCTCCTCAAGACCCTTGATTATAAGATTCTTAATTTTCGTCTTGCTTGCAAGGATGTCCTCAAGCTCTTCAATCTCGCGGGAGAGCTCTTCCGTTTCGGCAACGCGCTTTAAGATATATTCTTTGTTAATGTTTCGGAGCTTGATTTCAGCGACGAATTCTGCCTGAATCTCGTCAATACCGAAACCAATCATAAGGTTCGGTACAACCTCGCTTTCCTCCTCCGTTTCACGGATGATTGCGATTGCGCGGTCAATATCAAGGAGAATTTTCTTGAGACCTTTTAATTTATGAAGCTTGTCCTTCTTTCTGCCAAGGTCTGCAAAGACGCGACGCTTTACACACTCGCTTCTCCATGCAGTCCACTCATTTAAAAGGTCACGGACGCCAAGCACCATCGGGTTTCCGCCAATGAGAACATTGAAGTTACAGGAATATGAATCCATAAGCGGTGTGAGCTTAAAGAGCTTCTGCATAAGCTTTTCAGGGTCTGTTCCGCGCTTAAGCTCAATTGCAAGCTTAAGTCCTTCCTTATCCGACTCGTCACGGACATCGGAAACCTCGCGGAGTTTTCCCGCTTTTGCAAGCTCAACGATTTTATCCTTAATAGCCTCGACCGTTGTAGTATAAGGAATTTCAAAAACTTCTATAAGGTTATTTGACTTATCAAATTTCCACCTTGCGCGAAGCTTGAACGAGCCTCTTCCCGTTTTGTAAATGTTCTCAATCTCTTCTTTTTCATAGACAAGCTCGGCTCCTGTCGGGAAATCAGGTGCAAGAAGAGTTGACTCGATATCGTGCTCAGGGTTTCTTATAAGCTCAATAGTGGTGCGGCAAACCTCAGTAAGATTAAAACCGCATATATTTGAAGCCATACCGACAGCGATACCAGTATTTGCCGAAACGAGAATATTCGGAAATTCAGTCGGAAGAAGTGTCGGCTCTTCAAGCGTGTTATCATAGTTCGGGACAAAATCAACCGTGTCTTTTATATCCCGGAAAAGCTCGGCACAGATAGGCGCAAGCTTAACTTCGGTATAACGGGAAGCTGCATACGCCGTATCGCGCGAGTAAACCTTACCGAAGTTACCCTTTGAGTCAACAAACGGAAAATTGAGCGCTTCATTACCGCGTGAGAGTCGGACCATAGTCTCGTATATAGCCGCGTCACCGTGGGGGTTTAACTGCATGGTACGGCCGACGACATTTGCAGACTTGATTCTCGGACCGTTCAAAAGCCCCATCATATACATCGTATAAAGAAGTTTTCTGTGAGACGGTTTGAAGCCGTCAATCTCCGGAATAGCGCGGGAGATAATGACCGACATCGCGTATGGCATATAGTTCTTCTCAAGAGTTTCGGTTATCTGCTGTTCGACAACCTCGGCACTAAGCCCGAACACCTTACGCTCTTTTTCTTCTGTCTTTTTCTTTCTTGCCAAAACACTCTCCCCCTTCCGTTAAGATATATCTGCTTCATCGAGATATTTCCAGCCGTTTTCAGCTATAAAACGCTTTCTCTCTGCAAGGTTGTCACCAAGAAGAAGGTCAAACATCTCAGCAACCGCCGCCTGAGCCATATCAGGCACGACCTTGATAAGACGGCGTGATTCGGGATTCATGGTTGTCTCCCACATCATATCCGGCTCATTTTCACCGAGACCCTTACTTCTCTGAATTGTATATTTCTTGCCCTCAAGCTTTGCTGTGATGTCCGTCTTTTCAGCATCGGAATATGCAAAGTATGTGTCATTTCCGCAATTTATCTCATAAAGCGGAGACTCAGCGATATAGACATATCCCGCTTCGATAAGAGTCGGCATAAGACGGTAAATCATTGTGAGAATAAGAGTTCTTATCTGGAAGCCGTCAACATCGGCATCGGTACAGATGATGACCTTATTCCAACGAAGACCTGCAAGGTCAAAGGACGAAAGGTCCTTATTCTTCTTGCTCTGAACCTCAACACCGCAACCGAGGACCTTTATTAGGTCAACAATAATGTCGCTGTTGAAAATCTTTCCGAAATCAGCCTTAAGGCAGTTTAGAATCTTTCCTCGGACAGGCATAATCGCCTGAAACTCCGCGCTTCTTCCCTGCTTACATGCACCCGCCGCAGAATCACCCTCTACGATGTAGAGCTCGCGACGGTCGCGGTCCTTTGTACGGCAATCAATAAACTTCTGTATTCTGTTTGTCATATCAAGATTGCCGGTAAGCTTTTTCTTGATATTAAGCCTTTCTTTTTCTGCGCTTTCACGGCTGCGCTTGTTGATAAGCACCTGGTCGCAGATGCGCATAGCCTCGTCTTTATTCTCGATAAAATAAATCTCAAGCTGTTCGCGCAAGAATTCCGTCATAGCTTCCTGGATAAACTTGTTAGTAACCGCTTTCTTTGTCTGGTTTTCGTAGGAAACTATTGTAGAGAAGTTATTTGAAACGAGGAGCAAGCTGTCAAAAATATCAACAATACTTATCTTGCTTTCGTTTTTCTGATACTTATTATTCTGCTTTGCAAAGCTGTCTATCGCATAAACGAAGGCGTTTCTTACCGCCTTATCAGGCGCACCGCCATATTCAAGCCACGATGAGTTGTGGTAATACTCAATGCGCGGTGCTGTGTTGGTAAAGCAAAAAGCCGCAGAAATTTTTACCTTGTATTCAGGCTTGTCATCACGGTCACGGCCGCGTCTCTCACAGGAGATGAACCTCGGCTTTGTAAGCGGCGGAGTTTCACCCGCAAGCTCTTCTACATAGTCTGAAATACCGTTTTCGTATTTAAACTCAGTTGTTTCAAAGCTACCCCCGCGCTGCTGACGGAACTTAAAGCTTATGCCCGCATTGACAACCGCCTGACGCTTTAAGACATCGACAAAATACTCTGCCGGGATGTTGATATCAGTAAATACTTCAATATCAGGCTTCCACTTTATGCGCGAGCCTGTCTTTTTTCTGTCAGTAGGCTCTGTCTTGAGTCCGCCTATATTCTCGCCCTTTTCAAAGCGAAGTGAGTATTTATTATTGTCTCTCCAAACGGTAACATCCATATATTCGGCGCTGTACTGCGTAGCGCACGCACCAAGACCGTTAAGACCGAGCGAGTATTCATAGTTTGAACCCTCGTTGTTCTTATACTTACCGCCCGCATAAAGCTCGCAGAATACAAGTTCCCAGTTATAGCGACCTTCGACTGCGTTATAATCAACCGGACAACCGCGTCCGAAGTCCTCAACCTCAATTGAATGGTCCTCGTACAAGGTTACAATGATAGTATCGCCATGACCTTCTCTTGCTTCGTCTATTGAGTTTGAAACAATTTCAAAAGCTGAATGCTGACATCCGTCAAGACCGTCAGAGCCAAATATAACAGACGGGCGTTTTCTGACTCGGTCAGCACCTTTAAGGGTTGAGATACTTTCATTTCCGTATTCAGTTTTTGTCATTTTAGCACTCAATGTAAAAACCTCCGTGCATAAGTATCCAGTTTAGCTTATTTTACCATATTTTGTTTTCACCTGTCAACTTTTACACAATATATATTTATAAAAAGGCTTCCCGAAGGAAGCCTTTTTTAATCACAAATATTATTTACCTTTCAGAAGCGGGCGAAGTGGCTTATAGATAAACCTTGTTATGAGCGACACTATAATGACCTTTATCGCATTGAACGGAACAACGCAGAGTATAACGAGCTTTGCAAAGCTGTCGATTGACGGGTGTATCGCCTTTCCCATTGAGACAAACTGTGCAGTTTCGATGCTTAACGCTTTCCCGAATGCAGGAATAAGGATATACGCATTTACAAGAGCACCGAGAACAACCATGATTACTCCGCCGACAATCAGACCGAGAACTGCGCCCTTCTTACTTCTGTTTCTTTTGTATATCATACCTGCCGGCCAGACAAATGCAACCCCGATTACGAAGTTCGCAGCTTCACCGACACCCATTGTAATTGTGCCGTTGAGGAGAAGATTCAAAAGAACCTTTATAAGCTCAATAACAACACCGGCAAAGGGTCCGAGCGCAAATGCACCGAGAAGAACCGGAACCTCAGAAAAATCGAGCTCATAAAACGGCGGTGCTATAAACGGTAGCGGAAACTCAAAAAGCATAAGAACAACCGCAACGGCTGAAAGCATAGAAACCTTGGCAATCCACTGGATACTTTTCATTTTTATCGTCCTTTCATAAAAAAACCCCGATATACAAAGATATCGGGGCAAAATACAACTTCACCAACTTTTCTTCTCACATCCGGACTATACCGTCGGCGTCGGAATAAAACCGAACTCAGCTTTCGCTCGCGGGCTTGTCAGAAAATCTGCTTTACCGCCGGTGGGGAATCTCACCCCGCCCCGAAGAAACAAATATTAAGTTCTTCTTCATTATATCATATTATGAAATTTTCGCAACTGTTTTTTCATTTTACAAATTATTAACCATTTAATGTTTTTTTGGTGTATAATATAATCATCCAAAAGGAGGTATTCTTATGTCAAACCATATTCTCATAATCGAAGATGACCCGAATATTGCGGAGCTCATCCGCCTCTATCTTGAAAAGGATAATTTTGAAGTGACGATTGCTTCTGACGGAAAAACAGGTGTAGATACCTTTTACAGCTCAAAGCCCGACCTCATTCTTCTTGATATAATGCTTCCCGAAATGGACGGCTGGGAGGTTTGCCGCGAAATCAGAAAGACCGACAAAACTCCGATTATCATGCTTACTGCAAAGGACGAGACTGTAGATAAAATCACAGGACTTGAGCTTGGCGCAGATGATTATATCGCAAAGCCCTTTGATATGAAAGAGGTCATCGCGCGCATTCACGCCGTCCTTCGCCGTTACACGGGTGATGGCGTACCGGAATCCGACTCGAAGGACATAAAGACATTCCACAACCTTGTTATAAATATGTCGGCATACGAGGTCATCATAGCCGGCAAGAAGGTCGAGATGCCGCCAAAGGAGCTTGAGCTCTTAAACTACCTCGCATCTCACCCAAACAGAGTATTTACAAGAAATCAGCTTCTCGACGATGTCTGGGGTTTTGAATACCTCGGTGACTCGAGAACCGTCGATGTCCATGTAAAGCGCCTCCGCGAAAAAATCAACGGAGCGAGCGATAAGTGGTCACTTGCTACTGTCTGGGGCGTTGGGTACAAGTTTGAAATACTCACAAACGAATGAGGGTGACTGAGTGAAGCTTCTATACAAATATTATCTGATGATCGCCCTTCCTCTTGTTGCTTGTCTGTTTGTAATTGGAATTGGCCTTTCTTTTCAGATGCACAATTACTCCATTGCCGAAAAACACATGTCGCTTGAACGCGCAGCAAGACGAGTTACCACTATGACCGAGGAATTGTTTTATAATCACTCCCTTTCACATGAACAGATGATAAGAACAATTATCTCCTCCATGTCAAACGAAGGAAACATCCATATAATCGTTTGCGATGCTAGCGGTCAGGTTTTCCTTACCTCTGACAGATACGGTACTCCCTACATGAGTGCAAAGGTAAACCCCGGCATCCTAAAAAAAACCGCTGGCAGCGAAGTTTTTACAGACATAGGAACAATGGAGGGTCTGTATAAGGGTGAAAACTATACCGTAGGACTCACCGCAAAGGATGACCTTCTCAAGCCGATTGCATATGTGTATGTTACAACCTCGATTGAGAATGTCAGAACTCTTATGAACTATGTAAGGAACCTGTTTTCCTTCCTCGCTCTTATTGTATTCATATTTGCGGCTCTTGTTTCGTATTTTATTGTAAGAAAGATGACAAAGCCTTTAAAACAGATTTCAAGCGCTTCGGCAAAATTTGCAGGCGGTGACTTTTCTGCACGCGTTCCCGTTCAGTCTGACGACGAAATCGGCGACATGACAAAGGCATTCAACAACATGGCAGACTCACTCGAGAAGTCCGAGGTCTTAAGACGGGACTTTATAGCAAATGTTTCACACGAGCTTCGCTCCCCCATGACCTCGATAACAGGCTTTGTTGACGGAATTTTAGACGGAACAATCCCCAAAGAGCGCGAAGACCATTATCTTCAGATTGTTTCAGACGAGGTTCACAGGCTTTCGCGTCTCGTCAGCCGCATGCTTGACATCACCGTTCTTCAGAGCAGTGATGTCACCGAGCAGAGCACGACATTTGATTTCTGCGAGATGATTAAACGCGTTTGCGAAAACTTTGAAAAACGCACAGAAGAAAACGATATTAAAATCAATATAGAATTTCCGCTCCATCCAATATCGGTTGAAGCAAATGAGGACGCGCTCTATCAGGTTGTTTACAACCTCACCGATAACGCTCTCAAGTTTTCGGAAAACGACTCACATATTGACCTTTTGGTTTCTGAACGGGGAAACACGGTTTCCTTCTCAGTTAAGAACTACGGTGCGGAAATCCCAAACTCACAGCTCCCATATGTTTTCGACCGTTTCCACAAAGCAGACTCCTCCCGTTCGAAGGATAAATCAGGTCTCGGACTTGGTTTGTATATCGCAAAAACAATCATCAGCAAACACAACGGCAAAATACACGCCAAAAGCCTTGACGGTGTTACGGAGTTTTATTTCACTATTCCAAAAGAGATTAGAAAATAGTTTCATATACAGGAGGTACACGATATGAATAACGATTTTTACAACGAAAATAACGAAAACGAAACTCAAAAAAGCTCGATAAACATGGAGTATAAGCACAAAAAAACTCCGAGCTGGATTATCGCGCTTCTCTGTGTTGTAGGTGCGCTTTATCTTGTAGTTTCAGTCACATTGATTATCGCTTTCTTCAAGGTTTCGCCCGAGGGCCCTTCGATTATAAGAAACGAAATAATCGACGAAATAACCGATGACGATATCAAGGAGCATCTTATTCAGAACGATTCCCCAATTTCTGACGGTGCGAAGACAACAGACGGTGCACTGACCGTCAAGCAGATTTCACAGAAGGTCAGAGCATCTGTCGTAGGTGTTACCTGCCAGAGCTCGCAGAGCTTCTCTTCTTCGTCAGTTGGCTCGGGAATTATCATGTCAGCCGACGGATACATCATTACAAACAACCATGTAATCGAAGGCATGACAACAATCACTGTCGTCCTCGATGACGGAACAAACTACCCTGCCCGACTTATCGGTACTGACGCAAGAACAGACCTTGCCGTCATAAAGGTAGATGCAAAAGATCTTCCCGCTGCCGAGTTTGGCGACTCAGATAAGCTTGAACAGGGCGACCCTGCAATCGCAATCGGAAACCCCGCGGGGCTTCAGCTTCAGAACACGGTTACATCAGGCATAATCTCCGCTATAAACCGCGACATCGTCATCGAGGACCGTACGATGACACTCATTCAGACCGATGCTTCAATCAACCCCGGAAACTCAGGCGGACCGCTTGTCAACGAATTTGGTCAGGTTATCGGAATCAATACCGTCAAGGTCGGAATCTCGTATTACGAAGGGCTCGGCTTTGCTATCCCGATAAACACCGCAAAACCCATAATTGACGAGCTTATTTCAAACGGCTACATCAAAGGCCGTCCGTCAATCGGAATCAACGGACAGAGCATCGGCGCAAGAGATGCTGCTTTCTACGGACTTCCCGAAGGACTTTATGTCGAATATGTCCACCCCTACGCTGACGCCTTCAAGAAGGGACTTCGCCGCGGCGATGTCATTACTAAGATGAACGGCACAAAGCTCTCCTCGACGGCCGAGATAAAGAAAATCCGCGATAACTTCAAAGCGGGTGACGAAGTTACCCTCACCGTTTACCGTAACGGAAGAGAAGAAGACCTGAAAATTATTCTTATGGACGAGGCGGCACTCTCCTCATACGGTGACCCAAGCTAAACAAAAACCGAGCTGATTGGCCACAGCTCGGTTTATTCTTTGTAGAACTCAGGAATAAAGCTTTCTTCTGCCGACTCGCCGTCCTGGATGTACGCGTTTTTTATACCCTTTTCAAGCGCATATTCGACGAGGGTGTTGTAATACTCCTGAGACACTTTCCTGTTAATCTCCGGGTATTTTTCTACCCACGGCATCGGCGTATATTGGCTCATTATGCTTATGTAAATATCATCGCCGTATGTTTCATAGAGATAATCAATTACCTTCTTCGAGTCAAAAATAAGCCCCGGAAGCATCATATGACGAACTATGACACCTTTTTTCATCATTCCGTCATCCGAAAATTGATTTCTTCCAACCTGACGGTACATTTCAGAAAGTGCCGCTTTCGCTATCTCAAAATAATCCGGCGCGTTTGAATACTTCCTTGCGTATTTATCATCAAAGTATTTAAAATCAGGCATGTAGATATCGACAAGCCCCGAAAGCGCTCTCAGCGCCTCTACGCTCTCATACCCGCCACAGTTATAAACCACAGGTACCGTAAGCCCTCTTTTTTTCGCAAGTTCAAGAGATTTCTTTATAGAAAGCGCAAAGTGCGTAGGCGTCACGAGGTTTATGTTATGCGCGCCCTGCTTCTGCAAGTCGAGAAATATTTCGGTAAGCTCATCTGTTGTCACTTTTCTGCCGGAATTTTCGTGGCTTATAGGGTAGTTCTGACAAAAGACACAACCGAGGTTGCACCCCGAAAAGAAAACCGTTCCCGATCCCTTCTCACCCGAAATTGAAGGCTCTTCCCAGAAATGGAGCGCCGCTCTGCCGATTTTGATTTCATTACTTTCTCTGCAATATCCGAGTTTTCCCTCTTCACGGTTCACTCCGCAGCTGCGGGGACAGAGGTTACAGCTTGTCATTTTTCATCTCTCCCACGTTTCTCCGCAAGCTTCGTCTGCGGAGAATGGCCTTTGATACGCTTATATATACGGAAAAATGCCGAGTACGAATTAAACCCGACAAGCTCGCTTACCCTTTGCGCAGGCACGCCCGACGAGAGAAGGATATCGGCATATTCCATTTTTTTGATGAATACCATTTCTCCTACGGAAATCCCCGTTTCTTTCTTGAACATATGGCTCATATAGTATTTGCTTAAAAACAGACTTCCCGCAATATCCTCAAGAGTGAAACTGTTG